>JAFUUE010000082.1 GCA_017483945.1 Paludibacteraceae bacterium | reverse complement strand
GGAACTCTACCACTTGTGTGAAAACGTATTTGTCTTGATTCATAAGCAGTTGACAATTTGACTGCAAATTTACAAAATCAAATCCGTTGACACAAATTTTCCCCGTAACTAACTAATTTTCAATAAATCAAAGAACAATTTGCAAATTTTTAGTGGACACTAATGTTTTTTTGTACAAACTAAACGCCCTGTATGGAACTGCTCCCCCTTAAGTTTGTTAGTTTTTCTCTCTCTTGAAATACTCTCAATGGCATTCCGTCTAATTCGCGTAAGTTCTTGTCTTTCCTTAATTTGCTCCGGCGTTAATACCCTCTTGGTAGGTTGCTGTTCTACCGTTGGCTCTTGCTTTGTGTTTGATTGAATTGGTGTCGTTGTATGTCGCTTTTGCGGTGTCTGTTTGGCAGGTTCGGGTGCTGTGGGTGTGGTGGTCGGCTTTGCGAACTTGGCGCGGAGGGCAGCGGGGACGACTGCGTCTGCTACGGGTACGAGTTGGTGGCGGCAGTTCCAACCACCGCAGTTGCATTGGAAATTCTCCGGCGTTGTACCCTCAATCATGCCGTAGGGCAGGTTGGTCTTGGGGTAGATGGCGCATTGGTGTACCTCGCCGTTGTACTCTATCTTGCCCGTGAGGATAGTGGGTATTTCGGAGCGGTGGATGTATTTCTTTGCAGTAAGGTGTTCGCAAAACTCGCGGGTGGTCTCCTTGTTTGAGCCGGTGTACATGAACCACTGCGTGCCGAGGTCGTCGGTCATCAGTTTGTTGTGCTGCCCGGCGTACTGGGAGAGCGCTGTGGTGGCATAGGTGGTGGCATAGCGTGCAAACGCGCCCTGTCCGCCGTCTTTGCCGAGCAGGTGGGTGCGCAGTTCCTCTTGCAGGTCTGACCACTTGGCGTTACTGGTGACAGCACGGAGCAGTATGTCGTTGAGTTTATCGGTGACATTATTGTCGGATTATAGGCCGGAATATTATCATGCAAATGAAAATCTGCCGTCTTTTCTGCTAAATTATTTGTTTGTTCAAATAATTATTATTACCTTTGCCATGTATTTTGTAATGCATTGTCAAGAAATGGAGACAAAAGAAGCCGTGCAGCCTTCTCCGTATTGGAACACTGCAGATGGCACTCCGTTGACATCCTTATATAATATGTATGTGCAGAAGGAGGCGGCAAAACGTTAATATGTCTTGCACTAACTTCGGCTAACCTCATAAACCAACAACACGATTGCTAATGAAAACACCCCAGCGCACTGAGATTGACAAACGCTTTTTGAAGGCCTATCGGCTGCTTTATGCGGATGAGAAAGTCCAAATGAAAAAGGATTTCTGTGTTGCTACAGGATTGCAGCCACAGAACTTCTCCATGCTTGAGCGTGGAGACCTGTCTTGTACTGTAGATAACATCTACAACCTATGCACCAAGTTCGGGGTGTCCATCGAATGGATATTCTTTGGCAGAGGAGACTTCTATGCCCAAGATTAGGTGCTTATCGGTACTGTTGGCATTCCCCCGTAGCACTACAAAGCCTGCTCATCGAGCAGGCTTTTGTGTGTGTTAGGGCGTGTCGTTGATGACTTGTGCCGCGAGTATGAGTCCGAAGACGGCTGTGACATAGACGAGTGAGCCTTTCTGCGCGAGAATGGGAGGCTCGTCGCTATAGGCGCAGAGGAAAGGCGCTTGGGGGAAAGTGTGTTCGCGGCGCATGCGCTGGCGTAGGGCACGTGCGAGCGGGCATCCCTGCACCTTGTTAAAAGGCGCGATGCGCACGCGCGTGGGGTCCACCTTGCGGGCGGCTCCCATGGAGGAGTAGAACCGTACGGCGGGTAGCGAAGTGGCGTGCGTGATGAGGAGCGTCTTGTCGGGTATAGAGTCGATGCAGTCGATGACGACGTCGAACTGCTCCAGCGGGAAGTGGCTCCTGTTCTGCTCGTTATAGGGCATGCACAGGGCCCGGATGTCCGCCCGGGGGGTGATGCTGAGCAGGCGCTCCCGCATGGCCTCCACTTTGGGGCGGCCGATGGTGTCGGCGGTGGCGGGTAGCTGGCGGTTGATGTTAGAGGGGGCGACGGTGTCGAAGTCCACGAGCGTCAGGCGGGTGATGCCGGTGCGGATGAGTGCTTCGGCGCACCATGAGCCGACTCCTCCGACGCCGAAGAGGATGACCCGCAGGCCGCGGATACGCTCCATCCGCTCGTCGCCGAGCAGGAGTGCACCTCGCTGAAAGAAAGCGGAATAGAGGTCGTTGTCCGGCTGCGTGTCTATGGGAGTATTCATTGTGGGGCTTTGCATAAAAGTACTAAAAAACGAAGGTAGGTCTTGCGTATATCAATTATTTGTTGTAATTTTGCATCCGCTTTTCGTCAGGGACGGTGGTTCGCGCGGCGGAAGGTTCGGGGTATTAGCTCATCTGGTAGAGCGCAACGTTCGCAATGTTGAGGTAAGGGGTTCGAGTCCCCTATACTCCACGCCAAAGCCCTTTCGGGCTTTTTTTTGTTCCGCTCGGGGCCTCTCCCCCGGGGGTCTTAAAGCCCTTTCGGGCTTTTTTTGTGCCCGTTTGTGGCGGTCAGGCGTGTTTGTTGAGCCCGAGACGGAGTTTGGCGATGAGTTCGTGCCATGCGTAGCCGGGGAAGAACTTGCTGAGTTCCCGCCATTCGAAGAGCAGTTTGGCGGCCGTATAGGCTCTCTGGCGCAGGCGTCCGCTCTCGGGTCGTTTGTGCGGATAGAGCCGCATGAGCCCCTTGGCGGGCGCTTTGGCGGAGCGGTAGGCGTGCCCCTCGAGGATGAGTTGCAGGAAGAGCCGCTCGGCTTTGTCTTTCGCGGCGGGCGTGTAGAGGGGCATCTCGTCCTGAGGCAGGCCGAGCCGGTGGACGAGTACGTAGGCGAAGGTCTGCCATACCTCGAGCATGTGCATCTGTGTGAGGACTTGCCTCAGTTCATCGGTGCGTGCGCGCCGTTGTTCGTCCGTCTGCTGCGCCGCAAGGGCATGCAGACACAGCGCCCAGTCGGCTATCTGCCGCAGACCGACACCGCCCCCCTCGAAATGGTGCCACGCATGGAGGAAGACGTACAGGGAGTTGAAGTAATGCCCTGGCATAAGGATTTGAGCGCCATTGACTTGCACTGTCTGCGACTGCTCGTGGATATGCTTGGCGGTGAAGGCCTGCCATGCCCGGTCGGCCTGTGCGTCCGCAAACTCCATGGCCACACGGTGAATCTCGGCGATGCGGTCTAAGTCCTTGTCCAGCACGAGGATAAAGTGTATGCCCCCTTCGGTGTCCGAATGCCAGTAGTCGTCCGGGTAGGCGGCTTTGATGACGTCGGTGGCGGGGTAGTATTGCTCGGGTCCGACATAGAGGTCCACGTCGCAGTAGTCGCGCATCTCGTTCTTGGGATAGAGCCGAGCGAGTCCGAAGCCCTTGATGACGGTGGCTTGGATATGGTGTTCGTCCAGCAGTTGCACCAGGTCGGTCATGAGCCTGTCCTGACGCACCTGACGCTGAAGCACCTGGTAAACAGCCATTTTGTAGGTCGTCGGGTCCGGCACGGGGGCGTTGTTCTCTAAGGCGAAGACCGCCATCATATGGCTGCATTTCTGCCGTTGGGCGAGAATCCAGAAGTCGCGTGAGAGCCATATGTCATCAGGCAGGTGCAGGGGCTTGTTCCATATGGCGGCCTGCAAGGCTTCCATGAAGGCTTCTGCGGCGGGGGAGAGTCGGGGAGTCATGTCGTATGATGCTTGTTGTGTGGATGTTAAGAGTGCTGCATGCCGTCGTGGCAGACGTGTGCGGCGTCGGCGTCGGGCAGGCACTCCATGCCGTATAGGCCGACGGTCTGGATGAGCGTGGAGATGGTCTCGTAGAGCGCATCCATCGTGGAGGGGCTGATTTTCAGCCCGGAAGAGGAGGAGAGCATATAGGCGTATGCCTCGGGCAGCGGGAGCGTACGCAGTTGGTTATGTGGCGCTTGGCTCAGTTTGACGATGCCTCCGACAGGGTAGGCGCCGTTGATGTAGCAGGCCGTCTTGCCGCTCCATGGCGAGCCGTACACCACCACCTGCGTCTCTTCGCCGTCGCCCCATAGGCGCAGGATGGGGTTGTCATCGTTGAGCAGCCATGCGTCGCTGAAAGCGGCCAGCCACTGGCGCGAATGGGTGGACTTGCCGGTGCCGCTGTGGCCCAGGAAGAGATAGCCCTTGCCGCGATGGACGGTGACCGAAGCGTGCATCTCCAGCGTCCGGCGCTTGGCAGAGGCGAAGGCGAACAGGAGCATGGCGGCGTTGTCGATGGCGAAGCGCGTGTCATTCGTCTCTATCCATAGCCGCGCCCGGCGGAAGTCGTGCGTGCTGATGAAACGTGCGCACACGGGGGATTTCTTCGAGAGCGAGACTTGGAAGAGCCAGTCCCGGTGGTCGTCGTCGGAGAGGGCGTCCTCGTGCCCCTCGGCGGCCCGGCCGCAGCGGTATATCTCGATGCGTGGCATGTCGTCGTCGGAGCTGTCGGTGAATACGTGCGTTGTCTCCGGCGCTTGCTTCTCGGACCATGTCTCGTCGGCGATGTGCAGGGAGAAGAGCAGCTCCTCGTCCGTCGCGGGCACGCGGAAGGGCGCATAATTGCTGAGCAGGATGAGGGTGTTCTCCTCGCCTTCGATGGCGAAGAAATGGTCGGCAACCTTGTAGTATTGTGTCATATTTCCTTGTTTTTTTAGTTGGAAAGAGAGTTCTCTGGCCGCTTACTGCGCGATGGCGGTGCGGATGAAATCGAGGAAGAGCGGATGCGGACGCAGGACGGTGCTGCTGTACTCGGGGTGGAACTGTGTGCCGATGAACCACGGGTGGTCGTCCAACTCGATAATCTCGGTCAGCCCGCTGTCGGGGTTGATACCTACGCAGCGCATGCCATGTGCCTCAAACTCTGCCTGATAGGCGTGGTTGAACTCATATCGGTGACGGTGCCGTTCGTATATGGTCCCCTCGCCGTTCTCGTCGGTCGCCGGGTTGTAGATGGCATAGACGCGACTGCCCTTGCGCAGACGGCAGGGGTAGGCCCCCAGACGCATCGAACCGCCCTTGTTAATCATCGTCTTCTGGTCCTCCATCATGTCGATGACGTTGTGTGTGGTGCGCTCGTCGAACTCCACGGAGTTGGCGTCGGCGTAGCCCAGCACATTGCGCGCAAACTCGATAGCCATGCACTGCATGCCCATGCATATACCGAAACACGGCACACCGTGCTCGCGGGCGTAACGTACTGCCTCGAACTTACCCTCCACACCGCGGCTGCCGAACCCGGGAGCAATGACAATACCCTGATAACCACTCAGTAACTGCTCTACGTTCGCCGCCGTGATGTCGTCCGACAGTATCGAGGTCAGGCTGAGGCGGCGGTCGTTGTAGGCGGCGGCGTGCAGAAGCGACTCGCGGATGGATTTATAGGCATCCTGCAGTTGTACATACTTGCCCACCAGGGCGATACGCACCTCCTCCGTGGCGCCTTCCAGGTGCCCGAGGAATGTGTTCCACGACCCCATGTCCGCCTCGGCCACGGTCTCTATGTCATAGCCCGTCTTGCGCAGCACGACGCGGTCCAGGCCCTCTGACTGCATGTTGAGCGGCACGCGGTAGATGGTCGGCGCGTCTATCGACTGGATAATAGCATCGGGCTCTACGTTGCAGAACAGCGCCACTTTGCGACGCAGCTCCTGAGGTATGTCATGCTCGGTGCGTAGCACGATGATGTCCGGCTGCACGCCCGCCTCCTGCAAGTCCTTGACGGAGTGCTGGGTAGGCTTCGTCTTCAGCTCCTTCGCGGCTGCCAGGTACGGCACGTACGTCAGGTGGATACAGCAGCAGTTGCGGCCCAACTCCCAGCGCAGCTGACGCACCGACTCGATGTACGGAAGCGACTCGATGTCGCCCACCGTGCCGCCTATCTCCGTGATGACAAAATCGAAGTTACCCGTCTGACCCAGCGACTTGATGTTGCGTTTTATCTCGTCCGTTATGTGCGGGATAATCTGGACCGTCTTGCCCAGGTAGTCGCCGCGGCGCTCTTTGTTGATGACGTTCTGATAGATACGCCCGGTCGTGATGTTGTTGGCCTTGTGCGTCTCTACGTTCAGGAAACGCTCGTAGTGACCCAGGTCCAGGTCCGCCTCGTGCCCGTCCACCGTCACGTAGCACTCCCCGTGCTCGTACGGGTTCAGCGTCCCGGGGTCCACGTTGATATACGGATCCAACTTCTGGTTAGTCACACGGAAACCGCGCGCCTGCAGCAACTTGCCGAGCGAGGCGGCGATGATGCCTTTTCCCAGCGACGAGGCCACGCCGCCGGTCACAAAGATATATTTCGTTTCTGCCATACTTGTGCATCGCCCTCTAACGTCCAGTCTTTCAACCGCGCAGAGGGCTGATAATTAAGTTGTTTATACAATCTGTTTCCCGCCTCGTTCGCTTCGCTCACTACGGCATACAGCATCCTCAGCCCCATCTGTCCGAAGGCCAACTGCTCCATCTGGCGCACCGCCTCCTGACCCGCCCCGCGACCGCGCATCGCCTCCGACACATAGACGCCCATCCCCGCCTTGCGGTTGCGCACATCGATGTCATACAGGTCCACACAGCCCGCCGACGCGCCGTCCAAACAGATAATCAGGCGCAACTGCCCGTCGCGGAAGGCATCACCCGTCGTGGATTCGATGTAGTCTTGCAGGTCGCTGTGGGATAGCGGGTTATGCGTCGCCCCGTACTGCCATACGCGGCTGTCGTTCTCCCACTCGTACAGGAACGGCAAATCCGTCGGTTCAACCTTGCGAAGCATCACGCGCAAACCATCCATACAAGCCTCCTCCTCTGTCTTTTATCAGTCGAACAGGCGTGCAAAAAAGCCCCGGCGGCGGCGAGGTACGCTCTCCGACATGTTCTCCACGTCAGGCACCGGATGGAACTGATTGCCCGAGTGTATCATCTGGTAGATTATCCCCCAGTCCGGCAGCCCCCCCAGGTTGCGGTCGTCGATGAACAGGTCCGCCGTCAGCTTACGCGCACTCAACTCGTCCGGAACCTCCTCCGGGTAGTTGGTGTTGGCGGCATAGAACTCCAGACCCTTGCTCTTGCAGTAGTCCAGCGCATCCTGCAGCAACTGACCCTCGCGGCAGGACCACAGGATTATCTGATGATGGTCCTCCTGCTGCAGTTTCTTCAGCGTCTCGATGGCAAACGGAATAGGCTTGCCGATGGCGGGATAAGCGTGCGTCACTATCGTCCCGTCGAAGTCAACAGCGATAATCATATCATTCTTTTATATAGGGTATATACATCAATAAGTCTCCTGACCTTCTGCGGGTTGCGTCAGTTCTATCTCCACCTTGCGCGCCGTCGGCTTGGTGAAATACCATCCTATCGCCGCAATGGCCGCCACAAACAGCATCGGCTGGTAGCCGCCCAGCAGGTAGAACGCACCCATGCCGAGCACCATCGCGTTGCTTACCAGCACGATACGCGCTATGCCCCACTTGTAGTACGCCTCGTGACGAGCCGCCTCGTCCTCTATCTCGCGGATACGCTTGCATGCCTGACTGAAACCGTACAAGCCTATCGGCACCGTCAGCAGCACGTCGAAAATGACCACATACTGAATCACTTGCCCGCTCGCCGACAGCGGCTCCGTCACTTGTAGCCAACCGCGCATCACGGCCATATAAGCCAACGTCGCAACCAGTACGGCCAGCACCATCATGCCGTAGTACCAATAGCCCAATCTTCTTGCAGTCTTCTGTTCCATATTCCTGTCTTTTATCCTTTGAATTCTATTCGGTTCATTATCGAGCGCCCCAGCGTTATCTCGTCCGTGTACTCTAACTCGTTGCCCACGGCTACGCCCCTGGCTATCTGTGTGATACGCAGCGACTCGTCCGCTATGCCCAGACTCATGAGACGGCGGTATATGTAGAAGTTCGTCGTGTCCCCCTCCATCGTCGTCGGGAGCGCCAATATCACTTCGCGGATGCCTTCCGCACTTATCCGTCCTAATAGCGAATCTATCTCAATATCCTGGGGACCAACGCCTTCCATCGGGGAAATCACGCCGCCTAACACATGATAGACGCCGCTGAACTGACCCGTCCGCTCTATCGACATCACGTCCTGCACGTTCTCTACCACGCACACCACATGGTGGTCGCGCCGGTGAGAACTGCATATCGGACACACCTCTTGGTCGCTCAGGTTGTGGCAGATACGGCAGTAACGGATGTCACGCTTCAGCGAACTCAACGCACCCGTAAAAGCCTCCACCTCGTTCTCCGGACGACGCAACAGACTCAGCACCAGACGAAGAGCCGTCCTACGACCCACACCCGGCAACGAAGCAAACTGATCGACGGCATGCTCCAGCAATATCGACGGATAATCCGAATTCATAATACCGTGCAAAGGTACAAAAAAAAACGCACATGCGCAAGACCCCGATGCATCTTTTTGCGCCTCCCCCTGATTTTCCGCCCCTTCCCGCCCTCCTTCCGCCGCCCTTTCCTGCCCCCTCCGCCACCCCTCCCGCCCCACCTGGGACGCGGGCGTTCTCGTCTCGGTCACAGACCGCGCCCGCGATTCGCCGCTCCACGGCGACCTTTCCCTTCCCCTCCGCCCCACCTGGGACGCGGGCGTTCTCGTCTCGGTCACAGACCGCGCCCGCGATTCGCCGCTCCACGGCGACCTTTCCCTTCCCT
>JAFUUE010000081.1 GCA_017483945.1 Paludibacteraceae bacterium | reverse complement strand
GACTCACTGCCATTGTGCGGTGACAGTCCGGTCATCGTACGGGGCGAGCAGTACACCGTGCCGGGACAGTACTCCATACCTATCGCCACCGGCGAGTGGGGCAACCGACCCGACAGCGTCTATCGCTTCATCGTCTTCCAGGCACGCTCCTATCAGGTCAAGGACTCCATACAGGTATGCCAGTCCGAGATACCCTACTACTTCAACGACCTCATCCTCTACGAGAGCGGCGTCTATACCACCACCTTCCCCACTATCTACGGCTGTGACTCCGTTGTCGAACTGCACTTCGGCATACGCGACACCCACTATGCCCAAGTGAAAGTGGAGTTGTGTCCGGGCGAAGAGTTCCGCATCCGCGACTCTATCATCATCACCAAGCCAGGTATCTACCGCGACACCCTGCTCACCATCGACGGATGCGACAGCGTCGTACAGTTCGTGATTAACGAGGTACGCAGCTTCCACGACGAATATACCGATTACGTCATGCCGGGTCAGCCCTACCCGTTCCATAAGGACGGCGAACCTATCTACGTCTATGGACCGGGCATCTACTTCGACAGCCTGCGCACCGTCAACGGATGTGACTCCGTATATAAACTCATCCTGTATGAGAAACGGCCGCGTACCACCGTCGAGCGCCGCGATGTATGCGAACAGGACTTCCCCTTCGAGTGGGTAGGCCACCGCATGGACATCTTGGAGGAGGGTACCTACGAGGACCACTTCTACACCCGTGAGGGCACCGACTCCACCTGTATCCTCATCGTCACCAAGCGTCCGTCCTATGTCCATCGCCAGACTATCCAACTCTGCGAGGGCGACCACTACACATGGCTCGGACACAATATCTCGACTACCGGCACCTACACCGATACGCTCACCACGCTCTACGGCTGCGACAGCATCGAGATACTCGTCGTCAACCCCGGACATACCTATTTCACCACCGAGCAGATAACCCTCTGCCCCGGACAGTTCCTCCACCTGCGTGGACGCGACATCTCCGAACCGGGTGAGTACTACGACACACTCATCGCCGCCAACGGTTGCGACAGCATACGCCACTTCATCATCAACATGGCACGCTCCTACTTGTTCGACGAGTACGACAGTATCAACCCCGGCACCTCCTACCGCTGGCACCAAGGCGGCGACCCCGACCACGGCGGACAAGTGCGCTGGATAACACGACCCGGTACCTACTTCGACAGCCTGACCACCGTCAGCGGATGCGACTCCGTCTATCGACTCAACCTCGTCGAACGTATGGGCTACTACTACCGCCTCGACACGACCATATGCGAGTCCGACCAGCCCTTCTTCTGGAAGGGACATCGCCTCTACACTACCGGCATCTATACCGACGAGCCTTCCTACACGCCTGTCACCTACTGGGACAGCCTCAAGGCCTCTAACGGCATGGACTCCGTCTATGAGCTGCGCCTGACTATCGCACCGGCACCCGTCGAGCGCAAGGTGGTCGAGCTCTGCGCCGGCGAGTACTACCTGTTCGACACCCTGCGCATCACCCAACCGGGCACCTATACCCGCACCGTCAAGACACGCATGGGCTGCGACTCCACCTACATCCTTGTGGTCAACCACGCGCCCTACCGCTTCGCCGAGCGACAGATAGCCCTCTGCCCGGGTGACCTGCTCCACCTACGCGACCGCGACATCACCGAGCCCGGCGTCTATTATGACACCCTGCTCACACACACCGGTTGCGACAGCGTCATACGCTATGTGGTTAACCGAGCTGAGACCTTCTTCTTCGACGAGTTCGCACGACTCAACCCCAGCTCCGAATACCGCTGGTACAAGCACGGCGAAGACGGACATGACCAGTACGGCAACTACCGACTGCTCAACGGACCGGGCGTCTATTTCGATAGCCTGCGCACCACCAACGGATGCGACTCCGTCTATCGACTCAACCTCATCGAGAACCAAGGATACTACTTCGTGACAGACTCCACCATCTGCGAGCACGACGGACCCTTCTACTGGGAGGGACACCTCGACCGCTTCGGTAGCGGACTGACCGAGACAGGCACCTATTGGGACAGCCTCAAGAGCTCGACCGGTACGGACTCTATCTACTGCCTCCACCTGACCGTCCACCCCGCACCCATGCAGACCAAGTATATCTACCTCTGCGACGAGGCCTCCTTCGAGTTGCGCGGCAAGCAGATTACGCAGATGGGCATCTACCTCGACACCATGCTCACCGACATGGGATGCTACGACATCACCAAGTATGTCATCAACCGCGCACCCAAGTTCTACACACGCGACACCGTCTATATACACGACGGCGAGACATACACATGGAAACTCGAGGCTTTCCCGGACGGACGGGGTGAACACCACGACCGCATCATCGTTGCCCCGGGCGAGTACGAAGAGGTGTATGAGTCGTCCTACGGATGCGACTCCGTGATAGTACTCACCGTCTTCCAGTATGTGGACTACTACCACGAGGAGTACGCCGCTATCTGCTACGACGATGCACCCTACCAATGGAAGCCCTTCCCGTGGAAAGACGCCGTGCAGCTATACGAGTCCGGCACCTACCTTGACTCCGTCAAGTATGACAACCGCCCTGACTCGGTATATAAGTTGGAACTGACCGTTTACCCGCGCATCGACACCACTATCGTCAATGTCGGAATATGCAACGGAGACACCTTATATATACGCGACCGCGCGATACGCTTCGAGCACTCCGGCGTACGCCAGGATATCTACGACACGCTGCGTAGCACCATCTTCGGATGCGACTCCATCATCAAGTATGTGGTCAATGTATATCAGGACTACTACATCGAAGAACAACACGACTCTATCTGCGACGGCACCGTCTTCCGCTGGGCTAACCACAACGACGAGTACGGACAGCCGCGCGAGTTCCGCTTCCCGGGTGTCTATTGGGACAGCTGCCGCACCGTCCACGGATGCGACTCTATCTACAAACTGACGCTCCATTTCTTCGACTCCAGCGACAAGGATACTATTATCCTCGTCTGCCCCGATAACGTACCGCTCTACTATGTGGATGGCACACCGTTCCAAGACGTGGATACGACCGTTGTCATCAACGACACTATCTATTCGCCCTACGGATGCCGTCAGATATTCCGCTACCACTACGTGCGCACTGACCACTGCTCCGAACCCATCACGGACTATATCTGTGAGAACCCCGTCGAGGCTTACACCAACAACGGACTCGTTGTTACCTTCAATGATGTCAAGGACTATCCTAAGGGACGTCTGTATGATGTCTATGAGTACACCTACCGCATCGACCCTATACTTGTGAAGGACTCCGCCCTCACCACTGACCCGCGGACAGGCGAAGAGTATTACGAGTATAGTACGCACTACGAAATGGACACCAAGCCGCGCCTGCGGCTCGACAGCGTCACACGCGTCATCCTCAAACCCTCGCCCGCGACCATCATGCCGACAGAGTACCTTTACTTCTGCCAGAACAACCTGGATGGTCAGACATGGCGTGAGCATAATCTGGAGGACTATCGCCCCTATGGCGTCCTCAACGAGCCTTATACGCCTGACACTATCCATGCGTATGACACCACCGATACCGGCTGCTACAGCAAGATATATAGTCTCGTGCTAACTATCTATCCCGCTAACACCGACCGGGCTGCTGAGGATCACGTCGCACGTACTGTGCCCGACTATGCCGATATCTACGACGAGACACATACCAACATCATCTGCAAAGGCACAGACATCCTCCGCAACGAGCCGAGTGATGTCATGGGCAAAGATACCATCATCGAGATTAACCGACGCGTATCCTACCCCAACAACTGCCTCTGCGACGATATCTACCGCGTACACGTCACCGTCGTACGGACACGCTACGAAGATACCTACGAGCATATCTGTGTGACCGAACTCCCCATGTACTACGAGACCGACGAGTACAATAGCGAGACAGGCGTCACAACCACCACCGTCATGGCTATCACCGCCGCAGGAACCTACGACCAGACCGTCTTCCAACCCGGTAGCTGGACGTCCATCATCCGCAAGATACATATCGATGTGGACTCTGTTCTGACCGTAACCAAGGCTGAGGTCGTCGGAGAGATATGCCCCGACCCGTCGTGGACAACACGCTTCGAAGTAGCATACGAGTACAACGGCTCGGCACCCACCGAGTACAGCATCGTCTTTGACGCCAATGCCAAGAAGCAAGGCTTCCAAGACCAAAGCGGATACGTATCGTCCTACAGCAACACCCTCTCCATCGAGGTGCCTGCCGGCACGAACGGCTCTTATGTACGACCCGACCGCTACTCGATGACTATCATGCTCCACAACGCCTGCTCGTACGCTGCAACGCCCTATAAACTGGACTTCGAAGTCAACTACCCGAGCACCATCCTCGACCAGATGTGGGACAACGTCATCGCTGTCTATCGTCCTGAGTTCAACGGCGGCTACGATTTCGCCTCCTTCGTATGGTGGGTCAACGACCAACAACTGACCGGCATCAACACACCCTACCTGCACTATCCCAACCTGCAGCCGGGTGACCGCGTAGTGCTCCAGGCCTCACGACCGGGCGATTCCTACACCCTGCGCACCTGCGAGTTCATCGTAGAGGAGCCGGAAGAAGAGGGTCAGTACCCTGTCCTTAATCCGGAAGTAGTAAAGAATCCGTTCTCCGTACGCTCCACAGGTCAGGCTCCCAAGGTACACCCCGTCATCTCCGTCACCACCAACCGCCAGGGTCAGTACGAGGTATTCGACCTGACCGGCACGCGCTGCTCGCAGGGCACCTTCGGATTCGGCGAACAGGACATCACCCTACCCGCCGTCAACGGATGCTACATGATTGACTTCCGCTCCGAGCAAGGAGAACAGCATGTCGAGAAAGTGCTGGTGTACTAAATAGTTTGAAATGGTTTAACATAGTTAATTCCGAAACAACTTCAAACAACTCTAAACAGGAAGCGCAGGCAAAATTGCCTGCGCTTCCTGTTTTTATCCCGAACCGCCACCCGAACCTGACCGTTACCTGACCGTTACCTGACCGTTACCTGACCACCTGGGACGCGGGCGGCTCGCCCGCGATTGCGCCACAGACCGCACCTATTCGACTACTCGGCACCAGCCGTGGGTGTCAGCCGTGCGGCCGTACTGGATATCGAGGAGGGCGTTATAGAGTTGTGTGGAGACGGGGCCCGGCTGGTCACCGAACTCATAGATACGTGCGTTATCGGGGTCGATGACGCGCGAGATAGGCGAGATGACGGCGGCGGTGCCGCATGCGCCGCACTCGGTGAACTCGGTGAGTTCTTCGACGGGTATATGCCGCCGCTCCACGCGCATGCCCAACTCCGCAGCGAGTGTCATGAGGCTGTTGTTGGTGATGCTGGGCAGGATGGACGAGGAGTGCGGAGTGACATAGGTGACGAGGTCGCCGTCGCGGCGGATGCCGAAGAAGTTCGCCGCGCCGCACTCGTCGATATAGCGCTTCTCCTTGGCGTCCAGGAAGATGCAGCTGAGTCCCTGCCGGTGTGCGGCCTCGGTGGCGCGGAAGGAGGCAGCGTAGTTGCCCCCGACTTTCCACTGCCCGGTGCCGAGTGGCGCCGCGCGGTCCACGTTACGGTTGATGATGAAGGGTGTGCCGTGGAAGCCGACGGGATAGTAAGGCCCGATGGGGGACGGTATGACGGCGAAGAGGAAGTCTCGCGCCGGGCCGACGCCCAGTCGCGGGGTGATGCCGATGAGCAGAGGCCGGAAGTAGAGTGTGGCGCCGGTCTCGTAAGGGGGGAGCCAGTCACGGTTATGCTCATAGGCCAGGAGGATGCAGCGGCAGAAGAGTTCGACGGGCACCGGGGCCATGCAGAGTGCTTCGGCGCTGCGCGCCATGCGCCGCGCGTTCTCCTCCATACGGAAGATACGCACCCGGCCGTCCGCTCCGCGGAAGGCCTTGAGTCCTTCGAAGGCCTGCTGCCCGTACTGCAGGCATGTGGCACTCAGGTGCATCTGCACCGTCTTGTCGGTCGTCACGACCGGTTCGGACCAGGCACCGTTGTGATACTCACAGCGGACGATAGTGTCCGTCTCGGTGTAGTGAAAGCCCAGGGATTTCCAATCTATATTCATAGTGAAATTCAAGATTCAATATTTAAGATTCAATATTTAAGATTCAATATTATATTCTATGTTGATTATCGCTTATCGAGATATAGTAGGGTTTCGGGGCCGTACTCGAAGAGGATATCCAATATACTGAGGGCATTGAGCCCCTTATCGTCTTTGTTCCATTGCAGCCCGCTCCAGTGGTCCGTTCCCCGGAAGGGCGGCAGCGCGGCGGGGGGCGTGTTGCGGAGGAGTGAGCAGAGCGTCTCTGTCAGCTCATGGTTGAAGCGGCAGAGGCAGTCATATTGTCTCTCATAGAAAGGCCGGATATAGTCGGCGTAGTAGAGGAAGTAGGGGCGATGTCCGTAGTAGCTGAGGATAGCGTTCCAATGTTCGTGCTGCCACTTGGTCTGATAACTGATGCGGACGTCGCCTGTGCGTTGCGGCTGCTCCGTCTTGCATACGGGGACGGTGAGGCGGACGACCCGGCCGTGGGTGTCTCGGATAAGGCACCGGTTGCGGAAAGTCTGCTTGGGATAGGTCTCGGCGACCTCTATCCGGTAGTCTCCGTGGAGCAGGTCGGTGCAGAAATAGGAGGCGGCAGGCAGGTAGGCTGTAGGGAGGATGGTCATCCCTTAGCCCCCTTTCCGATGCGGTTCCAGCGTATATGTCCGTGGAACCAAGGGTTGTCCTTCTCTATGGACAGCCATATGAATATGGGTTGCCCGACGATGTGGTCCTCGGGGACGAAGCCCCAATAGCGGCTGTCGGCGCTGTTATGGCGGTTGTCGCCCTGCATCCAGTAGTAGTCCATTTGGCAGACATAGTCCTCGCCGATGCGGATGGGTCGGTGTTCATAGGCCTGCGCGATGCGGCGGTAGATGTGGTAGTTGTCTGCTGTGATATGGAGCGTGTCGCCGCGGCGGGGGATATAGACCGGTCCGTAGTTGTCGCGTGTCCAGGAGGTGTAGCCGACGGGATAGACATATCCGCCCTGCTCCTCGGGTTGGATAGTGATGTCAAGCACGTGGGGATGGTCGGCCAGTGCCTGCTTCATGTCGAGGGTGAGGGGGAAGAGGTAGGTGTCGGCAGCGAGCTGGTGGCGGTCGTCGCGGTTGACGCCCAACTTATCGAGGTAGGAGGCAGAGAGGCGCTGCCCGTCGGTGCGGACATAGTAGTTGTACTGCACACCGGGATGGTCGGGCAGAGGCTCGCCGTTGATATATACCTGGTTATTGATGATTTGGAGCGTGTCACCGGGTTCGCCCACGCATCGTTTGACATAGTTCTCGCGCCGGTCCACAGGGCGGACGAGTATGTCGCCGTAGATGCGGGGATTATGTGCGGCGAGTTCAGTACCGAGGTGGTTAACCTGTTCGGGTGTGAGGTTATAGACGCCGTTGCGGTAGGCATACTCCATGCCGAGCTGGTAGCGGAGGCTATAGGCGTCGAGAGCCTGCATGCGGCTATAGACAGTGTCCCCGGCGGGGAAGTTGAAGACGACGATGTCGCCTTTCTTGGGGTGCTTCCAACCGGCGAGTCGCTTGTAGGGCCATTGGGGATGCTCGATGTAGCTCTTGCCTCCCCCGAGCCATTCGGGCCATGTGTGCTGCATGAGCGGCATGGAGAGGGGTGTATTCGGTACACGTGCGCCGTAGCCGGCCTTGCTGACAAAGAGGAAATCGCCGACGCGGAGGCTCTTCTCGAGGGAAGAGGAAGGAATCTGGTAGTTCTGGAAGAGGTAGAGGTTGATGAAATAGACGGCGATGAGTGCGAAGAGGATGGCGTCTATCCAGGAGAAGAGTGTGTAGAGGAAGGCGTTAGCGTGCGGATTGGCCGGTTCGCCCTCTGCGGCAGGCTTATAGCGCTTCCACCAGCTCCAGCGGATGTAGCGGGTGGTGAAGGCGTCGCAGATAAGGGGCATGAGCAGGAGCCAGAGGAGGGATATCCAGTCGCCCCAAGCGACCCAGAGGACAAAGAGCAGGTAGAGTGCGGACCAGACGGCGGCTTTTATCCAGTCGCGTCGGGAGGTCTCAGCTATGCGTTGGCGGAAAGTTTTCATACGTGATATATATCGGTTAGAGGTTGAGCACTTCGTTCATGGTGTGGAATCCGCGGTGTGCGGGCAGCCATTCGGCGGCGAGTATGGCTCCGAGAGCGAAGCCCTCGCGGCTCTTGGCCGAATGGGTGAGCGAGAGAGTGTCCACGGGCGAGTCCCATGTGACGGTATGTATGCCGGGCACTTCGCCTTCGCGGACGGAGCGGATGGGGCATGTGCCTATCTGCAGGGCGAGGGTCTTGGCTGTACCGCTGGGTGCGTCGAGTTTGTGGATATGGTGGGTCTCGGTGATGGAGGGCGTGTATTGGGGATAGGGGCGCATGAGTTCAGCGAGACGCTTGTTGAGGGCGAAGAGGATGTTCACGCCGAGGGAGTAGTTGCTGGTCCAGATGAGGGGGTGTCCTGTCTGTCGGGCATGGTCGATGAGGGGCGTGGTGTCCCAGCCGGTGGTGCCGCAGACGACGGGCAGTCCGAGATCCCATAGGGCGCGGATATTGTCGGGGGCGGTGGCCGGTGTGGTGAACTCGACAGCGACATCCGCGCGGCGGAGGATGTCCGCAGCCTCGGCTATCGAGGGGAAGACATCAGGCCCGGCGGGACGAGCATCGACGCGGCATAGGATGTTGTGTCCCCGCTGCAGGGCCACCTGCTCGAGCATGTGCCCCATCTTGCCGTATCCGATAAGTGCGATATTCATTCTTCAAGTACGAAACAAGGGCACAAAGTTACAACAAAAAACGGACATACGCAATAGGGGCAGTCGTTTTTTGGTCATCGCAACGCGATGATTCGCGGGCGCGGTCTGTGACCGAGACGCAAGAAACGCCCGCGTCCCAGGTGGCAATCATGACCTATAAGGTCGCCGTTGAGCGGCGATTCGCGGGCGAGCCGCCCGCGTCCCAGGTGGGGCGAAGTTAGAGGGAGGCGAGGATGTCGTCGGTGAGTTCGCGTATGGCGCCTTGTCCTCCGGGTGTACGGAGGATGCGAATGCCGGGGACGGCGCGCACTTCGGGTCTGGCAGTGGAGGGGCAGCAGGGATGTCCGACCGCGCGGAGGAGGTCGAGGTCGTTGATGTCATCTCCGACGTAGCAGACATCGGCGAGGGTGATGCCGAGTTCGTCACATATATGCTGCGCGGCCTCGCGCTTGGTCATGGGCTGCAGCTCGACCGGTTCGGCCGTGGCGGGCGCGAAGCGGAGTGCCGGCGTACGGTCGATGACGCGCCCGACGCCCATGTAGAGATAGCGGAGGGACAGCTTGCGGGCGCGGATGCGGACGACATCGATAGTCTCGGAAGTGATTATGCCACAGGGTATTCCGGCCTTTTGCAGGCAGGCCATGCCCATACCGTCATAGACGCAGAAGCGCTTGAGTTCGTTGCCGTCGGCGGCGTAGTAGAGTCCGCCATCTGTGAGGCAGCCGTCCACATCGGTGAGGAAGAGTTTAACGGGAGTATTGAGGTTGTTCATGAGTGGGGTATGGTTGGGATCCGCCAAGCATGGCGGATGCGTTTTGCATCAGAGATCCGTCGGAGATCCGTCGGGGATCCGTCGGGAACGGTACGGGTTTGGTACGGGTTTGGTACGGGTTTGAGATGACCTATTCTTCGGGGAAGGCGTTAAATCCCTGCGCGCGGAGAGGAATCTCGTTGCCTTCGCGCGTGACGAGGTTGCATCCGAGTTCGGGACGGGTGATGTAGCCGATGATGGAGACATCGTCGATGGCGATGATACGTTCGTAGTCCTTCTGGCTGATAGTGAAGAGGAGTTCGTAGTCTTCTCCTCCGTTGAGCGCGCATGTGACGATGTCCATATTGAGTTCCTCGGCCATGGCAGCTGACTGGAAATCAATGGGGATACGGTCGGCATAGACGGCGCAACCGACTTGGGACTGTCCGCAGATGTGCAGCAGTTCGGAGGAGAGTCCGTCGGAGATGTCCATCATGGCCGTGGGAATGATGCCGGCCTTGCGCAGTGCGGCGATGACATCGCGGCGCGCCTCGGGTTTGAGTTGGCGTTGGAGGATGTATTCCTTGCCTTCGAAAGCGGCCTGTGCGCGTTCGGGGTCCTGCTCTCCGACGATACGTTCGCGCTCAAGCAATTGGAGTCCCATGTATGCGGCTCCGAGGTTGCCTGTACAGCAGATGAGGTCGTTGGGTTTGGCTCCGTTGCGGAAGACGACTTGCTTGTCATCGACGATGCCGAGGCATGTGGCAGCGATGGTGAGTCCGGTCATGGAGGCGGTGGTGTCGCCACCGACGAGGTCCACTCCGTATTGGTCGCACGCGAGTCGGATGCCACTGTATAGTTCTTCGAGGTCTTCGACGGAGAAGCGTTTGGAAACGCCCAGTGCGACAACGAGTTGCGTGGGTGTGCCATTCATGGCGCAGATGTCGGAGAAGTTGACGACGGCGGCCTTATAGCCGAGGTGCTTGAGGGGGACGTATTCGAGGTTGAAATGTACGCCCTCGAGCAGTATGTCGGAGGTGACGAGCGTGCGTGTGTGGGGGTCTTTGGCGAAGTTGAGCACGGCGGCGTCGTCCCCGATGCCGTATCGGGTGGACGGGTTTTGTGGCCGGATGTCGGCGGTGAGTCGGCGTATGAGTCCGAATTCGCCGAGAGAGGATATGTTTGTCATTTTGGTTGTATTTATAGTGCAAAGGTAGTGCTTTTTTGTGGAAAATGCAAATAATGTTTGCGTGAATGGAGGATTTTTCGTAAATTTGCAGCATGAAAATAGTGTTGTTAGGCACTGCATACCCTTACCGAGGCGGTTTGGCGGCGTTCAATGAGCGTCTGGCTCGCGCATTCATGGCTGAAGGTCATGCTGTGGAGTTGTGGACGTTCACGTTGCAGTACCCGTCGTTTCTGTTCCCGGGGAAGACCCAATACAGCGAGGAGCAGGCTCCGTCGGACCTGCGGATAGTGCGTTGTCTGAACTCATGCGACCCGCTGTCGTGGGTGCGTGTGGGTCGTCGTGCGCGTCGGGAGGCGCCGGACATGCTGATTTGCTGCTACTGGATGTCGTTCATGGCGCCGGCTTTCTCGACCGTGGAGCGCATCGCGAAGCGGAACGGCAAGACGCGCTGCATCGCACTGGTTCACAACATCTTACCACACGAGCCGTCGCTGCTGGACAAGTGCCTGACTCCGCTCTTCATCGGTGCGACGGACGGGTATGTGGCGCTGTCGCAGTCGGTGGCGGACGAGATAGGCCGGCTGGCGGGACGGGATGTGCCGCGGGCATGGTCTCCGCATCCGATATACGACCACTACGGCGCTCAGCTGAGCAAGGCGGAGGCGTGTGAGCGGTTAGGGATAGCGGCAGACAAGGAATACATGCTGTTTTTCGGTCTGGTCAGGGCGTACAAGGGGCTTGATTTACTGATAGATGCGTTCGGGCAGGTAGCAGCGGAGCTGCCGAATCTGCGGCTGTTGATTGCGGGTGAGTTCTACGAGGACGAGGAGAAATACCGGGAGCAGATACGCCGGCACGGGCTGGAGGATAAGGTGGTGGTACACAATGCGTTTGTGGCGGACGGGGATGTGCAGAACTGGTTCGGCGCGGCGAGTCTGGTGGTGCAGCCGTACAAGACGGCGTCGCAGAGCGGCGTGACACAGGTGGCGTTCCATTTTGAGAAGCCGATGTTAGTGACGAATGTAGGCGGTCTGGGCGAGATTGTGCATGACGGACAGATGGGTTATGCCGTAGCGCCGACGGCGGAGCACATAGCGGACGCGCTACGCGACTATTACACGGCTGACCGCGAGGCGGCCTTCACGGCGTACGTGCGGTCGGAGAAAGCCAAATACGGCTGGGACAAGATGACGGGGACGTTTGAGAAAGTACGCAACATGTTCTGATATTCAGCATATTGAAATAGACAACTAATTATTACGAGATATGAAGACAACATACGAGATTCGTTATGCGGCACATCCTGAGGATGCCAAGCAGTATGACACAGCACGTCTGCGTCGTGACTTTTTGATAGAGAACCTGTTTACCGGCGACGAGGTTCGGATGGTTTATTCGATGTACGACCGCATGGTTGTAGGCGGCGCGATGCCAGTAAAGGAGTCGTTGCCACTGGAGGCGATCGACCCGCTGAAGGCTCCACACTTCCTGACTCGCAGGGAAATGGGCGTGTATAATGTCGGCAAAGGCCGTGGCATTGTGCGCGTGGACGGGCAGGAGTATGTGCTGGACTACAAGGAGGCGCTGTATCTGGGTCGCGGCGACCGGGAAGTGCGCTTCGAGAGTGTAGATGAGAAAGAGCCGGCGAAGTTCTACTTCCTGTCAGCGACGGCGCACACGACCTACCCGGACAAGAAGGTGACGAAGGCGGATGCCGTTGTGGCTCACATGGGTTCGCTGGAGATGTCCAACGAGCGCGATATCAATAAGATGATAGTCAATCAGGTGCTGCCGACCTGCCAGTTGCAGATGGGCATGACGGAGCTGGCTCCCGGGTCGGTATGGAACACGATGCCGGCTCATGTCCACAGCCGTCGCATGGAGGCATATTTCTACTTCGATATACCTGAAGACCAGGCTATTTGCCACTTCATGGGCGAGGTGGACGAGACTCGTCATATATGGATGCGCGGTGACCAGGCGGTGCTGTCTCCGGAGTGGTCTATTCACTCGGCAGCCGCGACACATAACTACACGTTTATCTGGGGCATGGCGGGCGAGAATCTGGACTACGGCGACCAGGATTTCAGTCTGATTACGGACCTGCGATAGGTATGACCTACCTGATACTTCGTTTCTCGAGTCTGGGTGATGTGGCGATGACCGTTCCGGTGATTGCCTCACTGAGTGCGTTGCAGCCTGACGACCAGTTCATTGTAGTGAGTCAGAAGCGTCTGCAGGGCATGTTCTACGGCATGCCGAACGTGCATTTTCACGAGGCGGATTTACGGGACGGTTGGTGGAAATCGACGCTACGGTTGCACGGCGAGTTGGCGGCCTATAAGCCTGATGTTGTGTTAGATATGCAGGATGTTCCGCGGACGTGGCTGCTACGGTTGCTGTTCCGCGTGCATGGTGTGCGGGGGTACTCGATTGACCGCGGGCGGACGGGCAAGCGTGTGATTACGTGGCTGGGTGCGCGCTACAGCGGCATGTTAGTTCATGAGACGGGGCGTTATGCGGATGTATGCCGCCGCGCGGGCCTGGCGACATCGTCGTCGTTCACATCGCTGCCGGTGAACGAAGCGGCTGCGCAGGCCGTGACGGAGCGTTACGGCGAGGCGTGGGCGCACGAGGTGGGCATCGCGCCGTTTGCGAAGTCGAAGTCAAACATGCTACCATATCAGACTGTGAAAGAGGTGATTCACTACTTCTCCTCGCAGCCGAAGACCCGTGTCTTTCTGTTCGGCGCGGGACGTATCGAGACCGAGATGCTGCGTCAGTGGGCGGAGGTGTTCCCGAACGTGGTGAGTGTGGCCGGCGAGTTGCCGTTAGAGTCAGAGTTGGAACTGATGCGTCGGTTGGAGGGCATGATATGCATGGACTCGGCCAACCAGCACCTGTGCTCGTTGGTGGGGCTGCGGGCCGTCAGTGTATGGTGCGCGACGCACCCGAAGACGGGTTTCTACGGTTGGAAGCAAGACCCGCATGACATCATCCAGATGGAAAGTCTGTCGTGCCGCCCCTGTTCGGTACACGGAACGAACCACTGCCGGTTCCGCAACTTCGCCTGCAAGGCCATCATGGCGGAGCAGATAATCGAGCGCTATCGGAGGATGTGAGCGGCGTTTACGGGGCATAAATAGACAGAAAGAGGGGACAATGCGACGGGCGATAAAATCGAGTCAACGGCTAATTAGATTTATGAATATTGTGGTGTAATATGGATGATAATTTCGCCATACAACTGTTTGAGGGGAAGCGTGTCCGCATCGTTTGGGACGCTGAGCAGGAAAAGTACTATTTCTCCGTTGTAGATATAGTGCAAGTATTAACCGATAGTGCCGATTACCAGACGGCGCGCCTCTATTGGCGTGTCCTAAAGAATCGGCTCAAAAAGGAGGGAAATGAGTCGGTTACAAATTGTAACCAACTGAAATTACCTGCTGCCGACGGGAAGAGATACAAGACCGATGTCGCTGATTTACAGGGTGTTTTCCGGTTGATACAATCTATCCCTTCCAAGAAAGCCGAGCCGGTTAAACAATGGTTGGCGCAGTTGGGAGAGCAGCGAATAGACCAGATTATCGACCCGGAACTGACCTTCCAGATGGCTGTTGATGACTACCGCCGTCAGGGCTATTCGGACAAGTGGATTAACGAGAGAATGCGGTCCATCGAAATGCGCAAGGAACTGACGGACGAATGGCAGCGCGCTGGCATCCACGAGCAAAAGGACTTTGCCGTTTTGACGAATATCCTGACCAAAGCATGGAGCGGAATGACCACCGGCGAATACAAACGCCACAAAGGGCTGACCAAAGAGAACCTGCGCGACAACATGACGAATGTCGAACTGGCGCTGAACACGCTCGCCGAGGTAACGGCTACCGAGATTTCCCGCCAGCGTAATCCGCAAGGAATGGCGCAGAGCAGTCAGACGGCGCGAGAAGGCGGAGAGGTGGCACGTAACGCACGTGCGGACATTGAAAGCCGCATCGGCCACTCCGTCATCTCCTCGGAGCGTGCATCGGATCACATCCGCCCGATTGAAGATGCAACCCGTGACAATTTGTCACTCTTTGAAGACGAAGACAAATAACTCGTCCCCGCTTCGGGACTTTAAATATGGAGCCCTCCGCGTGTAGCGACGCGCGAAAACATATTGATTAAAAGAAGCGTTAGTAATAAAAATCTTCAATTTCTCATCAAAAGAGAAGAAAAATTTGCACATATCAGAAATTATTACTACCTTTGCACCGTCATTCGAAAATGACCGCCGGCTCTGACAGCGTAAAAAAAGCAGAGACATATTGATTTTTCGCGTTTGCGATTTATTGGAATCCTTGGAATGTAGGAAGTTTTAAAGATATACCAATAATAGGTCAGCAAGCGTCCGTATTGTATATATGGGCGTGACTTATCGGTATATGGGCATTTCCTACAGCCTCAAGGATGATAAGGAGACGCTCATATTTTTTTGTTCCTTATATTCAATAATCCGCAGACGGCTCTATAGAGAACCGTCACTCTCCAAACGGGGCAAGTGCAGCGAAGCCGCAAGAGCTGTAATTTTATTATTTTAGACCCGATGCTCGATGGGATATAAGCGAGCAAAAAACAATGAAAAAGTTATTACTAATGGTAATGTTGACTGTTGCCGGCTTTGTCTCTGCGCAAGATGTGATTATTACAATTGACTCCAAGAAGATTGAAGCCAAAATCTTGGAAGTATCTCAGACAGAAATTAAGTACAAAGAGAAGACCAATCCTAACGGTCCTACTTTTGTACTTGCGACAAGCGAGATTAACACGATTATCTACGAGAATGGTAGTGTAAGCACTTTCAATCATGCACAGAAGTCTGCCACTCTTCCTTCTACGAATGGCAATGCCGACACCTATAATCAAAGCCAATTTGTTGCTGGCACACCTATTACTCGCTCAGACAAGACCTATTATATGGGTGACCAGCATTTAACAGAGGATCAATATGCACAATTTGTTCAAAAGAATTGCACGCAGGCATATGAGGCATTCACGCGCGGCAAGAAACTGCGCAAGACGGGTTATCAACTATTAGCAAGCGGTCTTCCCATTTTTGCAGCAGGAATAGTTTTCTATGGCGTTGGCGTTGGCGTAGGAACGTCCGCAAGAGACGAGAGTATGATTTTAGGCTTAGGTATCCCCGGAGCGGTTATGATGGGTGTAGGCTCGGGATTGACTATTGCCTCTATTCCTTGTATAGTTGTCGGAACCGTTAGGAGAAATAATTCGCACGAGATATACAATACTAATTGCGCTCGACCAGTGACTCTCCAGTTTGATGTAAAAGCACAGGGAACCGGATTAGGTTTGGCGATGCGATTCTAATCTCATTTTCCCCTCTTCATCAATGCCCGAGCTAATCACTCGGGCGTTTTCTTTGCCGTATAAGGAATTCTCCGCCGCTATGCTCTGTCGATTATTTCTTATCTCGCTTGCTCGAACGATTCTTTCTATGTCCTTGCAACGGTGAGGACTGCTGCGGAATTGCACACCACGTTAGCATGCCGAATCTTAATAATCGGCAATTTTCAAAAGGTAATCCAAGAGCCGCGCAAGAGTAGCGCAAGATACGCTGATTTTGTGTACAAAAGGGATTTTAATGCGCAAAATGCTCACTAAAACGCACAATTTTTAACTAAAATTGCTCATTCTATTGCGCAATTCAAAAAAATATTGTACCTTTGCAGCGGATTTTAATCTTATAAGGTATGGAAGAACTCTTTTTATCGTATCAGGATCTAATAGACAGAGTAGATACCCGTTTTGTCCGGTTTCTGCATGACGAGATAGACTGGAACAGCCGGCTGATCGCTATACTGGGTACACGTGGTGTGGGAAAAACCACATTGCTTCTCCAGCACATCAAACTGACAAATGCCGAGAAATCAACGCTTTATGTATCAGCAGATGATTTATTTTTCACCAGAAACACCTTAGTAAGTCTGGCACAGCAATTTTATCAGCAAGGTGGCAAATATCTATATATAGACGAAATCCATAAGTACAAAGGCTGGTCACAGGAAATAAAGAATATATATGACAAATTCCCTGACCTGCACGTGGTTTATACCGGCTCGTCCATTTTGGAGTTGGAGAAAGGCGGAGCCGAT
>JAFUUE010000080.1 GCA_017483945.1 Paludibacteraceae bacterium | reverse complement strand
GGAACATATAGGTCTTTTTCATAATCGTTCTGGATTTCTGGAGTTCTGGAATTCTAGAGGACTAGTCTTACTTCACAATCTGGCCTTGCACGTTGTAGGTCTTGCCGTCGCGCAGGATGAGCAGCTGCCCGTCACGGACGACTTTCTCGGCCTTGCCTTCAGCGGCCACAGCCTCGACTGCCGTCGGAGCCTCCACGCGGATGCTGACACGGCGACCGGGTGCGGGAGCCGCAGCTGTAGCGATAGGCAGGTATGCCTTGCCCGCCGGCACGTACTGGCCGGTGTACTGATACAGGCCGCTCACGCCACCCACGTTACGCAGACAGAACACCTGCTCGGCTACGCCGCTCACATCCGTCCGGCTCACACAAGCCACCAGCTCGTTGCCCGACATGTCGGAGGTAGCCGTAGCAGCGGTGAAGAAATAGGTGGTGTTGGCAGCACCCTTGACGAACACGCCCTGGTTAGCGGGGATGCCGTTAGCCAGCGCGGTCAGCGCCAGTTCCTCGGAAGCCGCATTGTAAGCACCCTTGTAAGCCACCAGTCCCGCCGGAACAGCCAGGTCAGCAGCTGCGCTATAGGAAGCGAAACCGTCCTCGTTGGTGACCACCTTGTAGGCTGTGCCGCCGATGATGAAGCGGTCGAGCACCTGCACGCGCCCCACCTGCGATGCCTCCACGGAGAAGTGATACGCCGGAGTAGAAGCATTGATAGTCGTAGTCACGCCCGTCACTGCATCAAACAACGACAACTCGCGACCCTCGTGGTTAACGAAAGTCAATGTATAATCCGCATCCACCTGGTTAGTGGTGAAGCCGAGGTACAAACCGTCCAGATTGTCCTGCACCACATCCTCACAGAAGGTAGCACCGACGAGGCCGTACATCAGCACGCTCTTGCTGTTGGACAGCGACATCATCTTCTCGGTATCCACACCACTCTCATAAGCAGCGGTGTACGCATCATCCTCGGTCAGATACACCGAGTTGGAACCTCCGCTTGCACCGGTCAGACGAACCTGAACATAAGCGGTCTCGGTTGCCATAGCCATCACGCTCAGAGCGAGTGCTATGACGGAAATAAAGATTTTTTTCATTGTATGGAAAGATAAAAGTTACTAATCATATTAAGCGACGGAAACTCGGTGCGCCGGTAGGGTCACCATCAGGAGTACCGGGAGGATTTTGTTGCCCTTCCCCATTATCAGAAGCAGCGTGACAGATAGACACTCCGAGCTGTACGCTAAAAGCATCCGTATCAGGAATAAGATATTTCTTCATTGCCATAAGGATAAGTGTATGCGGATGTCCCTCATGGGGGCACCCGCATACAGGTTACGTTTATTTAACCAGTTTCACGCCGTCCACTACATAGATACCTGCGGGCAGGCTGTTCCACATCTCGCGTGCGCCGATATACTGGCCGAGCACGGTATAGATACCCTGTGCCTTAGCGGCAGCCTCGATGTTCTCCACGCCGGTGGTGACGGGACGTACAGCCACGATAGAGAAGCGGTCAGCATTGAGGGCGTTGGGCTGAGCGGTGAACTCATAGGTATTGCCCTCAGCGATATTGGTGACAGCGCCGGTCACATTGTCGCGGATAGCGTATGCCTCACCCTCGACGTTACGGAAGGAGAGTGTGTAGCGGATATCATCCTTGGTGCTGAGGCTGATGGTCTTGCCTTCGATATTGTCGGTCACAACAGAGGAGTAGTCCTCACCTGCAACGGTAGAGAAGATGTTCATGCGGCGCTCGTTCATGTACTTAACGGCATCGTAACCGCTCTCAAAGGCGTCGCTGTTGCCTGCCATTGCGGTAAAGTCCACGCGGTCGCTCTTGCCATTGGCGGCAGTGACGACAATCTCCATGTAGGTCTCTTCGCTGCTTGCAGCCAGCGTGCGGCGTGCGGGAGCGGGAGTAGCCACATTGCCATAACGCGGGTTGCCCCAGATAGCAGAAGCATAGTTGACGCTCTCGTCAGCGCTGTCCACGCCACGCAGACGCAGGATGAAGGTCTGCATCGGAGCCACCTCTTTCTGCCAATCCTCCAGACGTGCACGCTGACGTGCGTTCTGCAGTTTATAGAGCGATACAGCCTCATAGCTCTGGTCATCGGTGTTCCACATATATACGGTGCCTTCTACGTTGGAGTTCTCGATACCTTGGATAAGGGTGAGCACGTCCATGTAGCCGGTGTAGGAGTTACCGAAGAAGTTGAAGCCGCGAGCTTGGAAGTTCAGTGCTTGGTCGGTGTTACCGATGAGGTTGCCCTTGAAGGTATAAACGACATCCTGCAAGTCGGTGATACCGCCGTCAATATAGTCGCTGGCGAGGGTAAGGGTATAACCCTGGAGGGGCACCATGTCTGCTACGCCGCCGGGCAGGTTGAGCCAGTCGTTGTTAGCATAGTCCCAGCCATAGATATAGGTCGGATAGGTCTGTGTAGCACCCGTATAGGAGCCTTCCTTGTCCCAAGAGGTGATACCTGCAGCCACAGGCATAGCGAAGCGGTGCCAGTAGTAGTCGCCGAAGGCGTCCTTACCAATCTGCTTAGCCGTCATCTTAACCGTCAGGTTCGGGGTGGTATTAACGATTACCGCAGGGTCAAGGAGGAGCGATGCGGCACCATTCTCGTTGGCCTCGATGACGATGCTTTCGGTAGTCTCAGCGGTTACGCCACCTTCACCAACGATGAGGGTTGAACCTGCTTCTACAACCACTTTCGCGCCATCTGTAACGTCCAAGCCGTTAGTAACTTCCAGAGTCTTGCCCTCAGGGACAGTAACAACAGCATTATTGGCGACTTCTACATACTCAGCAACCGTTTCTTCATTTGCCAGAGTTACATTAGCCTCAACTTTGATTTGCTCAGTCTCGTTTTGACCGGCATTGTCATTAAGAGCGGTAGAGCCGGTAATCTCTTTACGAACACGGTAAACGGTAGTCGCTACTCCGTTATTAGTTACGTTATATGCCGCTGTCTCATAGCCATCAGGAATAGTTATATATGCACGAGCGTCGGTAATATCTTCCTCGAAGTATGTTCCACCAGTGATAGTAAATAGTACCGGACAATCAGCCTCTGTTCCAACCCAACTATTATAGAAGAATTGACCTAAAATCTGCGAGTTGTCACCAGTAATAGTCATGCTACAACGATCCTGAGTAAACTCCTCATCATCCTGATTTTTCAAGGTAAGCATCCACTCGGAGAGCATAAACATAGCCTGAAAGTTTTCTGTGTGTGTACGACTATCTACTACGCAATTATCCAAAGTGATATCTATACCATTGTCTTCAAGAGCGAAAGCACCAAAACTATTGGTTCGTCCTGAATGGAAGTTTTGAGCATCAAAGGAGCAATTTTTTGCTTCAACTGTAGTACCATTTGACCCTGGTTTGAAATACAAAACTGACCATCCCATAACATCAGTATTCTCAATGGATATATTACTAACTGGCACCCAGAAGATGATAGCGTACGCTGCTTTGTTTTGGGGAGTCTTGATTGTAGAGTTTGTTACATTAATGCTGTAGTCATCAGGGATGGTATTTCCAGAAATGGTCAATCCTTGATAATAAGCATCACTAATAATAGCGTTTGTTGCATCAACGACTGCATTGTCAATGTTTAGAGAGTGGACATTGCCTCTAATATTAATAGGATAGGTACATCCTTTTTCAATGGAAATATTTTTAATAGTTACATCAATAACTGACGCTTCACCATCATTAATTACTAAATTTGCTTTTACACCATTACTCCGCATCCCATATCCTGTAAGTTTGTGGTTTTGGCCATTGAGGGTAATCGATTTAGTAATATTCAAGGTGCTACCAGTAGCGACAGTTGCTGGGTAAGCGATGTCTTTGGTAAAAATAATTTCATCGCCATCAACTGCTACAGAGAGTGCGTCTTGCAGTTCTTTATAAGAACTAACTTGACGAACTTCCGCCCACGCCATGACGCAGGAGAAGAGCGCCAAAAGCGGAATTAAGAAAAGTTTTTTCATAAGAAAAAGAATTAGTTAATAAAAAGTTTGTTTGTTATATTGTTAATTGTTGATTACGAGGGGCTGATTGACCGGTCTATCGGTGTACCGGTCTGCTGCCGGATAACCGGATACGTCACCGGGGGCTCTACATGCCTACACCTACTCCACACAGCCACGTTTCTATACACCTATATCTACGCAGGGATACACCCTAAACGGGCGCACATCGGCGTAAGGTAAGTTTCGTACAAATAACAGATAATTGACTGTTAATAAAAATGTTTGTTTATGTTTGCGAGGCAATGCCGCAGTTATTATGGCCGGCAAGACCTACTTTTCTCGGTGCAAAGGTACGAAAAAAGTTTCACCCGTGCAAATAAAAGTGCGATTTTTTGTATTTTTTTGATAGAGAGGGG
>JAFUUE010000001.1 GCA_017483945.1 Paludibacteraceae bacterium | reverse complement strand
CTTTTTTCCTCGTTTCCGGGCTTCTCTTCTTCCGAAGGATGCCCATGCCCGGATTCGGAGGTATGGAACTCAGGATTTCCGAACTATAGGACTCAGGAATCTCGCTTCTTCCCATGGTGAATTCAAGGGTACATTTTTTTCAATCCACCAAATAATGGATATAAAAATACCGATTTTTACACATTTTCCGTCGATTTAGTGCATATCGGGATTGGGCGCGAGACGGGCTTTCCCCGGTGGATAGTAAACGTACCCTTGATTTCACCAGGGGAAGAAGCGAGATTCCTGAGTCCTATAGTTCGGAAATCAGGAGTTCCATACCTCCGAATCCGGGCATGGGCATCCTTCGGAAGAAGAGAAGCCCGGAAACGAGGAAAAAAGTAGCCGTTGAGCGCGAAAAAGTTGCACTCAAACAGGAAAAAGTTGCGTATATGCGAAAAAAGTGTTAACTTTGCAGCGCATAGGAAGGGCACACCGACCGAGCAAGACATCATGGCAGAAGGCGAACAACACATAGAAGTGGTAGGTGCACGGGTGCATAACCTGAAGAATATCAGTGTACAGATACCCCGCAACCGCCTGACGGTTATCACAGGTCTGTCGGGCAGCGGCAAGTCGTCGCTGGCGTTCGACACGCTGTTTGCCGAGGGGCAACGGCGCTATATGGACACGTTTTCGTCCTACGCCCGCGGATATATAGGTACGATGCAGCGGCCGGATGTGGACAAGATAACCGGCCTCAGTCCTGTCATCAGTATCGACCAGAAGACCACCAGCCGCAACCCGCGCTCGACGGTGGGCACCGTGACAGAAGTGTATGATTTCCTGCGTCTTCTGTATGCCCGTGCGGCAACACCCTACTCATGGAAGACCGGCCAGCCGCTGGTCAAATACACGGACGCGGAGATTGCGGCCCTGCTGCAACGCGAGTATGCGGGGCGCAAGATACTGCTGATGGCGCCGCTGGTGAACGGGCGCAAGGGACACTACAAAGAGCTGTTCGACACGCTGCGCAAGAAGGGCTTCCTGTATGTGCGCGTGGACGGCGAGGTGCAGGACCTCGTGGCGGGAATGAAAGTGGACCGCTACAAGAACCACACGATAGAGGTGGTGGTGGACAGGTTAATAGTAAAAAGTCCAAAGGTGCTTACGAGCACTCCGATAAACGTCGAAAGCGAAACGGAGAACCCGGACGAGCGGCGGATGCGTCAGTCGATAGACAAAGCGATGACGCAGGGCGGCGGTCTGATGGGCGTAGGCGACATAGAGAGCGGAGCCGTGCGTTACTTCAGCCGTAACCTGATGGACCCGGAGAGCGGACTGAGTTACCGCGAACCGGCGCCGCACACCTTCTCCTTCAACAGCCCTTCGGGCTGGTGCCCCGTGTGCAAAGGACTCGGCAAAGTCGAAGCCGGGAAAGTGCTTACGGGCACGCAGACAGATGCCGAAAGCAATGACATCAACGACATCGTCCACGACGAGGAGCACTGGTACGAGCGCATGCTGGCCTACGTGCAGCAGGAGGACGAGGAGAAGGAGAAAGAGGACGTGCTGGTGGTCTGCCCGGCCTGCGAGGGTCGCCGACTGAACAAGGAGGCATTGAGTTACCGCTTTGCCGGCATGAGTATCAGCGACTTGACCGACATGGACATCGACCGTCTGGCTGAATGGACAGACCGTCTGCCGGGTCAGATAGAGGCGCTGAACGAGCGCCAACGAACCATCGCGGCACCCATCCTCAAAGAGATAAGCGCCCGCCTGCGTTTCATGACGAGCGTGGGCCTGAGTTACCTGAGTCTGAGCCGTCCGTCGGACAGCCTGTCGGGCGGCGAGAGCCAGCGTATCCGCCTGGCTACGCAGATAGGCAGCCGGTTGGTGAACGTGCTGTACATCCTGGACGAGCCGAGCATCGGCCTGCATCAGCGTGACAACCAGCGCCTTATCGACTCACTCAAGGAGCTGCGCGACATGGGCAACTCGGTGATAGTGGTGGAACACGACGAGCAGATGATGCGCGAGGCGGACTATATCGTAGATATCGGCCCGAAGGCGGGTCGGTTGGGCGGTAAGGTCATGTTCCAAGGCACACCCGCCGAACTGCTCAAGACAGACACACTGACCGCCCGCTACCTGAGGCAGGAGTCTGTCCCCCGGCCGCAGGGCGAGAGACAGACGAAGAGGGACGAGTGGCTGACGCTGCGGGGCTGCCGCGGGAACAACCTGCAGGACGTGACGGTGCGCATCCCGCTGGGACGCATGGTGTGCGTGACAGGCGTGAGCGGCAGCGGCAAGTCAAGCCTCATCAACCAGACGCTCTACCCCATCCTCTCGCAGCGCTTCTACCGCAGCCTGCACGAACCGTTGCCCTACGAGAGCATCGAGGGCGTGGAGCATATCAACAAGGTCATCGCGGTGGACCAGTCGCCCATCGGACGCACACCGCGCTCTAATCCTGCCACTTACACCAACGTCTTCAACGATATACGGGAGCTGTTCGCCCAACTGCCCGAGGCGCGTATCCGCTCGTGGAAAGCGGGACGGTTCAGCTTCAACACCAAGGGCGGCCGGTGCGAGTAGTGCGCCGGCAACGGCTACAAGACCATCCAGATGCACTTCCTGCCCGACGTCTATGTGCCGTGCGAGGCGTGCGGCGGCATGCGCTACAACAAGGAGACACTCGAGGTGCGCTTCAAGGGCAAGAGCATCGGCGAAGTGCTGGACATGACCGTCAACCAGGCGGTCGAGTTCTTCGAGTCACAACCCGCCATACTCAAGAAAATCAAGACCATACAGGACGTCGGACTGGGCTATCTGAAGTTAGGGCAGTCGTCCACGACGCTGTCCGGCGGCGAGAGCCAGCGTATCAAACTGGCCGCCGAACTGGCGCGCCCCGGCACCGGACGTACCTTATATATATTAGACGAACCGACGACAGGCCTCCATTTCGAGGATATACGCGTGCTGCTGGGCGTGCTGGACAAACTGGTGGAGAAAGGCAACACGGTAGTCATCATCGAGCATAACCTGGATGTGATACGCGCCTGCGACTACCTGATAGACATGGGTCCCGAGGGCGGACGCGGCGGCGGACACGTCGTCTGCACCGGCACCGTGGACGAGGTGCGCGCCTGCCCCGACAGCCTGACCGGCCGGTTCCTGTAGAAAAACGAAACCAGAACTCCAGATATCCGGAAATCCAGATATCTATAACTCCAACAATCCACCCCCATGACCCACTCGCTGGTGATAGTATGTGTGGTATTGGGCATCATGTTGCTCATCCCTCCCGTGTGCCGCAAGGTGCATGTGCCTGCTATCGTGGGCTTTATCCTCGCCGGCATCGTCGCCGGACCGCATGTGTTAGGGTTGCTTCCCGAGAGCAATACTATCCGCACGTTAGGCCAGATGGGCATGCTCTACATCATGCTCCAGAGCGGTATCGAGGTGGATATGAACGACTTCAGTCTGTATAAGCGCAAGGCGTTTGTCTTCGGTCTGTACTCGTTCCTCTTTCCGATGGTGCTGGGCACGCTCACGGCGTACCTGCTGCTGCACTTCAGTCTGACTACCAGCCTGTTGCTGGGTGCGATGTATGGCAGTCACACGCTGATGACCTTCCCCATCGTCAGCCGTTACGGTATCCAGAAGAACGCGGCCGTCAATATCACCGTGGGCGGCACGATGGTGGCTATCACACTGTCGCTCTTGGTCTTAGCCGGCCTGACCGGGCCGCTGCAGGCGACCGGCGGACGCGGCATGTGGCTGCGCATGGCAGGCATGTGCCTGATCTTCGGCGTGGTCGTGCTGGGTATCTATCCCTACGTAGTGCGCCGTATCTTCAAGCGCTGGCAAGACCCGTCGGTCAATTTTGTGCTGGTCATGCTGCTCATGGTGGGTGCCGCCCTGCTGGCCACGGCGGCCCAACTGGAGGGAATTCTGGGTGCCTTCGTCTGCGGCGTGGCGCTCAACTCGCTCATTCCCAACCGTTCGCCCCTGATGGAGCGCATCAACTTCGTCGGCAGCCAGGTCTTCGTCCCCATCTTCCTGCTCAGTGTGGGCATGATGATTGACATACACGTACTGTGGCAGGGCTGGACCGTGCTGCTCATCGCCGCGGTGATGACCTGTACCAAGTTGGCAGGCAAGTGGTTAGCCTCCCGTCTGGCCCAGTGGCAGTTCGGGTTGCAGCCCCTGGAGCGGCAGTTGATTTTCGGCCTGACGCACGCCTCCGCCGCGGGCACACTGGCCGTCGCCACCATCGGTTACCAAGCCGGCATACTGAACACCGAGATACTGAACGCGGCCGTCATCATGATACTGGTCCTGTGCACCCTGTCGTCTTTTGTGACGGAGCATGCGGCCAAGCAGTTGGCCCTGCAGGAGGCGGCGCGCATGGAGAACGAGCGCACCGACGACAGCTGGACGGTCATGTCCGTGGGCGGTGACCTGCTGCCGCAACTCAAGACCCTCGCCACGCTGAGCGACCTGCGCATGACGCAGTATGTCCAGTGCAGCGACTGGCAGGAGGCACGCACACATATCGAGCGCAACAGCCGCAGCACCGTCCTCTACCACGAGGCCCAACCGCTCAACACCATCAACCGCCTGCTCGTGGCCGTGCCCCGCTATGCGGAGAAGGAGCATGACTTCATCTCCTGCTTCGGGCTGCTCCGACGCCTGAGCGGCCAGATAGGCGCACGCATCGTCTTCTTCGCCGACGAGGACACACAGACCACCCTGCGCGCGCTCTGCCAACGGCCGGGCAAGTACCTCCGCGCCTCCTACCGGCTGATGGGCGACTGGGAGGACGTGCTCATGATGGCCAAAGAGATACAGCAGGACGACATGGTCGTCATGATTAGCGCACGCCACGCCACACCCAGCTACAACCCCCTCTTCGAGCGCGTGCCGCACATGCTCACCGACTTCTTCGCCCCCTACAGCCACCTGCTCATCTACCCCGAGCAGGAGACCGGCGCCGACTATAGCGACCAACTGCTCACCGACCAGCCCCAAGCCAGCCGCACATGGTCCCTCGTGAGCGCCGTCAAGCAGCTGCTGCTCAAACTCATAAACAAACTACAACACAAATAGCCTTGCAATCCTACCTCCACACATTAGCCCGCGTGTTCGCGCGCGAGACGGCGGGCAACCTACGCGACTACACCTTCGTCTTCCCCAACCGCCGGGCCGGGCTCTTCTTCCGCAAGTATATCGGCCGGGCGCTGGACCAACCCGTGTTCGCACCCGAGATACTGACTATCAACGAGTGCTTCTACTCGCTCAGCCCGCTGCAGGTGGAGGACCCGATGGTCACCGTCCTGCGGCTCTACCGCATCTACTGCACGCTGCAGCCCAGACCCGAGCCCGTGGAGGAGTTCCTCTACTGGGGCAAGCAGGTGCTCAGCGACTTCTCCGAGGTGGATAACCACCTGACGGACAATGTCGAGGGGCTCTTCGCCACCATACGCGACCTGCACGAGGTGGACGAGCGCTACGACTACCTGAGCGACGCCCAGCGGGAGGTCATACGCGAGTTCTGGGGCCACTACTGGGAGAGCCGCCGCCAACCCTCCGCCGCCGCGGACACGACGGCGCCCGACCGCTTCCTCTACACATGGAGCCTGCTCTACCCCATGTACACCGCCCTGCGCGACGAACTACGGCGCGAGGGCAAGGCCTACGACGGCATGCTCCACCGCGAACTGCTCGACCACTGGGACGACATACCCGCCGAACGACTGCGCAAGCACTATGTCTTCATCGGCTTCAACGCACTGACACGCAGCGAGGAACGACTCATGCTGCGCCTGCAGGAGCAAGGGCTGGCGGACTTCTACTTCGACTACAGCTCGCCCCTGCTGCGCGACCCGGCCAACCGCACCTCCCTCTTCATGGACCGCAACGAGCGCCTCTTCCGCTCCCGCTACGAGGTCCCCGTGGACACCGAACGCCCCCTGCCCCGCATCACATGGGTCTCCGTGCCCTCCACCGTGGGCGAGACGCATGAGGTACACCGCATCCTTCGCGACCTCTACCGTAACCTGACCGTTACCTCACCGTTACCTGACCATCACCCGGAGGGAGCGACGGACGGCATCGACCTGACACGGACCGCCGTCGTACTGCCCGACGAGCAGATGCTGCTCCCCCTGCTCCACACCTTCCCCGAGCAGATTGACAAGATTAACGTCACCATGGGCTACCCCCTCTCCGTGACGCCCGCCTACGCCCTGCTCCTGCTCATGGAGCAGCTGCAGCGGCGCGCCACCGACGCCGGCTTCTACCACCGCGACGTGACAGCCCTGCTTGCCCATCGATGGGTGAACAGCCTCGCGCCTGAAGAGGCCGCCGCACTCATGGAGCGCATACGCACGGACAACCTGCTCTTCCTCCCCGCGCACGCCCTCCCCGCACCCATGCAGCCCGTCTTCAGCCGCCCCGGCGACCTCCACAGCGCGGTCGCACAGCTACGCAGCCTCTTCACCACCCTGCCCCGACCCGAAGACACCGAGGCCGCGGCACGTATCCTCACCGCACTGAACCACCTCGAGCGCCTGCACGACGCCGCGCTCCTGCCTGATATACAGCCGACTGCCCTATATACCCTGCTCCGCGCCCTGCTCTCCGACCAGACCATTCCCTATGTCGGCGAGCCGCTGGAGGGGCTGCAGGTCATGGGCGTATTGGAGACACGCGCACTCGACTTCGACAACCTCATCATCACCGGCTTCAACGACGACCTATACCCCGGCAATTCGCACAGCAACAGCTATATACCCCTGACCATCCGCCGCGGGTTCGGACTGCCGACGCCCGAGCGCAAGGACGCCGTCTTCGCCTATAACTTCTACCGCATGCTCTCCTACGCGCAGCATGTGTGGCTCATCACCGACACCCACACGGACGACCGCCATTCGGGCGAGGCGTCGCGCTATCTGGCCCAACTCCGGCTCCAGTACGGCATCCCCGTCGCCGAAGAGCAGGTGCTGCCGCAGGTACGTATCCTGGCGGACACTGAGCGCCCCATCACGGCAGACGAACGCGTACAGGACCGCCTGCGCGAACTGACCGCCCCCGACGGGCGGCACGGGCTGTCGCCCTCCGCTATCAACACGTGGATAGACTGCCGTCGGCGCTTCTACTGGCGCTATATAGCCCGCCTCCGGGAGCCGCAGAACGTGGAGGAAGACATCTCCGAGGCCGATTTCGGCACGGCCATGCACGCCGTCATGGAGCACCTCTATGCCCCCTACCAAGGCCG
>JAFUUE010000079.1 GCA_017483945.1 Paludibacteraceae bacterium | reverse complement strand
TGTCCGGAACGTTGAATATACGTTCGGCAAGTTTATGGAGTTCGGTCATTTGGACTTGGTTTTTCTTCTCAGATTCCGAATCGAACCAGATAGGTATCTATCACATGCCGGCAAGGCACATGGCGTCTCTTTCTCCTGAGAATATGATAATTTTGTCCAGTTTGTAGGACGTCTCTGTTTCGCTCAGTCCCCAGTCTTCGGGTTTGGCTTTGGAATCGTTCTTAAGCATTTTAGTGTAAGTCTCGATCCGTTTGTCAAGCTCTGCCTTGGCTTCATCGAGACCGAAGATGTAGTTGAGCGGTTTTGGTCCTATGGAAAAAAAGCGCCAAGCCTTGTTTGTCTCGTAAGGCTTGTAAATCTTCTTGAATGTGCCGCAGTCATGTATGAATATAGGGTAGTCTTCCGTAGAGTGAACCGTGGTGACGATCAGTCTTTTCTTTGTCTCGTCGTATTTGCATGCACTATACCATTCGCAGGCGTAGTATTTGTATTTTCCCATTGTTTCTTTTTTGACGACAGGCCCCATTATTTTTAGTTCGGCTTCGGTGATAGGTCTCGTTTTATATTCGACTGCATTTTCTTTTTCATTGCTTCTGGCATCGCGGTATACGACTTTTGGTTTGTTGACGGATTCGTTGAGTCCGAATTCTATGTTGTAGATTTGAGCCAGACGGTGTACGGCTTCTGAAAAGTATCGGATGCCGTTCTCGTGCATATAAGCATCGATGGCATTGAATGTGGTATCATCCCCGAAGTCTTTTACAATCCAGTATTTTTCACCGTTATTGTCGATGAGTTTGAAGGATGCGCTTGCGGTTTTTTCATTTCTGAGTTTGATATATCCTTTGCCTCCTTTAGCGAAGATTTCTTTGGAGTCAGGATATAGTTCTTCAAAAATTTTGCGTCCTCCGTCTGTGGCTTGGAGAACGGCTGATTTTAACTCTTTCATGACTTTATCAGTTATTGTATAAATCTTAGAATTAGCTTTGCTATGTTGTCCATACAAGTTATTATGTCGTCGTCTTTGTCTTTGTATGTGACTATCAGTCGCCCGGAGATAGATAGTTCTGGAAGCGGTTCGTAACAGTATTGGCGGTTGTATGCCAGTATTACCTTCTTACATTCGATACCTGCATTTTCTCCATTGTCGTTGATTACATCTCTTAGGATTAAGATGTTTTCCTGATCATTGGCAATCACATTGACGTTGTAGACGATATCATTAAGTTGCGAACCGTCTGGTTCAATTGCCAGTAGTTTCGTCATAAATAGGAGATAGTGAGTGATTTTGTAGGATCATGTTTATCTGTCTCTGGCAGAACCGGTTGGGGGATGTCTTCCCGTTAATCCAGTTGCTCCAGTTAGCGCGGTCACGCGAATCTTTGACTGACATCAGGCAAGCGTTGAAAATCTCATTTCTGATTTTTCCATAGAGTTCAACGTTGATAACTCCAGAGATAAGAGTCTTTTTCAATAAGTCTTTTTTTGAATCATTCATAATGGCATATATTTTGTGTTTGCATTGTTAAATCATTTTACGCCGCAAAGTTATAACAATTTTGTGATATATGCAAATTTTATTGAATAATTTTTTGAAAATTATCACAATTTATGTCAATTTTTTTTATTACCTTTGTATTATGATAGAGATTTTGAAAAACATTGAGGCTATCCGTAAGGAAAAGCATGTAAAACAAGAGCTTATTGCAAAAGAGCTTGGTGTGACTCAACCTGCGTATTCGAATTATGTAACCCGAAACGTAGATATTCCATTCAGTCGTTTATCACAAATTGCTGATATTCTAAAGGTTGATGTGGTTGATATTATAAAGTATCCGGAACATTATATCCCAGAGTCATCAAATACTCCTGAGTGTGAAGATTGTAAAGAGAAAGATGCTATTATACGATCTTTGAATAGGTATATAGTGATTCTTGAGGGCAAAGTGAATGTAGTACCTAAATTAAGGAGGTAATTGTGAGAGTTGTTTGCAATAAGTGTGGTGGGATTGGTTATTTGCCCGAGTATGACCATATAGAGAATGGTATATGTTTTTCATGTAAGGGTAAAGGCTATCTTGATGATTATGATTTTGATAGGTTAAATAGGATGGTTTAGTGATGGTTTCTATTGAATTGTTAGTTAGTACTACTGGGATAAGGTCTTCTATTGAAGATGTTATCGATTCTGCACAAAAGTTTATAATTTTAGTTTCTCCTTATTGGAGTTTTAAGAAGTATTATGAAAATGTGGGATTGGATATTTTGGTTTCTAAATTAAAAGCTAAGATTGATAAAGGAATTCCTGTAATTTGTGTATGGAGAAATGATTTTGTCATAGAAGATGTTTGTAGTAGAAATAGCAAATATGAAAAAATTTTACGTGGATTAGGTTATAATGTTGATAATGCTCCTTCGAATCTCTATATAAGGTATAATCAGTATTTGTTACATTCAAAATTTTATATGAATGAAAATGATATTGTAATTTCGTCGATGAACCTTCTGGAATCTTCTATTAAAAATTATGAAATAGGAGTATTTATAAAAGATTATTCTGATTCAAAATCTTTTACGAAAGAGATTTATAATCATATTCGAGAAGTTACTTCTCAATGTAATTTAGATAAAGTTTTAGATAAGTTATTGGTATAATAATTATGGATTGTTTACAAGCCTTTGATAGCATTGAAAAGTATCTTCGTTATAATGACGAAGTTTACGTTCCTGTTATATACAAACATGAGCATGTATTTAGTGATAATTCTGTTTGGGTTATGTATATGAAAGAGAATATGAATTCTTTTAGTAAGAAGAAAGTTCTCTTTCATGTAAAGGCTGGAACCTTGGAACGTGGTTTGGCAAAGTTCCTTGGCCTTTATCAAGAATTGTGCATTCAGAAGATAATCTGTAGCACAAATGATAACGGAATTGTATGGAATGGTGATGCTCCTAAGGAGATAGATTTTTCTGAATGATTGAGCGTAACATATCTGTAACAAATGTTACGTAATTGTAACAAAAATTATAAACATAGAACTACTGAGAAATAGATGGTTATAGGTTACGGATGTTGCCGGGGGTTCGAATCCCTCACTTTCCGCAAAGAAAAAGGGCGATTTGTCTGTCTGAGTTTACTCAAGCAAGCAAATCGCTCTTTTCTTTCTTTGAACAAGGTGTCAGCAGCAACTTGTCGGGATTAGTCGAAGAGGGTGGGATTATCGCGGTCGAACTGCTTGAGGATAGAGGCCATGAGCATCTCGCGGATGAGCTTGCTGCGGTTATGGACCAGATAGCGTTGGCAGTAGCGCTCCAAGGCGCGCATCTCGCTGTCATTGAGCAGAAGCGCCACCCTGTGGTTTCGGACTTGTTTGGTGCGTCTTGATGCCTTCATATCCTATCGTTTAGTCATCCGATTCTTATCGCATATCCGGTCTGTCTCCATCACATCTCCGGTCTGTCATCAGAATGCTATCGCCATCTTGGCGCCGAAATGCAGGAGGTTCAGATGGGACTGGCCGACATAATAGGCAGGCTCCGTGCCGGTTGTTGCGCCGAGCACTTGTTCGACGGAAGTTGCCTGTGCCTGCTGGAAAGCGGTTGTCAGGCCGAAGAAGAATGCTCCCCGCTGACTATAGGCATAGCGCCATCCCAGGTCCAGCGCGGCATAGAGTCCGCCCGTTACGCCTCCGGCCACGCCGATGCCATAACCGACCGAGACGCCGGCCTCAGGCGCATGCTTGGCCTCGTAGAAGGGGGCGCGCAGCACAACGGCTATCGGCACGAAAGAGAGTGCGGAGGCCGTAGCACCGGCTTGAGGTGCCGCCCCCGTCGAACCCTTGGGGAAAAGCAGCGAATGGAAGCCCACCGCACCGCCTATCAGCATCGGATAGCGGCTTATACGCCGGCTACCAATCATCAGGTCGATGCCATAGGCGCCGCCATAGATATCAGCCCCCTGGTAGGCACCCCCACCCTGCAACTCGATACGTATCACAGTATGAGGCAGATGCGCCCCCCAGGTTCGTTCCAGGTTCGTTCCAGGTTCGTTAGCCGCCCTGTCTTCCAGCGCGTTAGGCGCCTGTTCCTCGGCAGGTTGCGGACTGCCGACACGCAGCACATCGCTCATCGGATACTGGAATCGAGCGCCGTTATCGTCCTTGATAACAAGCACTTGCTCGTCTTGAAAGAGAATAGTACCGCTCACGGTCTTGCCGGACCGGAGTGTGACCACTTCGGCACGCAACGGCATCGCCCCCATCAGAAAAGCCAGGGCTAAGAGCAGTATAACCGGTCGTTTGCTGTTCATACGGTGACAAAGGTACAACAAAAATCGCACATACGCAATAGAAATATGCATTTTTTAAGGAATAACAGAATAAATTGTAGCAAATTTTATCTCCTCTACAGGGTGCAAAGAATAAAAAAGATGAAGAAAGACACAAAAACAGAGCCCAATATTTGCAAATATCAGTTTTCTTTTGTAAATTTGCACCACAAAAAAGGAAGGAATACTCATATGCCGGAAATCAGTTCTTTTTATGGTATAGCTATTTACATGTACATGAGTGAGCACAATCCTCCTCATTTCCATGTTAAGTATCAGGGATATGAAGCCACAATAACTATTCAAGACGGAATTATCACAGGCTCTCTGCCTCGAAGAGCTTTACGTCTGATTTATGAATGGTTGGATCAACATCAAGACGAATTGATGGAGAATTGGGAACGACTGGGCAGAGCTGAATCCCCGATAAAGATTGTTCCCTTAGAATAAGTCAAAATGCAGATTATATGAATCCTATTCTGCGAGTAATACATGCAGATTATATACGCGATTATACTTTGCGTATATTATTCAATGATGGCACCCAGAAGTTCGTCGATTTCTGGCCGTTGGCTCAGAAAGGTATTTGCACCAAATTACAAGATTTAGATTATTTTCGCAACTTTACCATAGACCCTTTTAGCATTGATTGGTCTAACGAGATAGGTTTTGCCCCTGAATATCTCTATGAGATAGGAGCACCCGCTTAGTTTTTTTTCTCACAAAGGCACTCCCCACCCTCTCCCTGCCAAGTTCTTACTCGACAGGGATGAAGTCAATTTGGCGCTTCTCGACATCGGCTCGGACGACGCGGACACGTATGGGGTCGCCGAGGGTGAAGGTGCGCCCGCTGCCGGCTGCAATCAGGCGGTAGTTCTTCTCGTCGAACTTCAGGTAGTCTCCGGGGACTACCTGACTTGAATGGATAAGCCCTACGCAGTGGTTATCATCGAGTTGGACAAAGAGTCCGAACTCGGTCACACCGCATATATGGCCATCGAACTCCTCCCCCACATGGTCGCTTATCCAGAGCGCCTGGAACATCTTGACGGACGCCCGCTCCTCAGCCTGTGCGTACTGCTCCATCTCGGAGCAGTGGCGGCACGCCTCTTCCAAGTCCCGCCGTTCGGGGACAGGCCGCTTGCCGCCGAGCAGGTACCGCTCGACGAGCCGGTGCACCATGAGGTCCGGATAGCGACGGATGGGGGACGTGAAATGGGTGTAATAGGGGAAGGCAAGACCGTAGTGACCGATGTTGCGGGTGCTATAGACGGCCTTGGCCATGGCGCGTATGGTGAGGAGTTCGAGCACCTGCGGCTGTATGCGCTTGCCCATATGCCGGCGGAAGTCCTCCAAGTCAGCGAGTTTGCCGGGGTCGGGCTTGTCGTGCACACGGAAGACCATGAGCCGGTCACGCAGATGGGTCGCCACGGTACGGTTAGCGAGCAGCATCCACTCCTCGATGAGGTGGTTGGCGTCGGTGGGTTTATGGAACAGGATGTCCACGGGGTGACCGTTTTTGTCCAAGATGAAACGCACCTCCTCCTGCTCGAGTTCCATAGCACCGGCCGCAAAGCGGGCCTTCCGCATCTGCCGGGCCAGGCCGTTGATGACCGTTAGGGCGTCGGACAGGGGCGTGCCGTCAGGACTGTCAAGGAGCTGCTGCGCCTGCTCGTAGGAGAGCCGGGCATCGGAGCGGATGACGGTGCGGCATATCTTATACTTAAGTACACGCGCATCGGGCGCGACGGCGAAGACGACCGACATGCAGAGTTTGTCCTCGCCCGGGCGCAGGGAGCAGAGGTCATTACACAGACGCTCGGGGAGCATCGGGTCCACATGGTCCACGTAATAGATACTGGTGCCGCGCTCGTAGGCGTCGCGGTCAATGTCCGAGTCAAAAGCGACATAATGGCTCACGTCTGCTATATGCACGCCGACCTGCCAGGTGCCGTCTTCCTGCGCCGCAAACGAGAGGGCGTCGTCGAAGTCCTTGGCATCGGCGGGGTCAATGGTGAACGTGAGCACGCCGCGCATATCGCGGCGGCGGAGAATTTCCTGTTCTGATATTTCCATACGACAAACACACCACAAAAAGCGTGCAAAAGTGAACCTGCCAAAACATTTTATTTGCAAACCACGGTGAACAAAGAACGGATAGAACGGGCTTTCGCACACAAAACGGCAAAAAAAATTTGCGTATGTCGGATTTTTTTTGTACCTTTGTGCGCTTTTTTCGCGGTCTCTTGAGATACAGACCCCCGGAAAAAAGGCCGGGACAGGCACAAAGAATGCCCCGCGACACGGAAAACATTAATGAATATAAGATACAAAACGTATGAAAATCAAAGTAAACAACGTCAACCAACCCGCATGGAAAGAGGTTACAGTCCATGCCAACCTGCCCAAGAACCTGCACAAGTTACAGGAACTGGCCTATAACCTGTGGTGGGTATGGAATGCCGACGCGAAGAACATCTTCCGCTACATCGACAACGAAGCTTGGCATCGGGCACAATCCAATCCCATTGTCTTACTGAACATTATCAGCTACGACCGCATGCTCGAGCTCAGCCGTGACAAGGAGTTCATGGCCCAACTCGACAGCATCTACGCCGAGTTCCGCGACTACATGAACGCACCCAAGGACAAGAAGAAACCGTCTATCGCCTATTTCTCAATGGAATACGGCCTGACGCACATCCTCAAGATATACAGCGGCGGCCTGGGCATCCTCGCCGGCGACTACCTGAAAGAGGCCAGCGACTGCAACGTGGACATGACCGCCATCGGCTTCCTCTACCGCTACGGCTATTTCACACAGACCCTCTCCCCCGAGGGACAGCAGATTGCCAACTATGAGGCACAGAACTTCAACAACCTGCCCCTCACACAGGTCAAGAACGAGGACGGCACACCGATGGTTATCAACGTCCCCTACCCCGGACGCACCGTCTATGCCTACCTGTGGAAAGTGGCAGTCGGCCGTATCGACCTCTACCTGCTGGACACCGACAACGAACTCAACTCCGAGTGGGACCGCCAAATCACACACCAGCTCTACGGCGGCGACTGGGAGAACCGCATCAAGCAGGAGATACTCCTCGGCATCGGCGGTACACTCGCGCTCAAGCAACTCGGCATCAAGAAAGATGTCTACCACTGCAACGAGGGACACGCCGCACTCATGGGACTCCAGCGACTCGTTGATTATGTGGCCGAAGGACTCACCTTCAACCAGGCGCTCGAGGTCGTTCGCGCCGGCGGACTCTACACCTGCCACACACCCGTGCCCGCAGGACACGACTACTTCGAGGAGGGACTCTTCTACAAATACATGAACGAGTACCCCGCCAAACTCGGCATCGATTGGCACGACCTCATCGGCATGGGACGCCAGAACCCCGACGACAACAACGAGAAATTCTCCATGTCCGTCTTCGCGCTCAACACCTGTCAGGAGGCCAACGGCGTCAGCTGGCTCCACGGCGAGGTCAGCAAGAAGATGTTCGCACCCGTATGGAAAGGCTACTTCCCCGAGGAACTGCATGTCGGATACGTCACCAACGGCGTACACATGCCCACATGGGCTGCCAACCAGTGGAAGAAAGTCTATAAGGAGAACTTCCCGAAAGAGTGGTTCAACAACCAGTCCGACCCCAAGATGTGGGCACCCTACAACAACCTCAGCGACGAACTCATATGGAACACGCGCATGGACCTCAAGCGCAAGCTCATCGACTATATCCGTGAGCAGTTCCGCGAGACATGGATGAAGTCGCAGGGAGACCCCGCACGCATCATGCGCGCACTCGAGACCATGAAGCCCGAGACACTCATCATCGGCTTCGGACGCCGCTTCGCCACCTACAAACGCGCACACCTGCTCTTCAACGACCTGGAGCGCCTGGAGAAGTTGGTCAACAACCCCAACTATCCCGTGCAGTTCCTCTTCACCGGCAAGGCACACCCCGCCGACGGAGCCGGACAGGGACTCATCCGACGCATCATCGAGATAAGCCGTATGCCCCAGTTCCTCGGTAAGATTGTCTTCCTCGAGAACTACGACATGCGTCTGGCCAAGCGCCTCATCTCCGGCGTGGACATCTGGCTCAACACCCCCACACGCCCCCTCGAGGCCTCCGGTACATCCGGCGAGAAAGCCCAGATGAACGGCGTGCTTAACTTCTCCGTACTCGACGGATGGTGGTACGAAGGCTACCGAAAGCGAGCCGGATCGGCACTCACCGACAAACGTACCTACGAGAACCAGGGCCACCAAGACCAACTCGACGCCGCTACCATCTACCAGATGCTCGAGAACGAGATCATACCGATGTACTACGCGCGCAACTCCAAGGGCTACAGCCCCGAGTGGATCCAGACCATCAAGAACTCCATGACCCAAATCACACCGTTCTACACCACCAAGCGCATGATGGACGACTACTTCGACCGCTTCTACAATAAGCAGGCCAAACGCCACCACCTGCTCGCCGCCGACAACTACAAGGTTGCCAAAGAGATAGCCGCCTGGAAAGAGAACATCGTGGAGCACTGGGACGAGATTGAGGTCAAGAGCGTCAACATCCCCGAAACCATGCTGCAGAACCCCAACGTAGGCGAGAAGTACGACATCAGCGTCGAACTGGACACCCACAACCTGCACGACAACGGACTCGGCGTTGAACTGGTCGCTATCCGCACCAGCACTCACAACAACGACAAACTCTACAAGGTCGAGCCGCTCAAACTCGTCAAGTCCGAGAACAGCATCCTCCGCTTCGAGGCTAACTACCAGCTCGACTACGCCGGCGGCATGAAGTTCGCCCTGCGTATGTATCCGCAGCACGAGCTCCTGCCCCACCGCATGGACTTCTGCTACGTACGCTGGCTCTAAGCCCCTCTACGGCCGACGACTCTTGCTACATACAACAAGCGTCAGCACTCTCCACCGGCGGGTTCCCTTGCGGGAGCCCGCCGGTTCCGTTATCCTCGCCTCCCCACAGGCCACGATTGCCACCTGGGACGCGGGCGGCTCGCCCGCGGTCGCGGCACCCGCCGCGCCCCCACCCGTACCTGACCCGTTCCTGACCCGTTACCTGACCGTTACCTGACCGTTACCTGACAGGCATTACTCCCCACCCGACACCGGCATCCCGCGCGCCCCGCGCACGGGCGCATACCATGCGCGCACGCATAATTATTATAGGAAAACGGCGCCGACTATTGCATATATCGGATTTTTTTAGTAACTTTGCAGGCTAAATGTGCGAATCTGCTCCGCACACACACGCTAAGAAGAACTATTAAACACCTGGCACATATGTCATTCATCGAATTTATCAGCAAAATCTTCGGCAACAAATCGCAACGGGATATGCGAGAAATCATGCCGTATGTCGAGAAAATCAAAGCCGCCTACGCCGAGATAGACGCGCTCAGCAACGACGCCCTCCGCGCCCGCAGTGCCGCACTCATGCAGCGTATCCAGGACGAAGTGGCGCCCTCCAAGCAGCGCATCAACGCCCTCAAGACCGACATCGAGAACCACCCCATCGACGAGCGGGAGAAGATATACAACGAAGTGGACCGCCTGAACAAGAGCATCCGCGAGACCTACGACCGTCTCCTGGCCGACGCACTGCCCGAGGCCTTTGCCATCGTCAAGTCCACCGCACGACGCTTCGCCCAGAACGAGAGCATCGAGGTGACTGCCACACAGATGGACCGCGACCTGGCTGCCGACCCGCGCTTTGACTTCGTCGAGATACTCGGAGACAAAGCTATCTACCATAACCACTGGGTTGCCGGCGGTAACGAGATAACATGGGACATGATTCACTACGACGTACAGCTCTTCGGCGGCGTCGTCCTCCATCAGGGCAAGATTGCCGAGATGGCCACCGGCGAGGGTAAGACACTCGTCGCCACCCTCCCCGTCTTCCTCAACGCCCTCACGCACGAAGGCGTCCACGTCGTCACCGTCAACGACTACCTCGCCAAACGTGACTCCGAGTGGATGGGACCCCTGTACATGTTCCACGGACTGACCGTCGATTGTATCGACAAGCACCGCCCCAACTCCGACGAACGGCGCCGCGCCTACGCATGCGACATCACCTTCGGCACCAACAACGAGTTCGGCTTCGACTACCTGCGCGACAACATGGCCACATCCCCCATGGACCTCGTGCAGCGGGGACATAACTACGCCATCGTGGACGAGGTGGACTCCGTGCTCATCGACGACGCCCGTACCCCCCTCATCATCAGCGGACCCGTACCCCGCGGCGAGGACCAGATGTTCGACGAGTACAAGCACCGCGTCGAACTGCTCGTCCGCTCGCAGACCACCCTCACCACCAAACTCCTCACCGAGGCCAAAGCCAAGATGTCCAGCACGGACAAAGCCGTAGCCGAGGAGGGCGAACTGGCACTCTTCCGCTCCTTCAAGGGCATGCCTAAGAACAAGGCACTCATCAAGTTCCTCTCCGAGCAGGGCAACAAAGTCCGCCTGCAGAAGACCGAGGAGTTCTACCTCCAGGAGAACGAGAAGAACATGCACATCGCCACCGACGAACTCTACTTCGTCATCGACGAGAAGAACAAGTCCGTCGAACTGACCGACAAGGGCATCGACGCCCTGACCGGCTCCACAGACGACCCGCAGTTCTTCGTCCTGCCCGACGTCGGCAGCGAGATAGCCGAGGTCGAGAACGACGCCACCCTCACACCCGACCAGAAGCAACAGCGCAAAGACGAGATACTCGCCAACTACTCCGTCAAGTCCGAACGCGTACACACCGTGCAGCAACTGCTTAAGGCCTACACCCTCTTCGAGAAAGATGTGGACTACATCATCGACAACAACGAGGTCAAGATTGTGGACGAGCAGACCGGACGTATCATGGAGGGACGCCGCTGGTCCGACGGACTCCACCAGGCCGTCGAAGCCAAGGAGAACGTCAAGGTCGAGGGCGCCACACAGACCTTTGCCACCATCACGCTGCAGAACTACTTCCGTATGTACAACAAACTCGCCGGCATGACCGGTACCGCCGAGACCGAAGCGGGAGAGTTCTGGAACATATACAAACTGGATGTCGTCGTCATCCCCACCAACCGCCCCATCGCGCGCAACGACATGAACGACCGCATCTACAAAACCAAGCGCGAGAAATACAACGCCGTCATCGACGAGATAGTCGCCATGGTCGAGGCCGGACGACCCGTCCTCGTCGGCACCACCTCCGTCGAGATATCCGAGCTGCTCAGCCGCATGCTCACCCTGCGCAAAATCAAGCATAACGTCCTCAACGCCAAGCTCCACCAGCAGGAGGCCGCCGTCGTGGCCGAGGCCGGACGCAAGGGCGTGGTCACCATCGCTACCAACATGGCCGGACGTGGTACCGACATCAAACTCACCGACGAGGTACGCGACGCCGGAGGACTCGCCATCATCGGCACCGAGCGCCATGAGTCGCGACGTGTGGACCGCCAGCTCCGCGGACGTGCCGGACGCCAGGGAGACCCCGGCTCCAGCGTCTTCTTCGTCAGCCTCGAGGACGACCTCATGCGTATGTTCGGCTCCGAACGAATAGCCGGACTCATGGACCGCATGGGCTTCCAAGAGGGCGAGATGATTGAGCACAAGATGGTCTCCAACTCCATCGAACGTGCGCAGAAGAAGGTGGAGGAGAACAACTTCGGCATCCGCCGCCGCCTCATCGAGTACGACGACGTGATGAACGTCCAGCGTAACGCTATCTACACCCAGCGCCGCCACGCCCTCATGGGAGAGCGCATCGGCGTGGATATCACCAACATGATCTACGACACCGCCGCCGAGATACTCTCCAACGCACGCGCCGAAAACAACTTCGAGGCACTCCGCATGGACGCTATGCAGGTCTTCGCCATGGAGGTCCCCTTCGACGAAGACACGTTCCGACGCGCACGGGAGGAGCAACTGCTCGAGCAGTTCGTGGACGAAGCACTCGCCACCTTCAAGCGCCGCATGGACAAGCTGTCCGACGTCGCCGCACCTGTCATCAAACGGGTCTTCGACGAGAAAGGCGCCATGTACGAGAACATCCTCGTCCCCATCTCCGACGGCAAACGCGTCTATAACATCTCAGTCAACCTGCGCAAAGCCGCCGAGACCAACGGCAAAGAGGTCGTGCGCGAGTTCGAGAAACGCATGCTGCTCTACATCATCGACGACGAGTGGAAAGAGCACCTCCGCCAACTCGATGACCTCAAACAGTCCGTGCAGAACGCCTCCTACGAGCAGAAAGACCCGCTCGTCATCTACAAGATTGAGGCGCGCCACCTCTTCAACGGCATGGTCGCCGCACTCAACCGGCGCATCATGTCTATCCTCTTCCGCGGACAGATACCTATGCAGGACCCCGCCGACGTACGCCAGGCACAAGCCGAACGACGCACCGACATGAGCCGCTATCGCACACAGAAAGATGCCGTACAACGCGCCGCACAGGCCTCAGGACAAGCCGCTGCCGCCGCACGGGACACACGCGAGATGCAACGGACAGAACCCATCCGACGCACCGAACCCAAGATACGCCCCAACGACCCATGCCCCTGCGGCTCCGGCAAGAAATACAAACAATGCCACGGCAAAGC
>JAFUUE010000078.1 GCA_017483945.1 Paludibacteraceae bacterium | reverse complement strand
AGCAAGAGCAGGAATATGAGGTCGGTCATGGAGGACATGGCGAATGTCGCTTCCACACGGTTTCTACGTTTTAGGGCCATTAGATGAGATTTGAAGAGTTCTAAATTCTATATTATCGTGGGCTTTACCGCGGGCGAGCCGCCCGCGTCCCAGGTGAGTCCTGTGAAACCGAGTGACCCGGAATAGTGCTTTCGACTTTCGACTTTGGACTTTCGACCTTCATCTATCCGCCTCATTATCAGCACGCGAAACAGAGCTGGAACAGACCTGGAACAGAGCTGACCCACTCATTCCCTTATCAATCAGGCAAATCCGACCTTCAGCATCGTTCCAGCATCGTTCCAGCATCGTTCCAGGTTCGGGTCAGGTTCGGGTCAGGTTCGGGTTGCCGCCCCCGCCGACAGCACGTCTCCCGCGCGGGCAGCGCCTCTTCCCGACGGGCATAAATGCCCCTCTGCTCAAAAAAAAGACACTCACACTTGCATATGTGCAATTTTTATTGTAATTTTGTAGCCTATTTGGGGAGGAGCCGGGTCGGCATTCGACTTTTGGCTTCGAACTTCCGACTTTAGACGAACAAAGAGAACATGACATACGCAGCACGTGCCCGAGAGATATTTGCCGCCGAGATAGGCGAGTTAGAGCGTCTGGGAATGAGTATCGGCGAGGAGTTTGACCGTGTGGTCGAACTGCTCTACCGCAACCCCGGCCGCCTGGTGGTCATGGGTATCGGCAAGACCGGTATCATCGGCCACAAGATAGCCTCGTCCCTGGCCTCCACGGGCACACCGGCTATCTTCGTGAACGCCGCCGAGGCGATGCACGGCGACTTGGGCATGATTAGTGGCACGGATATTGTTATGCTCATCAGTAACAGCGGTGCGGGCAGCGAGATACTGAGTGTCGTTGCCCCGTTGCGCAACCTGGGCTGCACGCTCATCGCCATGACGGGCGATGTGACGTCGCGTCTGGCGCGCGAGTGCGACCTGACGCTGTCCATGCACGTGGACAGAGAGGTCTGCCCCCTCGGCCTGGCGCCGACCACGTCCATCACCGCGGCCAACATGCTGGGCGACGCACTGCTCGTCTGCCTGATGGAGAAACGCCGGTTCCGGGCGGAGAACTTCGCCGTCTATCACCCCGGCGGAGCCTTGGGGCAACAGCTGCTGGCGCGCGTGGGCAGCCATATGACCACCGATGTGCCGCGCGTCCAACTGACCACCCCCTTCCGCGAACTCGTGCGCGAGATGACGGACAAGCACCTGGGCATCACCATGGTCTATGACGGAGACACCTGCCGCGGCATCATCACCGACGGAGACCTACGACGCGCCATACAGAAATACGACGACCTCCATATCACGGCGCAAGACATGATGACGCCGTCGTACAAACATATACACAAGGACGCCCTACTGAGCGACGCCCTGCAGATAATGGACCGGTACAATATAACCACCTTGGCTGTGACGGAGAGTGCAGACTCGACTCCGATAATCGGAATAATCAGCATACATCACATTATTGATTTTAACTGATACTCGTTATGCAAGAAACAGTCACCATCTATTGCAAGAACAACCATCAGTACTACGACATCCGGCGCGGCACCTCGCTTCTGGACGTGTACAAACAGATTGGTCTGCAGTTGCCCTACCCCGTCGTGGCGGCACTGGTCAACTACAAAATCCAGGACCTGACCTTCTTGGTCTATAAACCGAAGGACATTGAGTTCGTGGATATAGGCTGTCCGATGGGTATGCGCTGCTATGTCCGTACGCTGAGCATGGTGCTGGCTTGCGCCGTGCGCGACCTGTTCCCCGGCGCGGAGCTGCGTATCGAGCACCCGATATCGAGGGGCTATTTCTGTCAGTTGCAGTGGCATAAGGACGTCGAGCCGCAGTCCCTTACGCCGGAGATGATACAGGCTATCCACAACCGGATGCAGGAGATAGTGGACGAAGACCGCCCCATCGTGGCCGAGGAGAAGCAGACCAAGGAGGTCATACGCCTCTTCCGCGAGCGGCTGGACGACGAGTGCACCCTCTTCGAGACACTCGGCAACCCTTACTGCCGCTATTTCCGCATGGGCGATTATATTGATTACTACACCGACGCCCTCCTGCCCTCGACCGGCTATATCCACCTCTTCGACCTCATGCCCTACCATCAGGGCATGCTCCTGCGCATCCCCAACCGCCAGAACCCCACCGTGTTAGAGGAAGTCAGTCCGCAGGACAAGATGTTCAGCATCTTCAAGGAGTACCTCGGATGGAACAAACTGCTCAAGATTAGCAACGTAGCCGACTTCAACAAGGCCTGCAAGAACAGCAAATCGTTCGAGATGATTAAGCTCAGCGAGGCGCTGCACGAGAAGAAAGTGGGTCAGATAGCCGACATGATAGCCAACCGCGAGAGCGGCCGGCCCAAGTTCGTCCTCATCAGCGGCCCGTCCTCCTCGGGTAAGACCACGTTCTCCAAGCGTCTGACTATCCAGCTGCTTGTGAACGGCATACGCCCCGTCGTCATCTCGATGGACAACTATTTCGTCAACCGCGAAGACACACCTCGCGACGAGAACGGCGACTGGGACTTTGAGGACCTGCACGCGCTGGACCTCGACCTCTTCCGCGGCCAGTTGGCGGACCTCGCGGAGGGCAAGGAGGTCAAGCTGCCGACCTTCAACTTCGAGACCGGACGCCGCGAATACCGCGGTGACAAACTCAAGCTGGAGAAGGACACCATCGTCATCATCGAGGGACTCCACGCCCTCAACCCCGAGTTGCTGCCCGACATGCCGCGCGAGAGCACCTTCCGCATCTTCGTCGCCCCCATCACAACGGTCAACCTGGACAACCATAACTGGGTACCCACCACCGACATACGCCTCATCCGCCGCATCGTGCGCGACTACCGCTACCGCGGCTATTCCGCCCGCGAGACGATAGCCCGCTGCCCGAGTGTGATGCGCGGCGAGGTCAAGTGGATATACCCCTTCCAGGAGAACGCGGACGCCATGTTCAACTCGGCGCTCCTGTTCGAGTTGGCCGTGCTCAAACGCTACGCCGAACCCATACTGGCCGAGGTGCCCAAATACTGCGACGAGTACAGCGAGGCACACCGGCTGGAGAAGTTCCTGAGCTATTTCGAATCCATACCCGAGAAGGAGATACCGCCCACGTCGTTCCTGCGTGAGTTCGTCGGCGGCAGCTCGTTCCGCTACTAATAACCGCTATTTATGAGAAAGACCATACTATTGATTATGCTGGCCGTGAGCGCCGTGCTCTATGCACAAGAGGCGCCCGACAGCGTGGTGACGACCGCTCGGCCGGACATCTTCGCGGAGATGCCGGGGGCCGTGGTGCACCAGGACTCGTCTATCTACCGCTTGCTTCAGGACAAGGTGGAGGGCGTGGTGCGGGGACAGCAGGAGACCGACGGCTTCCGCGTGCAGATATACTCCTCCAACCGGCAGCAGACCGCCAAGACCGAAGCGCTCAAGCTGGAGAAAGAGTTCTCCGAGCAACTGGACGTCAAGGTCTATGTGGAGTATAACCCGCCGTTCTGGAAAGTGCGTATCGGCGATTTCCTGACCCTGGACGAGGCCAATACCTACAAGGACGAGTTGCTCCGCCGCTTCCCCCAACTGCAGAGCAGCACCTACATCGTGCGCGACCGTATTCAAATCATAGGAGCCGCGCGCCCGTAAACATGCTAAACAATGGACTTACAAGCATTTGAACCCGACAAGCAACTCACCGATGCACTGGCGCTGCATGTGCGTGAAATGATACAACTGGGCGGCGAGGACCCCGACCGGGAAGGGCTGCTCAAGACGCCGCACCGCGTGGGGAACGCCCTCCAGTTCCTCACCAAAGGCTACTCCGAGGACCCCGAAGCCATCATCCGCTCGGCCCTCTTCGAGGAGGACTATCGCCAGATGGTCGTGGTCAAGGACATTGACTTCTACTCCCTCTGCGAGCACCACATGCTGCCCTTCTTCGGCAAAGCCCATGTGGCCTATATCCCCAACGGCCGCATCACCGGACTGAGCAAGATAGCGCGAGTGGTGGATGTGTTCGCACGCCGCTTGCAGGTGCAGGAGCGCATGACCACGCAGATAAAAGACTGCATCCAGCAGACGCTGCAACCGCTTGGTGTCATGGTCGTTATCGAGGCCGAGCACCTCTGCATGCAGATGCGCGGCGTGCAGAAACAGCATGCCATGACCGTCACCTCCGACTTCACCGGTGCCTTCACCCGCCAGCAAACACGCGACGAGTTCCTGAAACTGATACATTAACCGAACACTAATCAACCTATTATGATATACAAGATTACCTTTTCCTGCGATGAGTCCGACGGCTTCCGCCGCGTCTTCCATGCAGACAGTAATGCCACGTTCCTCGACCTGCATCACGCTATCCTCGAGTCGGTCGGCTATCCTGACGACCAAATGACCTCCTTCTTCCTCTGCAACGACCGTTGGGAGAAAGAGCAAGAGGTCACGCTCGTGGAGATGGACGGCAACTTCGAGTACGACAACATGGTCATGAGCGACACGCGCCTGGGCGACCTCCTGGAGGAACAGGGCCAGCGCCTCATCTACATCTTCGACCCCATGTTCGAGCGTTGCTTCTTCGGCAACCTGCGCGAGATACTGCCCGGCTCCATGGAGGGCGTAGAGTGCGTGGAGAAGAAAGGCAAAGCCCCGCGCCAGTTGCAGAGCGAGGAGAACCTGGAGGCTATCCTCGGCAAGGACGGCAAGGGCAACCTCGGACTGGACGACGACTTCTACGGAGACAGCCAGTACGACGCCGAGGACTTGGATATGGAAGGCTTCCAGGACCTCTCGTTTGACGACGGCACGATGTTCTGATGGCGCAGTCGCCGGCACTGCCCATATTGCTGGTGTTGCTGGGTCCGACGGGCGTAGGCAAGACGGAGTTGAGTCTGCGCTTGGCGGAGGAATACGGCTGCCCGGTCCTCAATGCCGACTCGCGACAGATATACCGCGACCTGCCGATAGGCACAGCCGCCCCTACGGCGGACGAGCAGGCGCGCGTACGCCATTATTTCGTAGGCACGCACGCGCTGACGCAGGACTACAACGCCGGCTTGTTCGAGCGCGACGCACTGGCCGTTCTGACCGACCTATGCAACCCCGTCTCGGAGACGCGGCAGACCCGGCACCGGGACGACCGACCCATAGCCCTGCTCTCGGGCGGCGCCATGCTGTATATAGACGCCGTATGCAACGGCCTGGACGATATCCCCACTGTCCCCGAGCAGGTGAGGGCGCGAGTGCAGGATGGCTACCGGCGGGGCGGACTGCCCTGGCTGCAAGAGCAAGTGCAGACACTCGACCCCGCCTACTGGCTGCAGGTGGACCGCAATAACCCACAACGCCTGATGCATTGCATAGAGGTATGTCTGCTCAGCGGCGGGACCTACTCGGAGCTGCGCACCGCCTCGCGCCGCACACGCCCGTTCCGCATACTCAAGGTCGGACTGACACGCCCGCGGGAGGAGCTCTACGAACGCATCAACCGACGCTGCGACCTGATGATGGAGCGGGGACTGCTCCGAGAGGCCGAACAGGCCTTCCGCCGGTTCGAGGGGCAACCCCTGCCCAACAGTCTGCGGACCGTAGCATACAACGAGATATACCGCTGGTACAAAGGCGAATGGACCGTGCAGCAGGCACTCGACATGATTAAACAAAACTCGCGGCATTATGCCAAACGCCAACTGACGTGGTGGCGCCGCGACAACACGATACACTGGCTGGATGCCAAACAAGATTATGAGACACAACTGGATACTATTGCTCACCTGCTGCGCGATGCTGGTGGCATGCAATAAGAACGAGGTCAACTTCACCTACTCTCCCGCCACACCGCGCGCGGGAGAGACCGTCTATTTCTCCAACCACACCGCCGAAGGCGCCGACTGGGAGTGGTCGTTCGGAGACGGCTCCACCTCGATGCTCAAGAACCCGACCAAGGTCTATAAGCGCCCCGGCACTTACACGGTCATGCTCCGAGTGGACAACAAGGCACAATGGACTGCCACGCAGTCGATTACCGTGGTCGATTCCGTGCCGGCCTTCTCGTGCGTGTCCGACTCGTTGGACACCATCGGCAGCATCGGTATCTACCGGGAGGTCAAGCTGCAGGCACTGGTCTATAACCCCTACGGCTACAGCCTCACCTATCGGTGGCAACTGCCTCAGGATGTGCCGACTGTCATCCTGAGCGGAGACACGGCCTCGGCGGCGCTGTCGTTCCTCTTCTGCCGGGCAACCGAGCAGACCGAGGTGAGTGTGGACATCGTGCTGAACGGCGAGGCCACGCATATCACCAAGGCTCTGCATGTCATAGACATGCCCGCCGAGGGTGTCCTCCTCCGCACGGACGAGGGCGACTTCCGCCAGCGCATCTTCGGCACACGCTATGCCGAGGTGCTGCCGGCCACACATGCGGACGACATCGCCCTGCTGACCGACGCCCAAGACACGGTGCAGACCTACAACGGCCGCACCTTCCGACGCGCGGATATTCAGGCACTCGTCTCACAACCCGTCGAGGGCTTCGCCATCGCCAACCGCAAGGTCTATGTGCGTAGCACCGAGGGACTATGGGTCGCCAACCTCGCCGACGGCTCCTACCCCGTCTGCATCGAGCCGCAGCCCGTCACAGCCCTCGCGGCCGACCCCGCCACACGATGCCTCTACTGGGCCGTCAGCGACAGCGTGCGCACCATGACACTCATCATGGCGGACAACAATAACTATACCACTACACCCCAAACAATCAACACCCTGCAGGGCGTCACACGACTCACCGTCAGCCACATCCTGCGATAACCCCTATTCATACCATAAACAGCTACTATACAGATGCTTCAACCCGATTATATCTTCGAGACTTCATGGGAGGTGTGCAACCGCGTGGGCGGTATCTATGCCGTACTCTCCACACGAGCTGCCAGCATGCAGAAGGAATACCCCGGCCGCGTCTTCTTCTTCGGCCCCGACTGGGGAGACCACTCCGACATATGGTTCCGCGAGAAAAAGAACCTCATCCCCGGCTGGAAAACGCCGGCATCGGTGCGGGTCGGCATATGGGACATCCCCGGACAGCCGATTGCTATCCTGCTGCGGTGGGAACATCTATGGCCCCGAAAGGACGAGATATACACCTGGGCGTGGCAGAACTTCGGCGTGCGCAGCCATGCCGCCTATGGCGACTATGACGAGTCCTGCCTCTACGGATACGCCTGCGGACAGGTCATGCAGTCGCTCCATGACCACCTCACCGCCCACGACAAGCACCATGCCGCCTTCGCCGTACATGCCAACGAGTGGCAGACCGCCTTCAGCATCTTCTACATGCGCGCCTTCTGCCCCGACGCCGCCACACTCTTCACCACACACGCCACCAGCATCGGACGCTCTATCGCAGGCAATAACAAGCCCCTATACGACTATTTCCACGGCTACCACGGCGACCAAATGGCCGAGGAACTCAATATGGTCAGCAAGCACTCCGCCGAGAAACAGGCAGCCTTCTACGCAGACTGCTTCACCACCGTCAGCGACATCACGGCACGCGAGTGCGCGCAACTGCTGGACAAGCCGGTCGATATAGTGACGCCCAACGGCTTCGAACCGGGCTTTGTCCCGCGCGGACGGGCCTTCGAGGCCACACGCACCGAGGCACGGCAGCAACTGACACGCTATGCCGAGGAGGTCCTCGGAGGCAAGGTGCCGGAAAACAGCCTCTACTGCTGCATCGCCGGACGCCAGGAGTGGAAGAACAAGGGCATCGACGCCTTCCTTCTCTCCATGGAACGCCTCGGCGACAAGATATACCACCGCCGCGGAGGATTCAAGGGCGACGTCATCGCCTTCGTCATGATTCCCTATCTGGACAAGCCCGTCATGCGCTTCGGACGCGTCAGCGTCATCTTCGTCCCCTACTACCTCGACGGCAATGACCCCGTCTTCCACCGCTCCTACTACGACCTGCTCATCGGCATGGACGTGACCGCCTTCCCCAGTTACTACGAGCCTTGGGGCTACACGCCGCTCGAGAGTATCGCCTTCCATGTGCCCACTATCACCACCTCCCTCGCGGGCTTCGGCGCATGGGCCGACAAGATGCAACCTATCCCCTCCGACCTCTATGCCGAGGGCGTGCGACCCGTGACGGTCATCCGGCGCAACGACAGCAACACGCGCCAGGTCGAGGACGAGATAGCCGAGGCCATCTTCCGCTTCGCGGAGTTCCCCCTCCCGCTGCGCAACGAGTTGCGCAAGGCAGCCGCCACACTCGCCCATAAGGCCGAGTGGCGCTATTTCTTCAAGTACTACCGCCAGGCCTACCACATCGCCCTCCGCAAAGCCGCCAAACGCTGACCCTCACATCCGAACCGCGACCGTTACCTGACCGTTACCTGACCGTTACCTTACCAAACCGGGACGCGCCTATGACCCGCCTGGGACCCACCTGGGACGCGGGCGGCTCGCCCGCGGATGCGTCATCAGACGCAGAGGTGTCATATTGCTTTGTATCCTGCCCGTCCCGGTCACTCGCGGGCGAGCCGATAAGGAATTCTATGTCTGCTT
>JAFUUE010000077.1 GCA_017483945.1 Paludibacteraceae bacterium | reverse complement strand
TGTCGGCCTCACAGGCCGACGCAACAGACGAAAAGGGCAAGGAGGGCAAGCGGGGAGCAGGGGGGGGGAGGCGGGAGGAAGCGGGGTGCGCCCGTAGGCGCATTCGCGGGCGAGCCGCCCGCGTCCCAGGTGGCAGTCATGGCCTGTGAGGGGGGGATTAGCGGGAGAGGAGGGAGGCTATTAGCGGGGGGGGAGGGAGGCTATTAGCGGGCGAGGAAGGTGCGGTAGTCGTCGAGGGAATAGCGAGTGTTGAGGAGGGGGAAGTTTTCCTCGGTAATGGGAAGAACGAGGACACCCGAGGCCTGCGAGGGGGCGGACTGTGAAGGCGCGTCTAAAGACGCGTTCGCGGGCGAGCCGCCCGCGTCCCAGGTGGCAGTCGTGGCCTGCGAGGACGCGTTCGCGGGCGCGGTCTGTGACCGAGACGAAGAGGACGCGTCCAGGGAGGCAGTCGTGGCCTGCGAGGGGGCGCCGAGGCTCCGGAGGGAGGCCTGGAGGGGTTCGTTCTGCTGCATGAGGCCGATATACCATTCGGCTTCGTCCATGCTGTCGAAGCCCTCGACGGCAAGTGCGGCGGTCTGTGACCGGGAGGATTGGGCGGCGGTCTGTGATTGGGAGGATTGGGCGACAGGGCCGAAGGTCGGCAGAGGGCGCAGGTTGAAGTCGCGGATGAGGAACTGGGAGAAGTTGAAGAGCGCCACCTCGTAGAGGACGGTATTGAGCGACTGCGTGTCGGCGTCGGGGAGGACGATGAGCACGAGGGAGGGCAGGCGCCGTTCGGGGGAGAAAGAGCCTGCATCCTCAGACGCGGTCTGTGACCGAGACAATTCCTCTTCAGCGATGGCTGCACGCAGGTCGGCCAGGTTGCTGCCGGAGGTGCCCTGCTTGGACTCCATCCCCTGCCCCATCATAGCAAGCATATCCTTGGCCATCGCTCCGAGTTCGTTAGTGGGATAGCGTGTGACCATATCGCGCAGGGCGTCGATGAATGGCTGCTGTCCCTCGGTGCGTGCCACGGCTATCGCGTTGAGGAAGAGGAAGCGAGGCATGAGGGGCGAGAGGGGATACTCCTGCTCGGCATGCTGTTTGTTAGCCTTGACGGTCCGGAAATCATTGGCGGCGAAAGCGCGGTAGGTGTTCTCATAGAGGGAGTCCTGCTCGGCAGCCATGCGGCGCAGACGGTCGAAATAGTCGGGTTGGCCGACGATAACGGCCTGCTTGCTATCGGGGAAGCGGGTCATTATACGCTCACGATAGTCCTGCACGGCGAGGTCGTCGCCCGACTTGAGGGCATTGAGGTAGTACATGTAATAGAGGTCGGCGAGTCGCGGGTCGGCAGGGAAGCGCCGCTCGAGGTCGGCGAGTGCGGCATCGGCGAGGAGCGTATCGCGCACGCGATCCTGATATATATACACGAGGTTATTGAGTGCATCGGCGATGAGGCTGTCGCTGGCGGCGATGTCCTCGGGCGTGCGGGGTATCTGCTGGAGGTAGTACTCGGGTTGGTGGGGGTCGGTGGCTATGGTCGCCGTTGAGCGGCGATCCGCGGGCGAGCCGCCCGCGTCCCAGGTGGATATTGAGTCGGCGGATTGTTCATTGAGGTCGGCGTCGGCATCGGCAGGGGTGTCGAAGATAGAGAAGGAGGACATGGTCTTGCTGAGGCGGCGCCAGTTATCCTCGAGGGGTCGTCTGCCCCAGCGCCGTGCGAACTCTTGACGGCCGTTCTGAAGGAGTTGGCTGTTATAGAAGTACCACTCGCCCGTCTGTCCGGCGCCTCCTATCATACGGCTGGTATTGACACTGAGGGGGCCCTCGTCCATGGCTTCGCGTGCGGCGAGGGCGGCATCCTCCTCGGCTTTCTTCTCAGCCTCGAGGAGGTCGGCAATGATACGGTCCACGACGGCTCGCTGCTCCTCTTCGGAGAGGCGGCTGAGGCGCTGGAGGGAGTCCTGGAGCGTGACGACGGTGGTCTCGCGTATGAGTTCGTCGAGTGTCTCGCTGCGCAGTTGGACTCGTGCGTAGTCAGGATGGGTGTTGGCGAGTATGCCGACCGCTTCGCGGTAGCAAGGCTGTGCGTCGGCGTAGTCCTGGCGGAGATAACAGAGGTCAGCAGTGCGGACGAGGACATCGGCCTTGGCGGAGCCGGCCTGGCGGCTGTTGTCAATAGCCAGGCGGTAGTTCTCGAGTGCGGCGGCGGTGTCGCCCGCGGCGAGGTAGATATTACCGATGGCGCCGTAGATACGGTCGAGTTGGTCCTTGTACTTGGCCCGCCGAGTCATGCGGGTGAGTGTCTTGAGGGCGGATGTGCCCTGAAGCTGTGCGCGCCGGATGCGGGCATTGAAGTCCATGACGACAGGCGGCGTGAGTTGTATGACGCGCGTGTAGGCGCTTATGGCCTCGGCCTTGTTGCCCTCGGCCTCGTAGAGCTGAGCGAGGACATAATGGAAGCGGGGTCGGTTGATTTTGCGCTTCTCATGGGGGGCGGCCAGTTTGACATAGGGTATAGCCTCATGGAGGTGGCCGGTCTTGAGGAGGACGTCGGCACTGACGGATGAGTAGAGGGGCGCATGCTTACGGCTGAGGGCGTCCACCTTGACTTTGGCGAGCATGTCCTCCGCCTCGTAGAGCCACCCCATCTCGGCATAGGCGCGTGCTATCCAGAGCTGGCAGCGGGCGACGATGTCGGGGTCGTAGTCGTAGTAGTTACGGATATAGTTGAATGTGCTGACAGCTCCGAGGAAGTCTCCCTTGTGGAACTCGGCCTCGGCGAGTCGTATCCATGCGTCACCGAGTTGGTTATTGAATTCAGGCTGTTTGAGCCATGCTCGGTACTTGGGGTCCTGCCGTTTCTTAGGGTCGGGTTTGGGTCGGGACTTGATAGAGTGCAGTTTGATGGACTTACGGCATTTCTCGATGACGCGGTCCATGTTGGATGTAGCGGCTTGTGCGGCGTCGTGGTTGCTGACGGGATAGAGGGGGAGGACCGTGGAATAGTCGTCTTGGTTAGCATCGGCGATGGCGCGCAGTCCTTCCTCGTAGGCGATGTTGCCGTTGTGCTGTATATTATAGCGCACCTTGGCTTGGTGGTAGGTACGCGTAGCCCATGTGTTCTTCTGCGTAGAGCATGAGGCACAGAGGAGGACGAGGGCGAGGAGGGGCCATATGTGGAGTCGCTGCATCATGGATGTAGTCCTTTGACGTGGCTGGGAGCCGCGACGAAGTCTTTGAGGTAGAATGGGTTATAGTATGCTATATCTTTGCCGCTGACGGTGCGTCCATAGCCTGCCTCGGCGAGGACTCCCATGTGCTGTGCGTCGGGGAGTATGCCGGAGACGAAGCGGGCGGCGGGTGAGCAGATGACGGAGCGGCACTTGTCGGCTCCGTCTCCGAAGAAGACGACGGGGCTTTGGGCAAGGCGGTCGGCAAAGGAGGAGGCGTCGATGACGCATGCCTGAATAGGCATGACGGGGCGCAGGTCAGGCGTATAGAGGGCGGTATAGACCTCCATGCGCCGGGCGTCGGTCATGGGACAGAGGAGCGGGTCTGCGGGGAGGGAGGGGGCGTCGGCGGGTAGCCGGCCGATATGCGCGGCATAAGACGCGCAGAGGACGAGAGGTGTGGGAATCGCGATGAGGGGGATACCGAGTCCGTAGCAGAGCCCCTTGGCCATGCTGCTACCGATACGCAGTCCGGTGTAGCTGCCGGGGCCTTCGCTGAGCGCGACGGCCTCGAGCGAGAGCCGGCGCGTGCGCGCCTCGGCAAGCAGTTCGTCCACGAAACGCGGCAGGAGGCGTGCATGGTTGGCACCGCCGGCCTCGGCGCGTGTGCAGACGGGCACTCCGCCGACCAGGAGGGCGACGGAGCACACGGGTCCGGATGTCTCAATAGCAAGCAGGGTCATGGTCAGGGAAATGATTATTCGCCCATCTCGGCATCAACGAGGATGCGTCCACAGAACTCGCAGACGATGATTTTCTTGCGCAGGCGGATGTCAAGCTGGCGCTGTGCGGGGATTTTGCTATGGCAGCCGCCGCAGCTGTCGCGCTCGACCTTGACGACGGCGAGTCCGTTGCGTGCGTTCTTGCGGATACGCTTGAAGGCAGCGAGGAGACGGTCGTCGATACCCTTCTCCAGTTCGGCAGAGCGGAGCATGAGTTGCTCGGTCTGCTCGCGTGTCTCACTGAGAATCTGGTCCAGCTCGGAGCGTTTCTGCTCGAGGTCCACGGTGCGTTCCTCGATGCTGGCGACGGTCTTCTGCTTCTCGGCCTGACGGTCCTCGAGGTCGGTGGTATAGTTCTTTATCTTCTTCTGGCTGAGTTCGATATCGAGCTGCTGGAACTCAATCTCCTTGCTGAGGTTATCGTACTCGCGGTTGTTGCGGACGTTGTTCTGCTGCTCCTTGTAGCGGGAGATGCTGGCGTTAGCGTTCTCGATGCGCACGCGGTGGTCGGAGATTTGGGTCTCGCACTCTTTGATTTCGTCCTCGATATTCTTCAGACGTGTGCGGAGTCCTTCGAGTTCGTCGCTTTTGTCCTTGACCTCCTGGGGGAGTTCGCCTGCGAGGATGCGGAGTTCGTCGATTTTGGAGTCCACGGTCTGCAGTTCGTAGAGGGCGTGGAGTTTCTCCTCGACGGTCAGTTCTTTGACGTCTTTGTTTTCTTTCGCTTTTGTTGCCATAGTAGTTATATTATTTTGTTAGTATTTCAGTTCTATAGAGGTCGCGTTATCTATCGTATATCTATCGTATATCTAACGTGTATCTATCGTATATCCTTCGTATCCGCTACGGAATCGCACGCCACCCGGACAGGGGAGCAATCGGAGCAGGCGATGCGTGTCGGGACATGCGGCTCGAGCAGTTCGCGGAAGATGTCGCGCGCGTGCTGTTCGCTGGCCCAGTGGTCGATATCGAGCAAGGCGATGCGTCCTTCGGCAGCCTGGAAGTCATGGTACTTGACATCGGCGGTGAGGTAGGCATCGGCGCCCGAGGAGACGGCGTTCTCCAGGAACTCTGCGCCGGAGCCGCCACAGAGGGCGAGTCGGCGAATGGGGCGGTCGATGGGGACGAAGCGGACGCAAGGCACCTTAAATATCTCACGTACGCGCGAGACGAGAGCGTCCGTCATGAGCGATTCGGGCAGCGAGCCGACGATGCCGAGCCCGGTGTTGTCCGACTCGGGGGCGAGTATGCGGCAGTCGGAGAGGCCGAGCATCCGGGCCATCCGGCCGCTGATGCCGCCGGGGACGCTGTCGAGGGCGGTATGGGAAGAGTAGATAGCAATGCCGTGTGCGAGGGCGAGTGCGACGCAACGCTCCTGCGGCGTGGCGAAGGTGAGGTGGCGAAGGGGGCGGAAGATGAGGGGATGGTGGGAGAGGATGAGGTTGCAGCCATGTGCAACGGCCTCTCTGACGACGGCTTCCGTTACATCCGTTGTCAGCAGCACAGCGTTGATTTCTTGTGTGCGTTCACCCACCTGCAGGCCCGAATTGTCCCATTGTTGCTGGCAACTCAAGGGCGCGACAGATTCTATGATATCTATGATTTGCTGTAGGACCAACCTACTCTATTTGGTCTATTCGGCAGTTTTTTCCTCTTCGGGCGTTTGCTCGTCATCGCGGAAGTCGGTGATGCCTGCGTTGATGAGGATATTATACCACTGGATAAGCTTGCGTATATCCGAGGGATAGACGCGGTCGCGGTCGTAATCGGGGAGCACGGCGGCGAACCATTCCGCGAGGGCCTTGTTGTCCGCCTTCTTCGGCTCGAGGGATGCGGGGCGGAGGGACTCTTTCTCACCGACCTTGGTGAGCACCTGACTGAGGGGGATATCGTCACCCTCGGTGAACATAGACACGTCGGCGAGGGAGACAATCTTGTCGCGTGCATAGGTCGGTGTACGTTTGCCGTCGAGGAGTGACTCGACGATGAGCATGTTCTGTCCGCGGCTAACGAGGCGGAAGAGACCGGGTTTACCGGTGATGGCTAATATCTCTTTAAGCATAATTTCAACAGTTTTCGGTGCAAAGGTACAAAAATATTTGCACACTTGCAAATTTTGTTGTAATTTTGTAGCCCAAAAGTTAGGGGGATGCCTAAAAAATCCCCATTTGTTATAGGATATATGCACGCGAAGACGAGTGTTGACATAAAGAACCGCCGTGCGACGTACGACTATCATGTGCTGGACCGGCTGACGGCGGGTGTGGTGCTGTACGGGACGGAAATCAAGTCAATCCGCGAGGGGAAAGCCTCGCTGGTGGACACATACTGCATGTTCCGTTCGGGAGAGTTGTGGGTGATAGGGATGCACGTGGCGGAGTACCGCTTCGGGAGTTATGCCAACCACGTGGCCCGTCGGGACCGAAAGCTGCTACTGCAGCGTAAAGAGTTGCGGAAACTGGAGCGTCAGACCAAGGAGAGCGGCAAGACGATTATCCCGCTACGCCTGTATATCAACGAGAAAGGGCTGGCAAAGATAGAGATTGGGCTGTGCGAAGGCAAGCACGAATACGACAAGCGGCAGGCGCTGAGAGAGAAAGACGACAAGCGGGAGATGGCGCGGATGAGGCTGAGGGAGGTTTGAGATGGTTTGAAATTGTTTAAAATGGTTTGAAATTGTTTAAAATGGTTTAGAATGGTTTAAGATCGTTGCTAATAAAAACATAAAGATATATGCGTAAAGCATTATTGATGATTCTGGATGGCTGGGGAATCGGTAAACAGGACAAAGCCAATGCGATATGGAGCACTCCGACGCCTCATTGGGACGAGTTGCTCGCGACTTATCCTCACTCACAGCTACAGGCGAGCGGTGAGAACGTGGGACTGCCCGACGGTCAGATGGGTAACTCGGAAGTGGGTCACCTGAATATCGGTGCGGGCCGGGTAGTGTATCAGGACCTGGTCAAGATTAACCGCGCATGCAAAGACGGCAGCATACTGACCAACAAGGAGATAGTGGCCGTATATGAGTACGCGAAGCAGAGCGGCAAGAAGTTGCACATCATGGGTCTGACGAGTGACGGCGGCGTGCATAGCAGCCTGGATCACCTGTTCAAACTGACGGAGATAGCGAAGGAATACGGTCTGGAAGGGCGGACGTTCGTGCACTGTTTCATGGACGGTCGTGACACAGACCCGCGTTCGGGCATCGGATTCATAGACCGTCTGGAGGAGCATCTGGCGGCGAGTTGCGGCGAGATAGCCAGCATACAGGGGCGTTTTTACGCGATGGACCGCGACAAACGCTGGGAGCGTATCCGAGAGGCCTACAACTGTCTGGTCAAAGGCGAAGGCAAGCAGGCCGTGTGCATGCACACGGCGATGCAGGAGAGTTACGACGCGGGCGTGACGGACGAGTTCATCAAGCCTATCGTAGCCACGCGGGCCGACGGCACGCCCAAGGCGATAATCGGCGAAGGCGATGCGGTGATATTCTTCAACTACCGGAACGACCGCGCGAAAGAAATCACGATAGTGCTGACGCAACAGGACATGCCCGAGCAGGAGATGCACACTATCAGCGGGTTGCACTATTGCTGCATGACGCCGTACGACTCCTCGTTCCAGGGGCTGCATGTACTATTCCCGAAAGAGAACGTGCAGAACACGCTGGGCGAAGTGGTCAGCAGACTGGGTATGAAGCAGTTGCGTATAGCCGAGACGGAGAAGTTCGCGCATGTGACCTTCTTCTTCAACGGCGGTCGCGAGGCCGAATATCCGGGTGAGGACCGGATACTGATACCGAGTCCGAAGGTAGCGACCTATGACCTGCAGCCGGAGATGTCCGCTCCGGAAGTGACGGAGGCGCTGTGCAAAGCGCTGGACACGCAGGAGTACGACTATGTGACGCTGAACTTCGCCAACGGCGACATGGTAGGTCACACGGGTGTATATCCCGCCATACAGGAGGCAGTCAAGACGATAGACAAGTGTTCGTACGAGGTGGTAGAGACGGCGCTGAAGAACGGTTACGAAGTGATTATCATTGCGGACCACGGCAACTGCGACCATGCTATCAATGAGGACGGTACGCCCAACACGGCTCACTCGCTGAACCCTGTGCCGTTTGTGTATATCAGCCGCGACCATAAGGACGCGAAAGTGGAAGACGGCATACTGGCGGACGTGGCTCCGTCGCTGTGCCACATCATGGGTATCGAGCAGCCGGCCGAGATGACAGGGCACTGCCTAATACACTAATCAGCCGTAGATAAGGTAGCCGGCGCAGCCGGCGAGGACAATAAGCGTAATCGGATGGGTCAGGAAACTGACTACATCCGATTTGTTTTTAGTGAGCGCAGGGAGAAGAGTCAGGAGAAAGACCGCGGCGAAGAGGAGCCAACTATAAGCGTCGATGAAGTTAGCAGGGGTGATGAGCAGGAGCGCCGCCGCGGCGATGAGTCCGAGGACGGTGAAGCGGAGGACGGTCATGGTGTTGCGATAGTAGGGATTATCGGCAAAGCGCTCGGAGAGGCGTATGTACAGTCGGCTGATAACAAGCATGATAATAAGCGAGGGGAGTATGATTGCGAAGGTAGCGACACAACTGCCGGGCAGTCCGGCGGCGGTGTAGCCGACATAGGTGGCGGCATTGATACCGATAGGTCCGGGGGTCATCTGGCTGATGGCTACGATGTCGGTGAACTCCTGCGGCGTCATCCAGGCATGCGCCTCGACCTCGTACTGTATGAGCGAGAGTATGGCATACCCTCCGCCGAAGCCGAAGAGGCCGATGCGGAAGAAGGAGACGAAGAGTGCGAGTAGTGTAGTCATACGGGAATAACTAATGAATAACCTATGAATAACCTAAGAATCACTAAAGAATCACTAAAGACGGCTCCTGGTTTTCAGGCGTTTACGCATGTAGTGCGTATGTAAAGCGGTGAGTATGAGTGTAATGAGTATTGCGCAAAGGATGATAAGGACGGGTGAGACGCCCGCGAGCCAGATGAGGAGTGCGGCGGTGAGGGGAAGCAGGAGGTAGAGGAGTCGAAAGTCAAAAGTCGAAAGTCGAAAGCGCTTTTTGGGTAAGAGCGCGTCTGATGACGCGATCGCGGGCGCGGTCTGTGACCGAGACGAAGAGCCCGCGTCCCAGGTGGCAGTCGTGGCCTGTGAGGGCGCGTCCTGGGACGCGTTCGCGGGCGCGGTCTGTGACCGAGACGAAGAGCCTGCGTCCCAGGTGGGTGTAGTGGCGCGGAGGGCGTTGCGGGTCATTTTGAAGAGGGGCGCAGCGATGAGAGCGACGACGGCGGGTCGGACACCCCTGAAGACGGCCTCGACGGCAGGCAGGTCCTTATAGTCACGGAAGAGCGCGGCAATGGCGAGGATGATGCAGAAAGAGGGCAAGACGGCTCCGAGGACAGCAGCGATGAGTCCGCGCCAGCCATAGACGCGATAGCCGATGAAGATGGCGGAGTTGACGGCGATGATGCCGGGTGCAGCCTGGGCGAGTGCAATCATATTGAGGAACTCGGGCTCGTCAATCCAATGGCGCGTGTCCACCACTTCCTTCTGGATAAGGGGCAACATGGCATATCCTCCACCGAGGGTGAAGGTGCCAATCTTGAGGAATGTCCAAAAGAGTCGGAAGAACATGGGGTTATACTTCTTTTCGCCGTTCACGGCGATTCGCGGGTGCGGTCTGTGACCGAGACGAGAAGCCCGCGTCCCAGGTGAAGCCTATTTATTCTCGCGCATCTGCTGCTTGATGAACTTGACGAGCATGTTGATGGCGGCGTTGTTATGGCCTCCCTGCGGGATGATGACGTCAGCGTAGCGTTTGCATGGTTCTATGAACTGCTGGTGCATGGGTTTGAGGACGCGCTGGTAGCGCTCCATGACGGCTTCGGTGGTCCGTCCCCGCTCGACGATGTCACGACTGATAACGCGGATGAGCCGGTCGTCAGCATCGGCATCGACGAAGATTTTGAGGTCCATCTGCTCACGCAGTTTCTTGTCACTAAGAGCCATAATACCTTCGACGATGATGATATCCTTGGGTTCGATATGGATAGTCTCGGGCTGGCGCGTGCAGGTTATATAGGAGTAAACGGGTTGTTCGATAGGTTGTCCCTGCTTGAGAAGGCTGATATGCTTGGCGAGGAGCGGCCAATCGAAGGCGTCAGGATGGTCGAAATTGATGAACTGCCGCTCTTCGACAGGAACGTGTGAAGAGTCTTTGTAATAGGAATCTTGTGGAATGACCACGACTTCGCCTTTAGGAAGGCGCTCAGTGAGTTTTCTGACTACCGTTGTTTTACCCGAGCCGGTACCGCCCGCAATGCCGATAATAAACATAGGAGAACTTGGTTATCGGGATACAAAGGTACGGATATTTTTTGACATACACAATAGTTAGGGCGAAATAGTTACTATTTTCCTATGCCAAAATGGCAGAAGGGCAGATAAATTTGCAGGAATGGAATAGTTTTTGTATCTTTGTATTCAAATGTCATTTTCTCCGCGGGTATGCGGAGGAAGTAATCAAAACCCCAAGATACATGAAAGAAGTAAGCAACAAGAAACTGATTGAGACTATCATTGAAGGAATCCAGAACCGGAAGGGTCAGCGCATCGTGAGCATTGACCTCAGGAAGATTAAGGAAGCCCCTGTCGATTACATGATTATAGCCGAAGGCACGTCCAATATCCAAGTGGGCGCGATAGCGGATGAGGTGGACGACCATGTCCGCACGACGACGCATGTGCACCCGCTGGCAGTAGCAGGCCGCGAGAATGCGGAATGGGTGGCGCTGGATTACGGAAGCATCTTCGTGCACATCATGCAACGTGAGCCACGTGCCTACTATGACATCGAGCACCTGTGGGCTGACGGGAAGATTACGGAGATTGAAGATTTGAATAGTTAAGAAGCTAAGGATTTATGGCAGACAATCAGAAACGCAAGCCGGTGATGAAGAATAACCAGGACCCTAACCAGCCCCGCAGGAGTTGGTGGACATGGCTCGTTTATTCGTTGATATTCTTCGGGATACTGGTTATTTTCTCGCCGTTCAGCGACAAGCAGGTCGACAAGAAAGAGATACGATACACGGAGCTGACGTCCTACATCGAGAAAGATGTGGTGGCGTCGGTGGTGGTGTACGACGATAACACGGTGAAGGCGACGATACGTCCGGAACACTACAAGGTGGTGTTCGGCACGGACAAGCCTGAGCCTCAGAGCAAGAGTTGGTTAATGCCGGAGCAGACGGGCACTATCACGGTGAATATCCCGGACAACGCGTTCTTTGCGGAATACCTGCAGGACGTCAACGGGCGTCGCGCGGAGGCCGGTCAAGCGGCTATCGAAGTGACATACGAGAAGACGCATGACTACTGGTACTTGATACTGGTGAACGTGCTGCCGATTGTGTTTTTCGTGTTCCTGATGGTGATGATGACACGCGGCATGAGCGGTGCTGCCAACGGCATATTCGGTGTGGGTCGCGCGAAGGCCCAACTGTTCGACAAGGACAAGAAGGACAAGGTGACGTTCAAGGACGTTGCCGGTCTGAGCGGCGCCAAGCAGGAGGTGGAGGAGATAGTAGAGTTCCTGAAGAACCCGAAGCGCTACACCGACCTGGGCGGCAAGATTCCCAAGGGAGCACTGCTTGTAGGCCCTCCGGGCACAGGTAAGACACTGCTGGCCAAGGCCGTAGCAGGCGAAGCGGATGTGCCGTTCTTCAGCATGTCGGGTTCGGATTTCGTGGAGATGTTTGTGGGTGTAGGCGCAAGCCGCGTGCGGGACCTGTTCCGTCAGGCGAAGGAGAAAGCGCCGGCCATCATCTTCATCGACGAGATTGTTGCGGTAGGGCGCGCCCGCGGCAAGAACGTGATGACGGGAGGCAACGACGAGCGTGAGAGCACACTGAACCAGTTACTTACCGAGATGGACGGCTTCGGAACGAACAGCGGAGTCATCATACTGGCGGCAACCAACCGCGCGGAGATACTGGATTCGGCGCTACTGCGTGCCGGTCGTTTCGACAGGCAGATACACGTGGAGCTGCCCGACCTGCAGGAGCGCAAGGAGATTTTCGGTGTGCACCTGCGTCCCATCAAGTTAGGGAACGATTTGGACATTGATTTTCTGGCCAAGCAGACGCCCGGATTCTCGGGCGCGGACATCGCCAACGTATGCAACGAAGCGGCCCTGATAGCAGCCCGCAACAACCACAAGAAAGTGGTAAAGCAGGACTTCATGGACGCGGTGGACCGTATTGTCGGCGGTCTGGAGCGCAAGAACAAGATAATGACTGAGGAAGAGAAGCGCAGCATCGCGTACCACGAAGCGGGTCACGCCACCATCAGTTGGATGCTGCGTTGGGCCAATCCGCTTGTGAAAGTGACGATTGTACCTCGCGGGATCGCGTTAGGCGCGGCCTGGTACCTGCCGGAGGAGCGCCAGTTGACCAACACGGAGCACCTGCTAGATGAGATGTGTGCGACCCTGGGCGGCCGTGCGGCAGAGGAGCTGTTCCTCAACCAGACAAGTACGGGTGCGCTGAACGACCTGGAGAAAGTGAATAAGCAGGCCTACGCGATGGTGGCATACTACGACATGTCGGAGGCGTTGAAGAACCGCTGTTTCTATGACTCGACAGGTCAGCAGGACTATTTCGGCAAGCCGTATTCGGAAGAGACGGCGCGCAAGATAGACGAGGAAGTGGCCCACATGATAGCCGCTCAGATGGCCCGAGCCAAGCAGATATTAGAGGAGAACCGGGAGGGTCATCATGCCCTTGCGGACCTGCTGGTGGAGAAAGAGGTCATCACCTCGGAGGACGTAGAGCGCATCCTGGGTCCGCGTCCGTGGAAGAGCCGCGGCGACGAGATTATCGCCGCCAACGAAGCGGCTCAGGCGGCCGAGCAGGCCGCCAAGCCGAAGCGCAGGACGCCCCGCAAGAAAGCGGCAGAGCCGGAAGTATCATAACAAGAGACAATTATGTCGAGACACTGCTTCCTCATAGCCGGCGAAGCGTCGGGCGACATGCACGCAGCGCACCTTGTGAGTGCGCTGCGTGCACAATGTCCGACGATGACGTTTGCCGGTGTGGGCGGGGAGAAGATGGCTCAGGCGGGCGTGTCGCTGTGCCTGGACTACGGGGAGACCGCGTTCATGGGCATCGTGGACGTAGTACGTAACATGGGGCGGATCCGGCGCAATTTCCGCATAGTGGAGCAGGCGCTACTGGCCGCACAGCCGGAGGTGGTGGTACTGATAGACTATCCGTCATTCAATCTGCGCATTGCGCGTTATTGCCGTAAGCACCTGCCGCAGGCACGCGTGGTGTGGTATATACCGCCTAAAGTATGGGCGTGGAAATCATGGCGTGTGCACCGTATCGCTCAAGAGAGCGACCTTGTGTTAGGCATATTCCCCTTTGAACCGGCTTTCTACCGCCGCTATGGCTACGAATGTACGTATGTGGGTAATCCTACGGCGAGTGCTCTGCGTGGCTCACGTGCAGCGGCTCCGGCTGACGGAGAGGTGCAGGAGTTGGTACTGCTGCCCGGGTCCCGTCTATCGGAGGTGCGCCATTGTCTGCCGGTGATGCTTGAGGCGGCCCGGCGTATCGCGAATACACACATCACAGTGACGGCCGCGCCGGGTATCGCAGACGAGCACTACACCCGCCTGTTAGGCGCGGGGGAAACTCTGACACGCGACACCTATGAGGCAGTACGAAAGGCTCATGCGGCCATCGTCAACTCGGGGACGGCGACCTTAGAGACGGCCTTGCTGGGCTGTCCGCAAGTGGCAGTCTATCACCTGTATGCGGCACGACTATTAGGGTGGCTGCGTCCGATACTCCAACACCGGATTTTCCGCACGCCGTATTTCACGCTGGTGAACATACTGGCGGGGAGGGAGGTCATACGGGAGTTGGTAGCCAATGACTTCACGGCGGACAAGGTCGAGACGGAGGTACGGCGGTTGCTGACAGACCGCGCCGCCCGCGAGGACATGCTACGAGAGTACCGGCGCATCGAGGAACTGTTAGGGGAGGCCGATGCTCCGACAGAGGCCGCACGACTAATACTGAGAATATGAGACTACTACTATATATACTACTCAACATCACACTGCTCACGGAGCATCCCGTGACACAGCAAGCCAACATCAGCATCAAGGTGATGGACCTGGCGAGCGGGGAGGTGATAGACAGCTATCGCGCAGAGCAGGTGGTGGCTCCGGCGTCGGTGATGAAGCTGGTGACTACCGGAGCCGCGTTAGAGACCTTAGGGCCGGACTTCCGTTTCACTACGACTCTGGAGCACGACGGCTTCATCCGCGACGGCGTGTTATACGGCAGCCTGTTCATACGGGGAGGATGTGACCCGTCGTTGGGCACCCGCATCAATCAGGCGGGACGGATGGTACAGCAGACCGGTTTTCTGCGCCAGTGGGTGCAGGCTATCCAGGCCGCAGGCATACGGCGCATCACGGGCAGCATCATCGCCGACATGAGTATGCTGGACGGCGACGCACAAAACCCCGCATGGCTATGCGAAGATACGGGCAACTGGTATGCTCCGGGGGTATTCAGCCTCAACTACTTAGGCAACACCATGAATATTGTGCTGCGGAGCAGTACGGTCGGTTCGGTGGCGGAGGTGATAGGGACGGACCCGGTGGTGCCGGGGTTGGTGTTCAACAACCACATCCGCTGTACGTCCATCACCGAGGACGGGGCATATGTGCATGGATTGCCCTATAGCCATGAGCGTTACCTGACGGGGAGTGTCCCCTCCAACCGCGGTTCGTTCGGCGTACGGGGCGACATCCCTAATCCGGGGCTGCTGTTGGCCCGGCACCTGTATCGCGAGTTGATGCAGGCGGGCGTGGATGTGGGAGGCGAGCCGGCCTACCTGGCAGAGGTGTCCCCCCTGCTGCCCTCACGGACCGTACTATACGAACATAAGTCCGCGCCGCTCAGCGCCATCGTGGCGGAGACGAATATCCACAGCAACAACCTGTATGCAGAGTCGATATTCCGCTATATGGGAGTGAGTTACGGCAGTCCGGGGACCATACACAACTCGGCAGAAACGGTGCGTGAGTGCTGGCGTCGGAAGGGAATCAGCATACGCGGTTCGCTCATCAAAGACGGCTGCGGCCTGGCGCCGCAGGACGCCGTGAGCGCCGAGACTTTTGTGCAGATACTCAGTTACATGAGTACGCGTCCGACATGGGAGGCGTGGTATAAGTCGCTGCCTGTGAGCGGAGAATCGGGGACACTGCGTTCGTTTCTGGACGGCACGGAGTTGCAAGGGCGTGTCCATGCCAAGAGCGGCACGATAGCCGGTACGAAGAATTTCGCGGGCTATATAGACCTGCCGGACGGTCGTCGCTGGGCTTTTGCGGTACTCGTGAGCGGCGCACAGGGCAAGGCGCGTGCTATTCAACCTGTTATAGAGCAATATCTGCTGGATGTATATCGCACTCACCCATAGCACGAACACGCTGATGCGTGAGCAGTACCTGGACAGGGAGGACCTGTTCAGTCTCTATACCTTCCACCAAACGGCGGGCCGCGGACAAGCGGGCAACAGTTGGGAGAGCGAGGCGGGGAAGAACCTACTCTTCTCCACCCTGCTGCAATCGCCCGCGGTTGCGCCTGCGCAGCAGTTCCGGCTGAACATGGCTATCTCACTGGCTGTCACAGATATACTACCGACAGAAGTCTGTATCAAGTGGCCTAATGACATCTATGCCGGCGACCGCAAGTTGTGCGGCATCCTGATAGAGACGCTGCTGAGCGGCGCAACAATCCGACACGCCATCGCAGGAGTGGGCCTCAACGTCAATCAGACGGAGTGGAAGAGCGACGCTCCTAATCCGATATCCCTGAAGCAGTTGACGGGCAAGGATTATGACCTTCACCTGCTCATGGGACAGGCTCAGGAGGCTATTGCGAGTCGCATGGTTATGCTTCGGGAGGAGCCGAACGAGTTACGGAGGGAGTATATGGCACGGCTGTACCGCCGCGAGGGTTGGCATCCCTATGTCCTTCGTGATGTGTCGATTGCGCCGTCGATGCCGGTCATGGGCGAGCAGCAGCAAGGGATGCTGATGGCTCAGTTTGAGGACATCGACGAGCAGGGGCAACTGGTTCTGCGGCATGAGGACGGCTCCGTGCATGCCTATCATTTCAAGCAGATTCGTTTTGTAATTCCCCGATAGGGAAGCGGCGTTGGGCAAACGCCGATAACTAACAAGAATCTAAGTCATTGTATCCTATAACCCTTTATTTCATAGGTATCAAACACCTTTTCTTGACACGGCTCGGGGGTGGTTAGTTCCGGGAACAATTTATCATTTTCACCGGGGAAAAGCCATATCCCTTTTAGGGACGCATCAAACTGCGTACAATCAGTGACCTCCACATCGTTATCTTGCAGATACCATTGCATCATTGTTTTCAGACTGTATTTATGGCAACTACGCAAATCTACAAGGGGATGCATCGGGTCTTCATATTCCGGTGTGAACCAATAGATTGAGGTAGAATCGGATTGATTAGCCAGCCATGTAACCCCGTCACGAACACCTATTCGACAGGATTGATTCTGCTTGATAGTAGAAGGCATCTTCCTGCCATAAAATACCATCAGCACAAACATTAGGACAAATATCCATGCAGAGGACAGATACTCTCTGCAATAATACAAGATTGCGGTAAGCGCAATAAGCGAGCCTATATTGTAGTAGTACGTAAAATCAAGTTTGAGCATTGCCGTCCCTACAAAATATGCAAAGGATGTGAGCAAAAGAGAATCAAAGAATGAATAAGCAGTCTTTTTGCGGATGAGTAGAACAGCTCTGTAGATTAGGGCGATTAGAGCAAGCCAATATATCTTTTGTGCAAGAAATATCTTCAATGCATTCTTCAATAACGAATTATCGGAATGGTGCCCGTAGAAGTTCGTTGCTTGCGGTAGAACAAGGGCGGCATATAAGCCCAAGAAAAGCAAGCCGCTTGTGACAAGCAACCAATTAAATATCTTTTTGTTTTTGTCTAATTGCTTATAATTGAACATAAGTGAGCAGGCACCTAAAGCAACGGGAATGACACAGATATTTTCATAGCAGTAGCAAATATAATTAATAACAAGCAAGGCAACTATACCATATCCCCAATGCTCCGTTTCGTCAAAGCGAATAGCACAATATAGAAATATCGGCAGGAACATAAAGACAATCCACATACCTGTGTAGCACGTGATAAATTCAGTATATACCCGACAAACACATATTGCGGTAAAGCAAAAAGCAATGCTATATCTCCAAATAGCAGGTACCGATTTTAATATCCGCAAGCCGACACAAGCAAATGCAACGGAAAAAACAGCAAGAGCCATAGCCTGTAGAATATAGTGCGCCTCGGGGCTGAAATAACCACTACCAAACAGCAATAGTACATCATACAAATTATAGGCAAACGGATATAGCCTGCCATAAGAAGAAATCGCATCGGGAAAACCTGTCGGCAAAAACGGGATGCCCATGCCTGTGTGACTAATCACAATGGCCTCATCTCCGCCAAGCCACCAAGCGTTATGAACCATAAAGTAGCCTAACACCCCAAGCAAGGCGACTAATAAACTCCAGAAAGTAATAGCAGATACTTTCTGCTGATTGAAGACAGTGTTCATCATATATTCTTTTCTATTATATAACGGGGACGTTGTTTCACCTCTTTGTATATCTTGCCGATGTATTCACCTATTATTCCGACAGATAAGAGCAATAGACCGCCCAAGAACCAAACCGAGAACAAGAGTGAACTCCAACCGGCAACAACCGAGCCTCTTAGCCAGGCAATAAGGATGTAAACCATTTCTGCTAAGGACAATAATACGCAAAGCATACCTATAACAGAAATGATCCGCAAAGGTTGTACAGAGAAAGAGGTGATACCATCGGCTGCAAAGTTAAGCATCTTGCTCAATGTGTATTTGGATTCTCCGGCAAAACGCTCATGCACATCGAAATACACTTCCGTGGAAGGGAAACCGATAAGCCGTACCATGCCGCGCAGGAACATATTGCGTTCCGGGTATTGCATCAAAGCATGCAACGCCTTGCTGCCCAACAACCGAAAGTCCGCATGGTTCGGAATAATATCCACACCCATTTTGCGCATCAGATTATAGAAACCGAGTGCAGTACGTTTTTTGAAAACAGAATCCGTCTTGCGACTGTTGCGAATACCATACACCACTTCATACCCTTTATGGTAGGCATCAACCATATCTTCTATCTTGCGTATATCGTGCTGCAAATCCGCATCGATACTCACCATCGCATCACACTTGCCGTCTGACCATTCCATCCCGGCCCATAGGGCGTTTTGATGCCCGACGTTGTGCGCTAATTTGAGACCATGCACATACTTGTTTTCGGTTTGTAGTTGCTCTATCAATGTCCATGTGGTATCATGACTCCCGTCATCCACATAGACAATATCACATGCTGCGATTTTGCCCTTCTCAATAAGCGCATCTATCAACGCAGACAACTGCTTCGTCGTTTCTTGCAGAACAGCTTCCTCGTTATAACACGGGACAACGATATTCAGTTTCATATCATTGGAAATGTTTGGATGTGAAGACATATCTTACCAATACAAAATTTATCGGAATAACTATACAGAATACAGGAATCGGTGCCAATGTTTCGGGCATACCCAGCCATAAGAAAAGATTCAGGAATACCAAATGGAGCAAATAATTGACACCATGTGAGAGCGCAAATCCGATTCCGCGTTTGACGGATGTATTACTCTTGAATGTGAAATGTGCAGACATGTAGAAGTTACAGAACCAAGCCATTACATAGCCGATAGAATAGGCGATGTTGGTATAGAACGTTTCCTCTTGCTCTATATCGAAAATCCAAAGGAGCAATAAGTAAATACCATAATGAATGCCTGTTGCAATAGTACCAACTATCGCAAAACGAATAAACTCTCTCAGTTTAGACGAATGTACTATGTCTTGAATCAGTTCACTTCTGGGCATAAAAAACGTGAGGCTTGTTAGCTTCTATCTGGATTGCTGAGGTTCTGGAACTTACCTAATCTGCCAAATATCAACTGAACAAGGCTCACGCTTACGCATGAGCACTCAAAAGCCTTGTTCTTGGCAGATTGTTTATGAAATGTTCCAGATTTCAACAATCCAAGTTCTTAGCCGAATGCTTATTTATATATGTCTCGTGGCTTGTACCACATTGCATCGCCTTTACGATGCCGGTATGTCATAGGCGGGTTTTATTAAAAGCACTGCAAAATTACACTTTTTTTCTAACATATGCAAGTTTAGGAGCATAAATAATATTTTATGTCTTCCCTACACGTTTGCAGGGGTATGTTATTACTCTTTTAGGGTATTTTCAATTGCTTTCTTTTCTTCTGATTTCAAGCGGCGTTCCACTTTTTTGATATCCTCCGCCGGTGGAAGATTTTCAGGAACGATACCTCTCTGAATCAGCATCTGCCGTACAGCAGCATTGTTGTCAATATGCTCTTGCTCAATTCTTGCACCGCCTTGTAAATCTTTGGTTTGGATGTTTACACTCGTCATCTCGGCAGCAAAATCTTTCGCCTTAATGCTTATGGTAGGTAGAAAATCAGCCACAGGACGGTTTTGCGGAACGCCCATGTGGGCTTTCAGTTGATTAGTACTCAAGCGAAATAAGGCTTGGTCGCCTTTAGATCGGATAATTGCAAAGTCTTGATTACTAATCCCTCGTTCGTACATCACACCTGATAGTTTCTTTTCCGTTTCTTGGAGTTTCTGACGTGCTTTTACACGCTCTGTTTCCTGTAAACGTTTCTCAACCAACTCTGCTCGACGGGTCTGTACGGCAAAATAGGTCTGTGCGAAAGCTATCTGTGGTTTACGCGGATCTCCGTTTTGGGCTACAAGATAGCAGGCATAGCGTGTAAGGAGGATGTCGTCAACCTCACGTTCTGAACCGGAGCCGAGGGGAACCATTTTGCTGACGTCAGCAAAATGGTCGGACAATGATTGCTGCGCGTTTCGGCAAGCTTCTTTGGCTTTGTCTATGACATTGATAAAATTGCGCCACTGTGTGTAACCAAGTAGCGGGCAAAGATCGCGCGCACTCCAACATTCAACACCTTCCACATTGACAGCTACGGACTCGAACTGATTGAACAAAGCTTGTATCTCTTCTGATTTCATGGTAATGCTATTTGTAGATTATGCTTTTGTATGCTTCGCACAGGATATTCGATTTAACTATGCAAAATTACAAGAAAAAGTTGAAATATGCAAGTATATATCGTTTTTTTGTTATCTTATTCACCAGTGGTGAGCCAGGGGTAGAGGGCGAAGAGGGCGGAACGGCGGGCGGCGAGGCGGGCGGCGAAGGTGCGGGCCTGATGGCTATCGGGATGGAGGATGCGATGATGCTCGTCGAGCCAGAGGCGATGCAGCTCGTCCAGTTGGTGCCGCCCCTGTTCGTCGAACCATGTCTGCGTGAAGCGTTCCCAGATATACTGCACAGCCGTATCGGAGGGATGCACGAGGTCGGCGTCATAGAATCGGTAGTCGCGCAGTTCGTCCATCAGCAGTTCATAAGCCGGGAAATAGGCGACATTGGGGTTATTCTGCACCAATTGCTCCACAGCGAGCAAGAGGACCGCCTTACTCAGGGAGTTAGCATGCAGTCCGTCTCGGACATGGCGTATCGGGCTGACCGTAAAGAGCCAGCGCCGGTCGTGATAATGCTGCAGGATGGGTGTCCATGCGGCCAGAATCTCGTCGGTCGTGAGGCGGCGTCGGGTGAAGGTGTCTGCCGGCAGTTTATGGCAGTTAGCGACCACGTGTCCGTTGCGCTCGTATATCCATGCCGTGCCGAAAGTGACAATGACGAGGTCCGCCTTAGCCAACGTCTCCCGGAGCGTTTCTATTGCGCCGGTGCAGGCGCTGACGAGGTCTTCCCTGCGGGCGGAGGAGAAGGCACCGTGGTGCGCGAACGAGTGCCAGAGGCCGTCGTGTTGCACCAGAGGGAGCGCCGCCTCGATGTCAGCCGGGGCGAGGTCCGCCATGCGAATAGCCTCGGCGATTGACAGAGGATTATAGAGCGTGCCAAAGGGGTTGGCGACGACCTGCAGATAGCAAGTGTTCATCCGCTGCGCCATGCTGTCAGCGAAACAAGAGCCGAGTGTGAGGATGCGGTCCGAGACGCGCAGGGGCGGATTGACGGCGGGGATAAGGACTGGAGTGGTGAGAGTCATAGGGGGTATCAGTCAAAGCGCATGACGCGCGCCGGGGAGACATGAGAGGCAACCGCCGAGGGTGCCAGCAGGACAAGGAGGGCAAGAAGGACGGTGCCGATATTAAGCAGGAGCCAGTAGAGCCACGGGAAGGCGACAGGCACATAGGAGACATAGTAGGTCGCGGAGTCGAGCGGGATGATGTGCAGCGTATATTGGAGCAGGCATAGGGCGAGGCCTATGAGGTTGCCCCGGAGCAGTCCGCGCGAGACGAGCATGCCCGCCTCGGTGACAAAGATACGCCGCACGAAGCGGTTGGTCGCCCCCAGTGCCTTGAGCGTAGCGATGAGTTGGACAGAATCCAATATCAAGATAATCAGTCCGGTAATCATGCTAAAGGAGGATACGCAGAGCATGAGGATGATGATAATCCAGACATTGGTGTCAAGCAGGTCAAGCCAGTTAAAGATAGCGCGATTGGTGCTGCGCAAAGTCTGTGTATAGAGCGCATTGCCCTCGCTGTCCAGGCGATTGCCGGTATGGTAGAAGACGTGCATCGCCGCCCGCTCGAGGTGGTCGAGGTCATCAACAAGTATCTCTATACCGGACACCTGTGCGGAGGTCCATCCATTGAGCTGTTGGACAGAGGGGAGGTCGGTGAGTATGAAGAGCCGGTCGAAGTCGCCGAAGCCGGTGTCGTAGATGCCGGTTATATGCAGGCGTCGCGCACGTATGCGGTCGCCGACGAAGTAGCAGAGGACGTCGGCGTTGACATGCAGGGCAAGGAGCCGGGCCATCTCGCGGGAGATGAGTGCATGATTGGCGGAGTCGGGCATCGTTCCTTCGACGAGATTAGCGCGGAAGAAACGCCACTGAGCGCGTATCTGTTCGTCGTTGCCGAGCGGCATACCCTTGAGGACTGCGCCCTGGAAAGTGCTGTCGGTCTTGAGGATACCGGGTTTGGTGGCATATGGTCCTGTCGCGACGACATGCGGGAGCGTACGCAAGAGGTCGAGCATGGAGTCGGAGCAGACAATAGGATTGGTCTCGTAGGTGTTGTTATTATCGAAGTTAACAACCTGTATATGTGCGCCAAAGCCGGCCACCTTGTCGGTGATGGTCTGTTTGAAGCCGACCACGACAGCGAGTGTGACGACCATGACGGCCATGCCGATAGCGATGCCGAGCAGCGCCACCCGTACAGCCGGGGCGGAGGCTCCGGAGCGGGAGCGGTCGGCGTCAGGGAGCCGTTGTGCATAATAAAGTCGCTTTGCTATGTAGGTTTCAGGCCTCATTGGCACAATTTTTGCGGTTATCAGGTAGAATCGTTTATTTGTTTATGCTTTTATTATCTTCACATCGTCTGTCTGCAGCGGGTTGGTTGGTCTGTCTGCTTGTTGTGTGTCTGCCTGCGGCAGGTCAGAGTTCTTCAGCGGGTCCTAAGCGCACGGCGGAGGAGTTTGCCGGCAAGCAGACGGAACGTATGGTTCGCGACCTGGGCATCACGGACAGCCGGACGTGCGACACGCTGTACAAGATGCACCTGAAGTATGCGCGGGTACGTATGTCGATGGACAGCACCATGTGGCAACAGTGTCACGACAGCATCTTCCGTCTGATGAATAGCGAGTTACGCGGCATCATAACGCCGGAGCAGTACGAGCAGTTCGTCCAACATGTCAAGAGTCACCGTGCCCACCAGTCGGCCCGTCTGATGGCTCCGCAGCGTGCGGAGTCGGTCCCCATCGACGCAGAACGGCGTAGGCAGCCGTTGCCGACAGGGCGCCAACCATGAGTCCTCCCAGTATATCCCCCGGATAATGTACGCCGAGATACATCCGGCTATAGCAGTTAAGCGCCACCCACAGCATCAAGCCGCCGGTGGCGTATTTGTTGCGCCATAGCAGGGCAAAGAGCAGTGCCGCAGCCATCGTGTCGGCGGCATGGCTGCTGACAAAGCCGTAGAGCCCTCCCGTATATCCGCGTACCGTATGTACGAGTCCCGCCAATGCCGGTTCATGGGTGGGACGCAAGCGGCCGACCCACGGTTTTATCAGGCCGGAGGAGACCCAGTCCGCCAGTCCGACGGCAAGGGCAAAGGCGAGAATCAGGCATAACAGCTGTCGTATGTCGAGCCGATACCGCCATACGACAGCTGCGAGCATGAGCAGATACAGCGGGAGCCATGTCCACCAAGCCGACACAAACCACATCAGCGTATCCGCCCAAGGGGCATGCCAGCCATTGACGGCAAGCAGGGCTTGTTGGTCCATATGTATGAGACGGTCCGGCATCACTCGTTCATCAGTATAGCGGTATGACAGGCGACAACTCCGGCCGTCTCGGTACGCAGGCGGCTGTTGCCCAACGATACGGGAACGAAGCCCTTATCCAAAGCCAGTTGCACCTCCTCGGGAGAGAAATCCCCCTCCGGTCCTATGAGCACGAGGCAGGATTGCCGGGGCTGTATCTCATTACGAAGCAGGCGTTTATCCTCCTTGTAACAATGTGCGATAAAGCGCGTCTGCTCGTTGGCACCGGCGACGAAAGTGTTGTAGTCGGTGAGCGGATTGAGGTGCGGAAAGTAGGGTCGCAGGCTCTGTTTGGCGGCGCTGAGCATGATTTTCTCCAACCGGTCCGTCCGTATGAGTTTGCGTTCGGAGAAGCGGCACAGGAGGGGCGTTATCTCGTCCACACCTATCTCGGTACATTTCTCGACCATCCACTCCAGACGTTCGATGTTCTTGGTCGGTGCGATGGCTATATGCAGGTGGAAGGGATGTGTCGGTTGCTGCTGTTCGCGGCGCATGATTTCGAATTCGCAATGCTTCGGATGGGGGTTAGTGATGCGCGCATAGTAGAACATCCCGCGTCCGTCCGTAGTCACAATCTCATCTCCGCGGGTCATGCGCAGGACGCGCACGCAGTGGGCACTCTCCTCCTCAGAGAGCACCGGCGAGAGGTCTATGTCGGGTGTATAGAATAGGAACATCGGTGTAAGTGGTTTCGCGGGGCACTATTCGCCGGCCTTGAGACGCTCGGCATTCTCCGCCACCTGCAGCGCATCTATCACGCCCTGGATGTCACCGTCCATGAAAGCCTGGAGGTTATAGACGGTGTAGCCGATGCGGTGGTCGGTGATGCGCCCTTGCGGGTAGTTGTAGGTGCGTATCTTGGCCGAGCGGTCGCCGGTGGAGACCATGGTCTTGCGCCGTGCCGCGATGTCGTCAATATATTTCTGGTGCTCACGGTCGTATATCTGCGTGCGCAGCCGCGAGAGGGCGCGCTCTTTGTTCTTGGGCTGGTCGCGCGTCTCGGTGCACTCGATGAGTATCTCCTGCACCTCGCCGGTATTGGGGTTACGCCAGTTGTAGCGGAGCCGCACGCCGGACTCTACCTTGTTGACATTCTGGCCTCCGGCGCCGCCGCTGCGGAAGGTCTCCCAGCGTATCTCCCCCTCGTTGATATGCACCTCGAACTCATCCGCCTCGGGCAGTACGGCCACCGTGGCGGCGGAGGTATGGATGCGTCCCTGCGTCTCGGTAGCCGGCACGCGTTGCACACGATGGACACCCGACTCGTACTTGAGCGTGCCATAGACATTCTCGCCTGTGACATTGAAGATTATCTCCTTGAATCCCCCGACGGCGCCCTCGGAGAAGGAGGACACCGTATGGCGGAAGCCGTGCGTCTCGAAGTACTTGGTGTACATACGGAAGAGGTCCCCGGCGAAGAGCGAGGCCTCGTCCCCTCCCGTTCCGGCGCGAATCTCCATGACGACGTTCTTGCCGTCCTCAGGGTCTTGGGGGAGCAGGAGGATTTTTATCTGCTCCTCCATGGCAGGCAGTTGCGGCTCCAGTTCGTCCAGTTCGGCCCGCGCCATCTCACGCAGCTCGGGGTCCTGCTCGGTATGCAGTATCTGCCGCGCCTCCTCCAGGTTATGCCTCAGTTGGCGATACTGCGCCGTGGCCTTAAGGACGCGTTCCAAGTCGTGATACTCGCGGTTAAGACGCACATAACGAGCCTGGTCAGCAATGACCGCAGGGTCGGTGATGAGCAGTCCTACCTCGTGGAAACGGGCGTCGAGGCCGTCTATTTTCTCCAGTATATCCATGCTACACGTTGCTTACTTATAGAGGAAACGCTTGATTGATTTCTTGGGGGTCTTCTCGAAGGGCTCTTCCTTGAGCTCGATGTCCGACACTTGCGAGTAGCCGGGGATGAGGGTGTTGAGCTTCTGCAGGTTCTCGCGCATCATGCGTTGTATCTCCTCCAGGGAGAGTTGGCGTGCGACGGTCTCCTCGGGGAAGACGAGGGCGACGAGCCGTCCCTCACGCTCGACCACGATACTCTCGCCGACGCCCTCCATGTTATTGAGTTTGTCCTCTACCTCTTCGGGGTAGATATTCTGTCCGTTAGCGCCCAGAATCATCGTTTTGTTGCGGCCGCGAAGGTAGATATTCTGCTTCTTGTCGAGTGTGCCGAGGTCTCCCGTGCGCATCCATCCGTCCTCGGTGAAGGCTTGGTGCGTGGCCTCTTCGTTCTTGTAATAGCCAAGCATGACGTTCTCGCCCTTGACCAGTATCTCCCCCACCCCTTCGGCATTGGGTTGGTCGATACGCACCTGCATATTGAGCACAGGGCGTCCGCAGGAGCGTGCCTTGAAGTTCTTGGGGTGGTTACCGCCGATGAGGGGGCCGCACTCGGTCATGCCATAGCCGATGGTGAGCGGGAAATGGATGTCCAGCAGGCAGTCCTCGACGGTGGGATTGAGGGCCGCGCCGCCGAGCAGGAAGTACTTGATATTGCCGCCGAAGGACTTCTTGAGCTGCTTCTTGACGGCGCCCTTGATGATGTCACCGATGACGGGCGTTTTCCAGAACCAGCGGATAGCGCGCATGGAGAACAGCGGGTTGAGGTTCTTCTTGTATATCTTCTCGATGACGAGCGGCACCATGACCACGGCGTAGGGTTGCACCTCCTGCAAGGCCCGGAGCAGGATGCTGGGGGTCGGGGTCTTGGTGAGGAAATAAATATGGCATCCGGAACAGAGCGGATAGAGGAACTCGCATATCTGTCCGAACATATGCGCCAGGGGCAACATGCTGACCAAGCGCGCTTTAGGCGGGACTGGCAGGAAATCCATGCCGGTCTCCACGTTGTTACTGAGCGAGCGTCCGTTGAGCATGACGCCCTTGGGCGAACCGGTAGAGCCGGAGGTATAGTTGATGAGCGCGAGGGTGTCGGGGTCGGCCGAGAAATGCACGTCCTCCGGCTGCAGGCCGATAGGGCACTCTTTGCGGAATGCCTCGTGCCAATGCGACATCTTCTCTTGAATCACCTCGCTGCCGCGCAGCAAGCCCCAGTCGCTCAATCCGATAACGGCATCCAGGGCACTCAGGTCCTCCTTCTGCAGGTTCTTCCACACATAGGGACCCACGAAGAGCATCTTGGCGTCCGAATGGCGGCAGAGGTGCGCGATATCTTCGGGCTGGAAGTCCTGTAATATACTGACTACCACGCCCTCGTAGGAAGCGATAGCCAGATAAGCAATGGCCCACCGGGCGGAGTTGCGACCGGCGAGGGCTATCTTATCCCCCTTCTGAATACCCAAGAGGCGGAAAAGCGAATGCAGACGCAACATCTCCACCGCCATCTCACCGAAGGTATATTCCTCGTCACTACCATAATTCGTCAGCGCGGGTTCCTCCCACTTGCGAACAATCACGTTGTTCAGATAAGATAAATAATGTCTTTCCATAATGTTCGTAATGTAGCGTATGCAAAGGTACTACTTTTTTTGCATATATGCAAAATTATTCGTAACTTTGCAGCAAAGTCACGTATAAAGGAAGAAAAGTTATGTCAGAACATTCTCATTCCCGCAATGTAGCGCTCACGTTGGGCAGTGGCGGTGCCCGTGGTCTGGCCCATATAGGTGCCATCGAGGAGATAGAGCGCCGCGGCTATCGAATCACATCGTTGTCCGGCTGCTCGATGGGCAGTCTGATAGGCGGTATCTATGCCGCCGGCAAACTGCACGAAGCGCGTGCATGGTTCTCTTCGCTGACGCGTCAGCAGGTGCTGTCGCTGACGGATTTCTCCATCGGGCTGAGTCATGTGGTCAAGGGTGACCGCGTGATGCAGGCTATTCAAGAGTGGGTGCCGGACTGCGCGATAGAGACGCTGCCGATACCGCTGACGCTGGTAGCAACAGATATTATCCACTCGCGCGAGGTGCTGTTCCGCAGCGGTTCGCTGTTCGAGGCCATCCGCGCGTCTATCTCTATACCGCTGTGCTTCGAGCCGGTGCAATGGCAGGATACGCTGCTGGTGGACGGCGGGCTGTGTAACCCGCTACCGCTCAACCGGGTAGCGCGGCGGGAGGGGGACCTGCTCGTCGGCGTCAACATCTCCGGTCGCAGCGTCATGCAGAAGGTGTCGCAGGAGACATGGACCCTACCCGACTCGCCGGCGGTGCTGGACAAGTTAGGCAGCATCGGCGACAAGATGGAGCATGCCTGGCAGTGGGTGGCTAACAGCCTGGATAGCAGCCGACAAAACGACGGCCCCGCTACACCGACGGCCTTTGAACTGCTCAATCGTACGATAGACCTGCAGATACAAGCCAACTGCCGACTGATGACGGAACTGATGAAGCCGGACATCGTCGTGGAAATGGCGCAGGACGAATATACGACGTTCGACTTCGACCGAGCCACGGAGATAATCGACAAAGGCAGAACACTAATGGCCTATGCCTTAGACAAATACGAAGAAAGAGAGGCGTAAACCTCTCTTTCTTATACACTTAGACCCCTCAGCTCTGTTTCATCTCTGTTATCCGACTCGCCTGGGACGCGGGCGGCTCGCCCGCGGTCGCGGCATTGGCCGCGCTTCCGAAGACCGAGGATGCCGACCGCGACCCGAACCTGACCCGAACCTGACCCGTACCTGCCCCGTACCAATCCCGTACCAATCCCGTACCAATCCTAGACATTGTCCGTTACCTGAGCGTTACCTGAGCGGAGAGGAAGCGGAGGGAATATAAAGGGGAAACGAGGGGGAAACGGGGCGAGGGTTAATCCAAATCATCCAAGTCGTCGAGGTTATCGAGGTCGTTGAGCGATTGACCGGCGTCCTCGGGCAGCACGATAGTGCTCTCCCAACTGTCGCCCAGTGCCGCCAGTTCGGCCTGCATCTGTTCCTCGGACTTGGCCGTCATGGTCTCGACAACGACGGTGTACTCGGGGTCAGTGACGACAATCTCCTTTAGGTAGCAGCACTTATTCATCTTCTCGACCACCTCGTCGGAGAACACTCCGAGCGTGGCGGGGTCCACGGCCGCAGCCTGTGCGGCTTTCCATGCCCGCGCATTGGCCTTGTTGGTCTTGGCGATAGCGGCCATCTCCTTGGTTCCCCGTGCGATAACGAGTGGCCCTCCCTTCATGTACTTGCCGAAGAAGAGGGCATTCAGCCCGAGGTTAGGCAGGGCCAGCGTGGCGGAAGCGGTCAGGAGCGAGGCACTGGTGGCATCCAGCACGATACTCGTTCCGGCGAGCACCGAGTGATAGACCTGCCAGTTAGCCTGACTGCGGGTGACCTTGTTGTTATTCTTGTCGCGCATGTAGGCCATGACATAGTACTTGCCGTTGATAGCCAAGGTGTCCTGGCAGTAGGTATATTGCTCGAAGGTAGCGGAATAGGTCTGCATGTTCTTCCAGAGGTTATCCACCGCGACGAGGTAGTCGTCGAAGTCCTTGTCTCCGGAGCGTGTGCCGTCCCAGTCCCAGACATAAGGTGTCTTCTCTTTCTTGTCTTTCTTCTCCTTTTTGGCCTTGGTGTCAGCGGGTGCGGCCGTCAGGCAGACAGGTGCGAGCGTGAGGGTCATCAACAGAAAACAGAGCAGTCGTTTCATAGTAGTCTGATAGGGAATAGTTCGTATATTCGGTTAGCGTATCTCGACGTTGAGTGTCTGAGACTCGGCGACGGGGTGCGCCTTCTTCTCGCCGTCAAAGAGGATATGGCTGTATCCGTCGGGGATGATGACGCGATAGGAGCCGTCGGCCTGCACCCGGCCGATGAGTTTCAGGTCTTTAGCCGCGGGTTTGAGGTCCTTGGCGGCATAGATATTGACCGCTGCGAGTTGCATGGAGGCCGTCTTGAGCGTGACCGTTCCCATGACGACAATCCGCTTGCGTGTGACGGTCTGCGCCACCTTGCCGGAAGCGGCTTTCGGGTGCTTGGCCAGACGCGTATAGGCGGAGTCGGAGATGGCCTTGAAGGCCGGTGTAGGATAGTCCTCTACGAGCTTGCGGGTGCACTTATAGGCGACCAGCAGGCTGTTATAGACCGTATCGGACGTAGCACCAAAAGAGGCGCTGAGGCGCTGAGCCTGAGCCGTTTGCTTCTCGTAGTTGTAGGTATATTTACGCATAAAGCGCATGGCGTCGTAGTCCTCCTGCAACTGTTTGAGCATGTCGGGCGGGCACTGGGAATGGTTCATCACCGCCTCGTAGAGGAGGACGGCCTTGCGGTAGTACTCGGTCTCGGCATGCTTGGGGTAGTCGCGCTTCATGGCGCGCGCCTCGGCCAACTTGGTGTCAAAGCCCTCAACGATAGTGTCGTGCACCTCAATGACCTGCTGGGCAGGCACGTTGATGACGAGGCGATAGGTCATCTTGGACTCCAACGCCTTAATCTCGCCATTCGACACATCGGCAAAGACGACGAGCAGTTGCGGGTAGTTAGGGTGTGTGATTTTCAGGCGCTTGGTGCCCTGCGTGAGATAAACCCAGTACTCGTTCTTCTGCTCCTGCACATCGCCCATGACATTACCTCCGAAGGAGACAGCCGCTTCGTTGAAGAGCATCTGCACCTTGACGAGTGCACAGATGTCACCATTGAGGTCTTCGCGCGGGTGCGTAGCGGCCGACAGGTCCACCAAGTCGCAGGAGAAACTATTGACCGTCAGGGCATCGTCCGCGGTCCCTTGTGCCAGGGCCGACGGCATCCACGCGGTCAACAAGCATGTAATGAGCAGGAAGAGGCGAGTACGCATAGGATTAAATCTCGAAATCGTTCACATTAAATATCTCATCCTCAGGCATGCGGGTGCCGTTGAGTTGGTCGGGCTGCCATGTACGGACATGAATCTTCGGGTGCTCCTCGTCGGAGAAGTCCCAGAGGAGAAAGAGGTAGCCGTCGTCGTGGTAGCGACTGGCGGTATAGCCCTGGTGGAGGGTGACGCCGTAGAAGTTAGGATTGACCGGATGGCGCATGACCTTAATCTCGTCGAAGGTCACCTTGATATAACTATTGTTGGCAAAGACGCGACGCAGATTATTGATATACTCCTGCTTACTCTGCTTCTTATAGACGATTTTGTCAGGCAGCTTGATATCATTCTTGGTCTGCTTGATGACCTTACCTGTGATGATGAGGGCGTCGTCGCTGAACACCTGTTCCAAGAAGTTGATGTCCTTGGTGTTATAGGAAGTACGGAACTGCTCGACATAGTCCAGAATCAGTTGGCGGCGGCGCAGGTCGGTTATCTCCTTGTTGCCGCGGACGACCTGCATATAGAGGTTCATGTTGAGCGAGAGGTAGAAGCTCTCAAGCACACCTTTCTTGTCGAAGCTGATAACCGCCTCCTGGTACTCCTCCTCGTTGAACTTGGCATCGCGCGGCTTCATCTCCAGGGGGATATTACGTACCTGGAAGCCCGTTCCGGTAGTCAGGCCGCGCTCCACTATGACCTCGTCGGTACAGAGGAAGGGCGAGTTCTCCCAGAGCATCGACAGCGACAGTTGCACCGACTCGGGGACATCCAGTCCCTTGAAGCTCAGTGCACGTCCCTGCGCCTGCGCGTTGTTGATTTCGGTCAGGAGCGCCGACATGGTGTGCTCCATCTTTTGCTTGATAGTCTGATTCTCTATTCCGTCCGAGATAGTAATGCTCACCTCTCCCCAAGCCAACAGGGGGCACAGCATGAGCATAGCGAACAAGGTTTTACGTGTCATATCGTTGTGTTATTTTTTAGTATATACTTCTTACTTAAGCAGGAACCAGTAGCCGCCGCATCCGTGATAGTTCTGAATATCATCGGGTTGGCCCGTCTTGAGGTTACGGAAAGAGCCGTCGGCCTTACGGAGCAGACAGGCGACGATATTGCCCTCCCGGTTATAGACGAAGAGGCGGCACTCCACGCCGTCGGGCATCTCGCTATACTTGCCGTGCTGAACGGACTTGCCCTCTTTCTTCAGGCGGGTGATATAGGTGCCTATCTCCGTGTTCTTCTTCACGCTGAGCATGCCCTGTTCGATGGGTGTGAGGGCGGGTTTCTCGGGTGCATCATCACCTTGGATGACGAACTGACCCCGGTTGTTATCCGGCCGGGGAGCAGGCTGTTGGGCCTCCTCCTTGCCGCCCTTCTCTTCGGGCTTGACCGAGCGGACCTGTGCGCCGTCCCTGTTAGCGGGGACTATCATGAGGTTGTCCTTCTTGGGATAGGGCACGATGTCCGTTTTCTTGACATAGACGAAAGCGCGATAGCGACTTCCGCGCATGGACTGAATCTCCAGCATGTCGTTCTGCAACTGGAGCACGTATGCCGACACATCCTCTTGTCCGGCCACCTCTTTCGCCCAGGACTCGACCTCCACCTCCAGCAGGTACTTGGCGTTATCGAGCGCGTCCTGCCACGTCTGGGCGGTGGACTCGGCATAGAGATAGATGTCGCTCTGCGACTTGATATTATTGATATGCGCTACCGCATCGGATGCGGGGGCTTGCGCAAAGAGTGAAGCGGCGAGCAGCAAGGCCGCTGCCGAACAGGTTAGTCTTCCCATTGTCTCTGCTTTTTAGGTTTATTGGTGTATTGTTCGTACAGGTTAGCCACATTATGCGTGGGAATAAACGCATTGACCTTGGCATTGAGTATAGCACGGGGATTCGTCAGGAAGTCCCGCGGCACGAGCACGGACAGGATATGGTTGTATCCCAAGTCGTTACAACGAGCGATGACCAGCACCTTCAGGTGGGTATCCGACTCCTCTTCTACTGCGACGAAGGAGGTCAAGCCCTCCTGCTGGCAGTAGTCGAGCCACTGTTGCAGGCCGACCGTATAGTGCAGATGCTTGAAGCCATAGACGCTCTGCGACACCTGCATAACCAGGTCTCTCCCCAGTCCTTGTTGGAAGAGGTTCGACACGGCATAGTCCAAGTGCGCGGGGTCATCCAGATAACGCAGGCCGCCCCGGGTATCATGGACGAAATAGCAGTCCGTATTGAGCGACTCCACCTGATAATAGTCCGAGTAGTGCGTCTTCCACACGCCGGGGGCGACGCTGTCCACGCTCATGTTCATCGGCTCCATATCGATACGCGGGGAGGCACTGACGATATACTCCTGCAGGTGTTGCTCCACCTCCTGCTGAGACATGCCCAAGAGCAGCTCATATTGGATAGGGAACGCCACCCGCAGCAGGCACCGGCCGTTCCGGTCCCAGGCCGCCTCATAGGCCTTGTCGTCATAGCGCACCAGGGAGAAGGTCGTCTGTTCGTCAAAGGTAGCTACAATGTCTAGGATTCCTTCGAGAACGATGAACTTATCGTCGCGCATTTTCTGCTCGAGGGAGGCGTCCGTGCGGTTCCACGCGAGCAGTTCGTTGATGTAGCGGTTCAGGAACTGACATATGAGCGGGTTGACGCCGTCATAACACGGCAGTTCTTTTGCCCCTGCGCAGAGGGGCAAAAGAACCAAGCCGATTATGCTTATCAGATGTCTTGCTTTCATCAGCGGCCAATCATGATGTGACCTTTCACCTCATTATCAGCACCTTTCCAGACACCTTGCACCAGTTTGCCCTCGTAGAACTCGCCCATGATGTAGTCGCCCTTTTCGGCGGTACGCTGTTGGGGGTCCCGTTTGTCGATGAGGTGCTGTTTGGTGTAGGTCATGGTGCCGGTGCCGTGAGGCAGTCCGTTCTTCCATCCGCCGTTCCACTTACCGTAGTCGAGCTTGGGTTGCGCGGGTGCGGCTTTCTTCGGTTCCTGCGGGGCAGGCTCGGGTGCTGCGACGGGTTCGGGTTCCGGGGCAGGCTCCGGCTCTACGGCAGGCTCTGCGGGAGCGGGCTCTTCGGCCACCTGCTCCACGGGCGCGGGCTCGTCCTGCGGCTCGCTCTTGGGGAGCAGAGCCACAGCCGCTCCGATACCTCCGAGCAGCAATACTGCCACCACACCTATTATAATAGGCTTCGGATTAGTCTTCTTGGGGGGCGGACACTCGCGCAACTCGGCGCCGCACTCTTCGCAGACGAACTCCTTGCGGGCGGATATTTGTTGTACTTCTTTGGACTTACACTTGGAACACTCGTCATTCAGACAGATTCCGTATTTGTAACGTTCACGGTCACTTCTTCTCTGTGCCATATTGTTTTATTCGGTTGAAGGGTTATTACTCATGTTAGCAAAAACTATGCCACACTTACGCCATCGGGGGCATCTGCGGGGGCATAGGCGGCATCTGGGGTCCGCCGGCGGGGGGCATCGGGGGCATCTGAGGTGCCGGAGCAAAGAGGGCTTTGAGTTCGGCGACGGTGCTTGCGGGCGCCCATGCGGGCATACCGGCCATCCACACCATCGACTGCTCGGTCAGCTGTTTGTTCTTGACCAGTTGCTCGCAGGTGTCGTAGTCGTACGGTCCGTAGCTCTGTCCTGCGACGGAGAGGTGGAGCTGTATCTGCGGCTTGGCCTGCGGGGGTGTGGGCATGCCACCCATCGGCGGGGGAGTCGGCATACCGCCCATCGGGGGCATCTGGGGTGCAGCGGGAGCAGCGGCCGACTGTGCGCTCTTGGCGGCAATCTCCTCGGCATGCTCTACCACGAAGAGCGAGGGCAGATCCTTGCCGTCGCCTTCGCTATGCAGCAGGATGGCGTTCTGGATGTCGGTGTTCTGGTTGCCGGTGTGCAGGAACTGCTCGTAGCGCTCCTTGTAGGGCTCCATCCACGAGATAGCACGGATCGGGTAGCAGTACTGAACCGAGATGATGGAGAGCTCGTTCTGACGCGGACTCTTCTTGTTGATGCGGATGATGGTCTGGGCAGCACCTTGGCTGAAGGAGTTGTTGAAGGCTTTCTCCAGCTTGTCGGCGAACAGCTTCAGGCTCTCGTTCTTGTCGGGCGAGGGGATGGAGACGAAGATGACCTTCTTGTTGACCGACGCGGGGTTGGTGGGCGAGAGGTTACCCTCGTTATTGCGCACGTGGAGCTGCATCTGGTCGGTGTTGAGTTTGAGATAGACACCGCTCTGTTTTACGATGTCGAGGGCGAAGCGCTGGATAGCCTCGTCGGTGGTCAGTTTCTGCTGCAGCTGGGTGAGGATGTTGAGTCCGAGGACCTTGGTGTCGCTGTCGGCTTTCTCCGCGTGCTTGGTCTTGACCACTTCCGAGAGGCGCACGTCGAAGGCGTCCTTGACGATGTCCACGGTGAGCGTGTTAGCCAGATCGCCGAAGTTGGTGAACTCCGCCTGCGGGAGGATAGCCTCGCGTATCTGGCGGGCGATATTGGGCATGTCAATCTTGTCCAGTTTGAGTTCTTCCTCGAACTCAACCATCGACTCTTCCTCGCTGACTTCGATGACAGCACCCTTCATGTCCTCCAGGCCCTTGTTGACCTTGCGTTGCGCGGCGATGAGGCGCTCGGTCTCGTCGATGGCGTCGGATATCTTCTGTCCGAAGGCCGAGATGTCGGCATCCAGTTTGCCCCACTCGAGGAACAACTTAGCCAGCAGTTTGCGCGCGAACTCCATCGCCTCAATCTGCGTCTTGGCGGTGTAGTAGTCGGTCAGAATCTCCTGATGCTCGGAGAAGGAGTTGTTGTCTCCGCCGAACACTTTCTTGGCCAGGAAGCCCTTGCTTGCCCACTCGCTCACGTTAGCCTGACGGTCTTCGTTAATCTCCTCGAAGTCCTTATTGAGTTTAGCCAGTTGGGCGTCGAGGTCTTTCTTCTTCTCGCCGAGGTATTCGCCGAGCAGTTTGCTCACTTTCTGGAGTTCAACGATGGAGAACTCGCCGTCGTGCCACTTGCCGTAGAGTTCGTGCTCGATGGTGCGGCGTATCTCGCGTGTCATCTCGGGGATAGCGCGCTCCTTGCCCTTGAAGAACTCGGGCACGCCCACCTTGCGGAACTGCTTGGCGTAGAAGTCGGCGAGGATATTATCCAGTTCGTTGAGCGGGTTCTCCGCCTGCTTGGCCTCGTCGGAGTAGTCGATGGCCTTGTCGTGCCAGTAGTCGTTGAACTTGGGATACTTCTTCTCGATGTCGGCGGGCAGAATCATCTGCTCCAGGGTCAGGTGCTTGTCGTCAATCATCCACTTGGCCAGGTTGGCATCGTTGAAGTACATCTCGCGGTAGTCCTTGTTGGGCTCCTCGTCCACGTAGCCGAGGTTCTCGCGCCAGTTGTTGTACTTGAACTGATAGAGCACGCGCTCGCCTACGGTATAGGTGATATGCTTGAGGATACGCAGCTCGGGATACATGACGCGCTTGATACCGAAGGAGTTAATCTTCTTGGTACGGGCGATGGGCAGTTGTCCGTTGGCGTCCTGGTTCTTAGTCTCGTCATACTCGTAGCGGAAGTCATCCATGTTCTCGTAGGAGTAGGCGCGGATGATGTCCTCGTTGATGGTATCGTCGGGGTTGATGAGGAAGATACGCGAATAGACGAAGTCGCTCACTATCTTGGGCAGCTCACTCAGCGAGTTGATAGTCAGTCCGTTCTCGTTGACGTTGCTGTAGAGTGTGAGACCGTTAGCCACGCCGCCCGCCGTCTCGCGGAACTGTTTGGCCTTGTTGCCTGCGCTGGTGACGTCGGCGGGATGGAAGCGGTTAGCCTGCAGGGCGTTAAGCTCGTTGAGTGCGGCATAGCCGTTCTGGTAGTAGCGTCCCTGGTCCATGTTAGCCTTGGGCAGGTTCATCTCGGGAATCATCGCATAGACAGAGATGACGGAGTCGGGGAAGGTCTTACGGGCCTGTACGACAGCGTCCACGATAGAGCCGGAGCCCGTACCGCCGCTCAAGCCGGCGAAGATATGGATATTGAGGGGTTTCTCGGAGTTATGGGAGATGGAGTCGCACTTGGCAAAGGCGTTCTTGAGCGCATTGACATAGGCGATGGCGTTGGCGGCGAAGAGCAGACGTCCTGCACGACGTTTCTGGCCGGCGGCCGCGCCGAGGTTGCCGATGGCCGACTTGACGGCGTTGACGTTCTCCACAATGCCCTTCAGGGCGGGATAACTGTCTATATGGTCGAGGATGTGGACGACATCCACAGCCTTGATATTCAGGAACTCACTCTGGGTAAAGGAAGCGTCCATACCCATTACGCGGAAATCGGGGCGCCCGATGCCCATCATCTCGTCAGTGGAGTCGATATACAGGAGCGCGACAGGCTGTTTGTCGCGGTCGGCAGCATCGGGGAACTCCTCGAACATACGCATTTTGAACGCCTTGAGGATTTTACCTCCGGTACCACCCAGACCCACCAGGATGTGGTTGGAATTGCAATAACTTTGTGCCATAATTGTATTTAGATTTGAATTGTTTGGTACTTATCTGTATGCCGTAACAGGCAGTTTGTCAACGGTGTGCGCGTCGTGATCGTTCCCGCGAGTCGCGAGCCACGCGTGCCGAACGCGAGGTGGTACGTGCGCCGGCGGTGCGCAGTGTGGCGAAGATGATGAGGCATCCCAGCAGCCACATGACGGTGATGACGATGGCGTCCACCCAGATATAGCGCTTCACGCGGCGCAGGTGGTTATCCACCTTGCGAATCTCCTCATCGCGGTTGGCCTGCAACAGTTCGTTAGCCTTGTCGGTATAGGGCTGCACCTCTTCGGCTACGCCGGGGAGGAAGTCCTGCAGGACGTCCGTGCCCATCTGCACCAGGTTCTGCAACGACGAGGCTTCGGGGTGCTCTATCTGTTCGCGATAGACCTCCAGTCCTTCCCGGACTCCTATCAAGCCGAAGAACAGCGAGTTGGGCAGCACCAGCAGAACCAGCACCACGACGGCGACGATATAACTGAGGGCCTGCAGGGAGCGGCCGGAGCCGAGGAGCGAGACCACAAGCAACATGACTCCCGCGGCTGCCAGCGAGACAAGGAATCCCAGCGCCAGGGCCGCAAAAGAGATAGTAGAAAGAAGACTTACCATTGGGGCGTTAAGTTGGGTTAATGTACAAAAACAGCAAATACGCCACAAAGATACAACAAATATTGCATATACGCAAGAGCGGAGTGTATTTTTTTTCGGAAAAGAGGGTCATTTATATTAGTCGAAAGTCAAAAGTCGAAAGTCAAAAGCAGAGTATGAGACAGACTGATCCGCCGGGGACGCGGGCGGCTCGCCCGCGGGTGCGCCTCCAAGGCGCAGAGGTGTCTATTGTGTCCTGTGGAGTCGCCGTTTGGCGGCGAATCGCGGGC
>JAFUUE010000076.1 GCA_017483945.1 Paludibacteraceae bacterium | reverse complement strand
GGCTGACCTACTGTACTTCGATCAGGCAGCGAGAGCATAGTTGTTGTTGCCAGTTATTGTTTTACAGACGAGATTAACGGGCGTCTCTGCAGTGCCCGGCGTGCTTACACATCCATTCTACCTGCTGTCAAAACCAAGAATAGCCCCTGTCGCGCCAGCGACGACTGCGCGCGGAACGAACTGCGTTCGTTAATGCGCGTCGTGCTGTCGCTCTCCGAAAAACAACTTTCGCAAGCTCAAGTTCTTTTTCGGGTTTGCCATTCGGGTCACAATCGTTATCCGTTGGCGGTGCGTTCGCACTCTCGTCGGCATCGCCCAACCGCCAAGAACGATGTTCGCAGGCTGAGAGCGGAGCCCCCGAGGACTTAATGCCGCCGGAGCGGCAGTCCGTGTCCGAGGGTGGCGAACGCGAGTGCAAAGGTAGTGCTTTTTGGGGAAATACGCAAGGGGGAGGGGCGAAAAAATATGTTTTTCTTGCATATGTGTGCTTTTTTTTGTATCTTTGCAGTCCGATATAGCCCCGTAGGCCGTAAGACGAGCCGGGGGATAAGAGATAACAAGACGAATGCCCGCAGGGTGTTATACAGAGAGAAGATATGGCAGATGATATTTTGACAACGGCGCCGAGTGTCGCGTACAATGACGACAATATTATCCACTTGGATGACATGGATCATATCCGTTTGCGTCCGGGCATGTATATCGGTAAGTTAGGTGACGGCAGTCACTCGGATGACGGTATATACGTGCTGGTGAAGGAGACGGTGGACAACTCGATTGACGAGTTCCGGATGGGGGAAGGCAAGAGCATCGAGGTGGAGATAGTAGATAGTCGAAAGTCGATAGTCGAAGGTCAAAAGGAGGATGAGAAGGCGGTGCAGATGGTTCGTGTGCGGGACTACGGGCGTGGGATACCGTTGGGTAAGATGGTGGAGGCGGTGAGTCTGCTCAATACGGGCGGCAAATACGACAGCAAGGCGTTCAAGAAGTCCGTGGGACTGAACGGTGTCGGCACGAAGGCGGTGAATGCGTTGTCGTCGTCGTTCAGCGTGCAGTCCGTGCGCGAGGGCAAGACACGTATCGCTACGTTTGAGCGCGGGCATCTGGTGACAGACAGCGGCATACAGGACAACACGGAGGGGCTGCGGCAGGGGACCATCATCACGTTCACGCCGGATGGGAGCAAGGGCTTGTTTGAGAACTACCGTTTCCGCGACGACTACATAGAGACGATGATGCGCAACTACGCGTATTTGAACACGGGGCTGACGTTAGTGTATAACGGGAAGAAGTTCCTGTCGAAGAACGGTCTGTTCGACCTGCTGACGGAGAACATGACGGTGGAGCCGCTGTATCCGATTATCCACCTGCGCGGAGAGGATATAGAGATAGCGCTGACGCACACAGACCAGCCGAGTGACGAGTATTTCTCGTTCGTCAACGGTCAGCACACGATACAGGGCGGCACGCACCAGGCGGCCTATCGCGAGGCTATCGGCCGCACTATCAAGGAGTTCTTCAACAAGAACCAGGAGCTGGCGGATATCCGCAACGGTATAGTGGGTGCGATAGCTATCAACGTGGAGGAGCCGGTGTTCGAGAGCCAGACGAAGGTGAAGTTAGGCAGCAAGGACATGTCCCCGACGGGTGGGCTGTCGGTCAATAAGTTCGTCAACGACTTTGTCAAGCAGCAGTTGGACAACTACCTGCACAAGCACCCTGAGGTGGCGGAGGTGATGCTGCAGAAGATACAGGACAGCGAGAAAGAGCGCAAGGCGATAGCGGGTGTGACGAAGGCGGCTCGTGAGCGTGCGAAGAAGAACCTGCTGAACAACCCCAAGTTGCGTGACTGCCAGATACACTATAATGACGCGAAGCCGGTGCGTTCGTCGAAGGATGCGGATGATGACTTGCGTGAGGAGAGCAGTATCTTCATCACGGAGGGTCTGTCGGCGTCGGGTTCCATCACCAAGAGCCGTGATGTGCGCACGCAGGCGGTGTTCTCGTTGCGGGGTAAGCCGCTGAACAGCTACGGGCTGACGAAGTCGGTGGTGTATGAGAACGAGGAGTTCAACTGTCTGCAGTCGGCGCTGAATATAGAAGACGGGTTGGATGAGTTGCGTTACAACAAGGTCATCATTGCGACGGATGCGGATGTGGACGGTATGCATATCCGGCTGCTGATGCTGACGTTCTTCCTGCAGTTCTTCCCGGACCTGGTCAAGAAGGGGCATGTGTATATACTGCAGACGCCTCTGTTCCGCGTCAAGAACAAGCAGGAGATTCGCTACTGCTACAGCGAGGAGGAGCGTCAGGCGGCTATTGACAGCCTGAAGAACCCGGAGATAACGCGATTCAAGGGTCTTGGCGAGATTAGCCCGGACGAGTTCAAGGGTTTCATCGGGAAGGAGATACGGCTGGACCAGGTGACGCTACGCAAGGACGACAAGGTGAGTGACCTGCTGGCTTTCTACATGGGTAAGAACACGTCGGAGCGTCAGGGGTTCATCATAGATAACCTGCGTTTTGAGGAGGATAAGGCGGACGAGTGATGGATACGTTGATTATCTTGGCGGCTTTTTTGGGGCTGGGGCTGTTTATTATCGTGGCCTTCGAGATGCGTGAGCGTCGCAGGGCGGGGCAGGCTTTGGCCGGTTCTGCGGCGGTTGAGGCGGCGGTTGAGGCGGCGGAAGGGCCGGGGCGCGCGGTTGAGGCGAGAGCGGATGCGGATGGTGGCGAGTGCTGCGGGATGCACCTGGTGTGCGAGCGCGACACGCTGCTGCAGACGAATGCGGTGGCGGAGTATTTCGACGACGAGGAGTTAGACGCCCTGGCGGGTATAGCGCCGGAGGAGTTTACGGAGGGGCAGTATGACATGATAGCCGAGGTGTTCACGACGCTGCAGGAGTCGGAGGTGGCGGCATGGGTGCGGAGTCTGCAGCTGCGTAATATCCGGCTGCCGGAGGACCTGCGCGAGCAGGCGCTGATGATAGTGAGGGAGAGGAGGGGGAGATAGTTTTTTACATCGGAAACTATTTATATTAACCCCCATGACCCACCCGCCAAAAACAACGGAAAAACACGGACGGTCTGTGACCGAGACGGGAATGGGTGCGCCGGTGGCGCAATCGCGGGCGGGCCGCCCGCGTCCCAGGTGAGTCAAGATTGTTTGAGATTGTTCAAAATAGTTTGAGATAGTTATGTATTCGGATCCGAAAAATTGTCTGTATTGTCAGAACAATCAGACGCTTCATGATTTGATGATTGAGATTGGTCACCTGCGTGTGAGCCGCGCTTTCCTGTTCAAGGAGCAGACCTATCGCGGGCGGTGTCTGGTAGCCTATGACGGTCATGTCAATGACCTGAACGAGCTCAGTGACGAGCAGCGCGACCTGTTCATGGCCGATGTGGCTCAGGTGACGCGTGCGATGCAGGCGCTGTTCAAGCCGGAGAAAATCAACTACGGCGCATACAGTGACAAGTTGAGCCACCTGCATTTCCACCTGGCGCCGAAGTATGTGGACGGTCCTGACTACGGCGGGACGTTCCAGATGAACCCCGGGAAGGTGTATCTGTCTGAGGGCGAGTACGCTGAGATGGTGGAGTCGTTGCGTGCGGCGTTGGCGTCATGACGCTTCGTGGTCGATATGCGAAGAGCCACGCGGCGGTGAAGATGCTGCAGTGGTTGGGTTTGGCAGGCGCGCTGATGGTCGTGTCTATGGTGGTGTGGCTGTCGTTGCCGTCGCCGCAATCGACTGATGGTCTGCGTTTGTTCCAGTTGATGCAGACGCTGGCGGTGTTTCTGGTGCCTCCGTTGGTGCTGGCGTATGTATGGCAGGCGGAGCCGGGCCGGTGGCTGCATGTGGACCGGCTGCCGGATGGTCGGTCGGCGTTGGCGGGTGTGTTGCTGATGGTATGTGCCGTGCCGGGAATCAACCTGTTGGGGTGGCTGAACCAGCAGCTGACATTGCCGTCGTTCATGGCGGGATTGGAGGCGTGGATGCAGGCTCAGGAGGCCAATGCGGCGGAGTTGACGGAGCGGTTCATGCAGGCGGACGGCGTGGGGCAGTTGCTGTTGAATATCGGGTTGATGGCGTTGCTGCCGGCGTTGTCGGAGGAGTTGACCTTCCGTGGGATGCTGCAGAACGGGTTGCGTGGAGGGCGTGAGAATCCGAGTGGTGCGATATGGCTGACGGCGATTATCTTCTCGGCGATACATATGCAGTTCTACGGTTTTATGCCGCGTATGCTGATAGGTGCGCTGTTCGGCTATGCGCTGTGTTGGAGCGGCAGTCTGTGGCTGCCGGTGCTGATGCATTTCACCAACAACGCGTTGGCAGTGGTGAGTTACTATGCGGCCACGCAGGCGGGTGTGGAGCAGGAGACGGTGGACGGACTGGGTACGGGTGAGACGCTGTGGCTGGGTGTGCTGAGCCTGTGCGTGACGGCGGTTCTGACGTGGGTGCTGTATCGGCTTCGCCGGACGGAGGCCTCGATTTAGCAAAATGTAAGCAAAACGGAAGAAAACGTAGCATTGTGTCATCGGGCAATGCTACGTTCTACCGTCGGTGGCGCTTCCCGTTTGGTACGGGTTTTCTACGGAAACGGAGCGGTAGCAAAATGTCAGGAAAAGGGGGAAATGCGTGACACTTTTTGATTTAAGATTTAAAATTTAAGATTTAAGATTCAAGGCGTAGCACTCCATATTATTTGTCGTGGGGGCGGTCTGTACCGAGACGGGAATGGGTGCGCCCCAAGAGGGGGGGGAGTCGGAAGCAAAACGTCAAAACAGGTCGCCGTAGACGGCGAATCGCGGGCGAGCCGATAAGGCATTCTATGTCTGCTCCGCAGACTCGCGCGGCGCACTTACTCCTCGTACCGTCCACCGGACGCTACTCGGTGCGCCTTAATCGCTTCACGTCCCAGGTGGGTCCCAGGTGGGGGCTTAAGTGCGGGCTTTGGCGAGGGTGAGGATGGAGACGCGGCAGCCGCGGACGGAGGAGAGTGCCTGGAGGCAGGCGCGGAGGGTGCTGCCGGTGGTGACGACGTCATCGACGAGGAGGATATGCTTGCGGTACCAGTCTTCGGGGTGCGTGATGCGGAAGGCGTCGATGGTGTTGGCTTGTCGTGCCTGACCGGTGAGGAGGGCCTGCTGTGCGGTGTCGCGTACGCGCAGGAGGTGGGTGGTGTCGAGCGGGATAGCGGTGATGTTGTGTATGCCTCGGGCGATATACTCGGACTGGTTATATCCGCGTTGGCGTAGCCTGCGTGGGTGGAGCGGAACGGGTGCGATGATGTCGATGCCGTCGAAGAAATAGGAGTGCAGCATGTCCGCTGCGGCTTCCTGTCCGAGCCACAGTGCGGCCTCGGGGTGGTTGCGGAACTTGATGGCGTGTATGAGTCGCTGGACGATGTCCCCCTTGTCGTAGAAGAGGAAGGCGGCGGCGTGGTCGAAGTGCGGTGAGCGGAGGAAGAGTTCTTCGGTGATATTGCCCCGCAGGACGGCCTGTTCGGTTCGCGGGAGAGCGTCGAGGCATGTGCTGCAGACGGGCATTCCGTCCTCCGGCGGTCGCTGTGCGCAGGCGAGGCATAGGGGCGGAAAAAGGACATCCAGTACGCCGGAGACGGCATACCGGATGGCTCTATAGAATGGTGCGAATGGGCTCACTATAAGGTGGTTATAGTGTTACTCCCGTCTTGAAGATGGCTATCTCGTGGTAGCCGTTGCGTTCGTTATTGGTCTGTTGTCCGTTGGCCACATCGATGATGAGGTCGGCGAAGCGTTTGGCGACGGCCTGCATGTCTTCTCCCTCGGCGATGACGCCGGCGTTGAAGTCAATCCACTGCGGTTTATTGCGGAAGAGGTTGGAGTTGGTGGATATCTTCATGGTGGGGACATAGGTGCCGAATGGTGTGCCTCGTCCGGTGGTGAAGAGAACGAGGTGGCATCCGCAAGAGGCGAGTGCGGTGGATGCGACGAGGTCGTTACCGGGTGCGGAGAGGAGGTTGAGTCCTTTGTTTTGGAGTCGTTCTCCGTAGGGCATGACGCCTCGGACGAGGGACTTGCCGCATTTCTGTGTGCAGCCGAGGGCTTTGTCCTCGAGTGTGGATATGCCGCCGGCTTTGTTTCCGGGTGAGGGGTTCTCTCCGACGGGTTCTCCGTGGGAGAGGAAATAGTCCTTGAAGTCGTTGATGAGGCTGACTGTTTGGTCGAAGAGTTCGCGGTTGGCGCATCGGTCCATGAGTATGGTCTCGGCACCGAACATCTCGGGCACTTCGGTGAGTACGGTGGTCCCTCCTTGTGCGACGAGCCAGTCGCTGAAGACTCCGAGGAGTGGGTTGGCGGTGATTCCGCTGAATCCGTCGGAGCCACCGCATTTGAGTCCGACGCGGAGTTCGCTGAGGGGGCATGGGACGCGTTTGTCGCGTGTGGTCTTGAGGTAGAGTTCTCGGAGGATGGGCATGCAGTACTCGACCTCGTCGCCCTGTATCTTCTGTGTGACGACGAACCGCACGCGGTCGTGGTCGTAGTCGCCGCAGAACTGTTCGAAGACGTCTGGCTGGTTGTTCTCGCATCCGAGGCTGACGACGAGTATGGCTCCGGCGTTAGGATGGTGAATCATGTCGCGGAGTATTTTCTTGGTATTCTCGTGGTCGTCACCGAGTTGCGAGCATCCGTAGTTATGTGGGAAGGCGAAGATATTGTCGGCGCCGGTCTCCTGGCGGAGTCGTTCGGCGAGTCGGTTGATGATGCCGTTGACGCATCCGACGGTGGGGATGATCCATACCTCGTTGCGTATGCCGACTTGTCCGTCGGGTCGTCGATAGCCCATGAAGGTGCGGTGTTCGTCGGGTATGTCGAGCGTGACTTGGCGGGGGTGGTACTCGTAGGAGAGCAGTCCGGCGAGGTTGGTTTTGATGTTATGCTCGTTCATCCATGCGCCGGCTTTCTTGGGCTCCCGTGCATGTCCGATGGGGAAGCCGTACTTGATGACGTTCTCGCCCTCGGCGATGTCTGTGATGGCGATTTTGTGTCCGGCGGGCACGTCTTCGAGGATGGTGATGTCGCGTCCGTCGATATGGATGACGTTGCCGGCTTTTTGTGGTTGGATGGCTACAACGACGTTGTCAGCCGGGTTGATTTTGAGTACATCTGTCATGGTATGGTGTGGTTTAGTGATTATTCTATCAGTCCTAAGATTTTGTTGATGAAATCTGTTTTCCCGATTCGTGGAGCGGTGTCCTCTTCCGTAGCATTATAGGTGCAGTTATAGTCGCTTTTCTCACGCATTGTCTGCAATTGGGAGTAGAAGGCGCCATCTTCTTTCGATAAAATGCCCGTTTTGACATAATATTGATGGAGCATAATAACAACCCCCTGGTGCGTACTGACCTGATGATGGTCATGTATGAGGAGTGCCGACACAGCATGGAAGGCTGCATAATAGAGTCGATTGGCGATATTATTCCATAGTCCGGCTTGTCGCAAGATGTCCACTTCCGCAAACGTGTTGCGTGCCTTTTCTTTTTCCAATTCAACGATGATGGTTCTTTCTTCTTCGCTTAGGCTCATAGGAGTACAATTTTATCTTGTTCGACATTCTTATAGAACGGCAGGAAATGCATGCTATCCCATTCCTGTTGCGTATAGGTGTGGACGCTAAAATACTGTCCCATGTCGAATCCGAGTTCCATTATCGGGTAGGAGATAGTACGGAAGTCTTCATTCTCGTTCTGCGGTCTGTTCAGGAGGACAAGTAAATCCCAATCGGAGTCGGGTCGATTGTCGCCACGTGCATGTGAGCCATACAGCAGCAGGTGACTTCCTTTGGGCAAAACGCGTTCAGCGGTTGTCTTTATCTGTGCTATAATATCTTTGCTGCTCATGGTCGGATATCTATTTCGATTGCAAAGATACTACAAAAAAAGGATATATGCAAGGGTGTGTGTGATTTTCTGTCTTGATAGGGTGGCGGTATAGTCAGCGTCGCGGGAAGTATTTGCCGATGAGTGGTAGGCCGGAGAGGGGGAAATCGCGTCGGACGAGGATGAGGATATAGATGATGAGCAGGACGGTGCCGACGGCCATGGGGATGACGAGTCCGGAGGTGAAGAATCGTGCGGCATAGTAGGCGGCGAGCAGGCAGAGCGTGAGGAGTGTGTAGAACCCGATGCTACGCAGGTCGTAAGGGATAGGTGCTTTGTGCTGGCCGATGAAGTAGGAGAGGAGCATGATGACGAAGTAGCAGACGAGGCTGCTGCCGCATGATGCCCAGTAGCCGATGCGTGGTACGCCGACGACCTGCAGGACGAGTGTGATAGCCAGTCCGATGAGGGAGAACCATGCTCCCCAGCGAGTCTCGTCGGTCAGTTTGTACCAGAAAGAGAGGTTGAAGTAGATGCCCTGGAAGACATAGGTCCATAGGACGACGGGTACGATGCGCAGTCCTTCCCAGTAAGCGGGCGAGACGATATAGCGGAAGATGTCGAGGTAGAAGATGACGCCGAGCAGGATGAGGTAGGAGAAGATGATATAGTACTTCATGGCGTCGGCATAGGCCTCAACGGACTGTCGGTCTTTGTGTTTAGAGAAGACGAAGGGCTCGTAGGCATATCGGAAGGCCTGTGTGAACATCATCATGACCATCGCCACCTTGAAGCACGCGCCGTAGATGCCGAGTTGCGCCTCGGCGTCGGCATAGGGGTAGAGATAGGGGAAGAGGATACGGTCGAGTGTCTGGTTCATGATGCCGGCGACTCCGAGGATGAGTAGGGGTAGGGAGTAGCGGAGCATGTCGCGCAGGACGGATGCAGAGAAGCGGCCTCCTCGGGGGAGTGTGAAAGGCAGCAGGCAGAGGGTCTGGATGGCGGTAGCAAGGATGTTACTGAGGAAGACGTAGAAGACATCGTTCTTGCCCAAGACGACGAGGAAGAGCAGGTTGAAGCCGATATTGAGTATGACGAAGAGCAGCTTGAGTGCGGCGAAGATGAGCGGGCGTTTGCTGTACCGGAGGTAGGCGAAGGGGATACATGCGAAGGCGTCCATGGCGACGGTGACGGCCATGAGTGCGATGAACTCCGCATGGTCGGGGTAGTGCATGAGTGTGGCAATCGGCCGGCGCAGCAGGACGACGGTGATGGCGAAGAGGGTGCTGGTGGTGAGCAGTGTGAAGAAGGCGGTGCGATAGACCTGCTTGGGGTCGTAGTCGTCGCGGTTGGCGAAGCGGAAGAATCCGGTCTCCATGCCGTAGGTGAGTATGACGAGCAGGAGGGCAGTCCAGGCATAGAGGTTAGTGACGATACCGTAGTCGGATGTCTGTCGCAGGACGTAGGTATAGAGGGGGACGAGCAGGTAGTTGAGGAACTTGCCCACGATACTGCTTACTCCGTAGATGGCGGTGTCCTTCGCCAAGGATTTCATTTGTCCCATAGGGTTGTTTATTTGCCGGCCACGATGATGACTATCTCACCTTTGGGCGGTGTTTGTGTGAAGTGGTCTGCGAGTTCGGATAGTGTGCCTCGGCGGGTTTCTTCGTGGATTTTGCTTATCTCTCGTGAGACGGCGGCACGTCTTTCGTTGCCGAGGATGTCGGCAAGTTGGCTGAGCGTCTTGACGAGTCGGAAGGGGGACTCGTAGAGGATGAAGGAGTGGTCGAGTGTGGCGAGTTGCTGCAGTCGTGTGAGTCGTCCTTTCTTCTGTGGGAGGAAGCCCTCGAAATAGAATCGTTCGTTGGGCAGTCCGCTGTCCACCAGTGCGGGAACGAAGGCTGTGGGTCCGGGCAGGCACTGCACCTCTGCCCCCCGCTCGACGCATGCCCGCACGAGCATGAATCCGGGGTCGGAGATGCAGGGTGTGCCGGCGTCGCTGACCAGTGCGACCTGCATGCCGGCGGCTATCCGGTCGGCCAGTTGGTCGCATGTCTCATGCTCGTTGAACTTATGGTGGGCCCGCAGGGGGGTGTGGATGTCATAGTGCTTGAGCAGGATACTGCTGGTGCGTGTGTCTTCGGCGAGGATGAGTTCCACTTCGCGCAGGATACGTAGTGCGCGGAGCGTGATGTCCTCGAGGTTACCGACCGGTGTGGGAACGACGTAGAGCATAGGGCGGCGGGTTATTGGAAGCGGCGGCGCAGCACGTTGACGAAGAGTTCGTAGGCCTTGCTCTCCTTGTCCCACCGTTGGTGTGCATCGATCCAAGCGAGTGCCTCGTTGAGCGAGGAGAGTCCGTTGAGGATGTCGATGGTTTTCTGCAGTTCCTCGCCGTTGTTGGCGAACAGTTCGCGCACGAAGAGGAAGCGGTCGCCCAGGGAGATAGCCTTGCGTATATCGTCCACGGGCGTCCCCACCTGGGCGGAGAAAGCTTGTGGATGGTCCTCGTGTGCGGGAGCCGGTGCGGGAGCCGGTTGGGGCGCAGTCTCGGGTGCGGGCTCGGCGGGTATCTCCGGCTGCGGTTGTGCGATGGGTTCAGCGGCCGGCTCTTCGGGTGCAGGCAAGGGTTCGGGCAGTTCTGCCTCGTCGTAGATGAACTCTATCTCCACCTCGTCGTCCGCCGGTTCCTGTTGCGGGTCGGCGACCGGTGCTTGCGGTGCTTCGGCGGGAACGGCAGGTATGTCCCGTTGCGCCTCGGCGAGGAGTTGTCTGATGGCCTGCAGTTCGTCGCTGAGTCGTCGGAGCGACTCTTCGCCGGCGAGGCGGTTGTTCTCGGCAGTCTCCTGCTGTGTGCGGACTTGTGCCTCCAGGGCGTCCAGACGTTGCACCAACAGGTTGTATCGTTCGTCTTGTGCCTGTTGGAAGGCACGTAGTGCTTCTATGACTTTTTCCATAATTGATGATATAAGGGTACTTCTATAATTCCCTGTTTTGAAACATTTAACTGCTTAACAAGCGACTCTCTCCAACCAGCGCACCATGCCGAGCATGATGCCCATGGAGATGAGGCAGATGCCGAGGAAGACGGCCCAGCAATACTGGATAGGCCATGCGTTGTACATGACCGGTCCCACCCAGATAAAGAGGTTACCGATAGCCGTAGCGCCCAGCCAGAGGCCTTGGCATAGTCCGAGCATGTGGCGAGGTGCCACCTTGGAGACGAAGCTCAGTCCGAGCGGAGAGATGAACAGTTCGGCCACTGTCAGGAAGAAGTAGGTCACGATAAGTACCCAGGGGGCAGCCTTGCTGAGTCCGGCCGCGGTCATCTCCTCTGCGCTCATTGCGCGGAAAGTCTCTCCGGAGGGATAACCGCTATACATCGAGAAAAGCATCAGGAAGAGGTAAGCACATCCAGCCACTCCCATGCCGATAGCTATCTTACGCGGTGTGGAGATGGCTTTTCCTCGGCCGGCCAGATGTCCAAACAGCCACATGATGACAGGCGTGAGTACGATGACGAAGAAGGGGTTGAGGGCTTGCCATATCTCCGGGGCTATCGAGTCGGTCTGTACGAAGTCGCGGGCGAAGACGCTCAGCGACTGCCCGTTCTGGTGGAAGGAGAGCCAGAAGAAGATAGCTATGCCCAGCACGGCGAACAGGGCGTACAGGCGTTGGCGTATCTCCGTGGCCATCGCGCGGCGCTCCTCGGCGGTGTAGTCAGCCACCGCGGCGGCTTCTTTCTTGGCCGGCTGCGGGAACATATGCTTGGTGAACATGAACACGCAGAGGGAGATGAGCATAGCCGCTACAGAAGCGATAAAGGAGTAGTGGATTCCCTGGTTGAAGACCGTTATGTACTCATGGCTGAACTGCGTGAAGTCCACCAATTGGTACCCTTGTGTCACGGCTTGCGAGAAGGTCTCGGAGAACTTCTGCGTCAGTTGTCCGTCCGCCAGATACTGATGGCAGAGGGCGGGCATATCCGCATTGTAGGTGAAGTTATGTTTGGCCAGCCACCATTGGCGCAGCAGCGGGGCTACGAACGGGGCTACCAGACCGCCTATATTGATGAACACATAGAAGATTTGGAAGCCGGAATCACGTTTGTCGCGCGCTATCTTGATGGCCTCCTCATCGCCTGTTTTGGCGGCCTCTTCGTCTAACTCGTCGTACATCTTACCCACGATAGCCTGGAGGTTACCTTTGAAGAGTCCGTTGCCGAAAGCGATAAGCAGGAGCGCCAGGCAGGTGAACACCAGTATGCCCCACCACATGTCGCTTCCGTCGGCGTCGCTAAACACCGGGATAGACAATGCTACATAGCCTATCGCCATGATTATCAAGCCCCATTGGATAGTGCGGTTGTAGTTCTGCGTGCGGTCGGCAATAATACCTCCCACGAGGCTGAGCACGTAGATACCGAAGTAGAATACGGCGTAGATAATGCCGGCGACACCGTCGTCCAGTCCGAACTTAGAGACGAGGAAGAGCAGTAGCACGGCGTTCATGATGTAGTAGCCGAAGCGCTCGCCCATGTTCGCCAGCGCTGCGGGGATAAGTCCTTTGGGATGATTCTTAAACATAGTATATGGTCTTTAGTATGTGTATATTAGCGACTCATATCGTCCTCGATGATGTCGGTCAGTACGTCGCGTATGTCGAGTCCGGCGGCGCGCACCTGCTGTGGGATGAAGCTGGTGGCGGTCATGCCGGGGGTGGTGTTGATGTCCATCACGTTGATATGCCCGTCCGGCAGGATGATGTAGTCCGTGCGGATGATGCCGTGGCAGCCCAGCAGTTTGTATAGCCGCAGTGTGAGTTGTTGCACGCGGTCGCGCACCTCGTCGGGGATGCGTGCGGGTGTTATCTCGTCCGACTCGCCCTTGTACTTGGCGTCGTAGTCGAAATACTCGTTGTGCGCCACCACCTCCGTCAGCGGGAACGCCACCTGTTTGTCGCGCGTGCAATAGACGCCGCAGGTCACCTCCGTGCCTTGCATGAAGGCCTCAACGATAACCTCTTCGCCCTCGGCGAACGCTTTCTCTACGGCGGGGAGGAACTGCTCGGGGCTCTTGACTTTTGTGCAGCCGTAGCTGCTGCCGCCGGTGTTGCTCTTTACGAAGCAGGGCAGACCGATACGGCCGATGATGGCCTCCACGTCCACGGTGTCCGTCTTGCGCAGCAGTACAGAGTCGGCGATGTCGAAGCCGAAGGCATGCAGGTAGTGGTTGCATGTATATTTGTTGCATGTGAGCGCCGCCGCCAGCACGCCGCAGCACGAGTAGGGGATGCGCAGCATGTCCAGATAGCCCTGCAGTTGTCCGCTCTCGCCCGGCACGCCGTGGATGGTTACGTAGGCATAGTCGAACGTGTGCTTCACTCCGCCTGCGGTATAGGAGAAGTCGTTCTTGTCCAGCGGCACACGCGTGCCGTCCTCCAGCTGCACCTGCCAGTCTGCTCCGCGGAGCACAACGATGTGGATATCATACCGTTCGCTATCCATGAATGACTGCAGTCCCGCAGCACTACGCAACGACACCTCATGCTCCGAGCTGTCGCCGCCTGCAATAATTGCTATATGTCTCTTTTTCATAATCATACAATAGCCGTTTGCGGCTTTATACTACATTGTCTCTTACTCATGCGCCGTCTCGGGTGCGATTGTGCGCAGGAACGACTCGGGGAACGGGGGGCGGTTGGGTCCGACCGGTTCGCCCCATGCGTTGCGCTTGAAGCGGCCGTCTTCCTCCTTGCGCACCTGGCCGTCTATGTATTTGACCATCAGGTAGGTGCCGAGGTTCTGCCAGTCCACCACGACGTTCTCGGCCTGGCTGCACGAGTAGTTGGTCAGGAACTCGCGTGCTTCCCGGTCGTCGAGTGCGGCAGCCTGGGCGTCCACGCCGGGGACCTGGCTGTTGAACTTGTCGTCCCACGCCGCCTGCAGGCGCGCTATCTCCGGCTTCATCAGGTTGTATTTGTTGTATGCCCAGTTGGCCACGATGTTGAATGTCCACCATGCCGAGGTCGGCGAATAGGTGTACAGGTCGCCGTTGCCTTCGGCGAAGCACTCGGGCACATGGAGGATGCGGCAGTACATCGGCACGTACATGCTGCACGCCGCGTCGTCCACGCCGAACCAGAAGATACCGCCTGCCTTGGGGTCGGCATAGCCGCGCATCTGCGCCACGAACGACCATCCGGTCTGCTGCGTGGCTGTCGGACGCTCGTACCAGTATTTCACGCTGTCCAGCGTGAAGGCCAGACCGCCGTGGCGCAGCTTGCTCTGCCACGGACCGGCGGCTGTCTTGTCCTCCAAGGCCAGCGGTGTGCCTTGGTACTCATCGCGCATGCACTCCTTGATATCCTGCACACTCACCTTGCGGTCGGGCTTGATAAACAACGGCATACGCTCTCCGCACTCGCGGCCGCCGGTCTCGACGAATGTCTTGCCCGTAGCGTAGTCGAAGTAGCGGTCCATGTCGGCAAAATGGCGGAAGAAACTCCACACGCGTGCCTCGCACACGTACAGGCCGCTGAAGTCGTAAGGGCAGTAGGCCTCCTGGTAGTTAAACTCGGCGTCTTTTCCGTTAAAATACCCGCGCTCGCGTGCGAAGCGTATCACGTCCTTGCTCCACAACTGTGTGCGTTTATCCTCGCGGCGTATCTTCTGCTGGCTGAGGTCGAGCAGGGTGGTGCGGCACTGGTTGGCGTGTGCGCTGATGCAGTCGTCCGGCACGCGTGTCGCCACCCATACAGCCCCTTTGCCGTACTGCCCTTTGCCGATGAGGTCCAGTATCCACACTTCCTCGGGGTCGCCGATAGAGAAGGACTCTCCCTCGCTGGCGTAGCCGTATTCGGCCACCAGGTCGGTGATGCAGCGGATGGCCTCGCGTGCTGTCTTGCAGCGCTCCAAGGCGATGTATATCAGGCTGCCGTAGTCGATGCCCACGGTGTCCCACAGCTCCTCGCGGCCGCCCCATGTCGTCTCGCCGATGGTCAGCTGGTGCTCGTTCATGTTACCGATGACCGAATAGGTGTGTGCCACCTCGGGGATGCTGCCCAGAGGGCGTCCCGTGTCCCAGTCGCGCACTTCGTGCACCGAGCCGGGCGCATGGTCCGCTGCGGGGCGATGGTGGAGGAAGCCGTACAGGCTATACGAGTCGGCCGCATAACTTATGATGGTACTGCCGTCTGCAGACGCGTCTTTGCCCACCAGAAAGTTGGTACACGCCCACGATGAGACGTACAGCGAAGCCGCCAAGAGCAAGAGAAAAGATTTCTTCATCGTAGTTATCTATTTAGGGGTCTTTTATATGAACCGTCGAGAACGTTGTTCGAAGACGGAGAGGGGTAACCGCTGCAGCCTAAATGCGTGTAGCGCATTTCATTGCTGCAAGCGCGTTACGACGACACAAAGTTACAACAAATATTGCACATACGCAATATCCGAGTGAATTTTTAGGCGGACAGGCCGCCGAAAGAGCCGGGAAGTGGTCTCCTAAATAGCGGAAAATCACAAAAAAAGACAAGAATAACTAATTATTTTGCTTTTTTATTTGCACAATTCGGAAAAAAGCAGTACCTTTGCATCCGCTTTTGACGCGGGATGTGGCGCAGTCCGGTAGCGCAACGGTCTGGGGGACCGGAGGTCGCAAGTTCGAATCTTGTCATCCCGACAAACAGCCAACGAGAGGCAGATTGAGTCTGCCTCTCGTTTTTTTGTGCGGTGTGGGTGGATGATTCACGAATCACGCGTTAATCACGCGACAATCACGCGACAATCACGCGAGAATGGTACAGGTTTTCAGCAGGGCGGAGAGGGTGAGAAAGCGGGTATAAGGGAGGCATAGAGTGGGGTGTTTGCGAAAAAAAGGGGCTTGGGTCTTGCGTATGTGCGAGAAATGTTGTACCTTTGCAGCCGTTTTTCAGCGTTAGGATGGCGTAGCCGACCTCCCAACGACGGAACGATACATACACAGACGTACAACGGTTTCCGCCTCGCCGGAATGAAAAGGGAAGCAAGTGAAAGTCTTGAACAGTCCCGCTGCTGTAAGCCCACGGTTGGTGTCGGGCGCTATCCTTGCCCCCACAATCAACCACTTGTTCAGCCATGATGCCACTGCCGCAAGGCGGGAAGGCGGCTGAACAGGGGTAAGTCAGAAGACCTGCCGATGTGCGAATGCTTGGACGAACACTCTCGAGGAAGAGGTACCGGCATCTGTCAGCAATGCAAGCACACGGGGCTTGCTGTGCAGGTGCGTTTATCTTTTCCTACGAATGTGAGGAGAAGATATTTTTTTAGTCGAAAGGTGCGTAGCGCACTCCAAATAAAGTTGTAGCGCACTCCGATAACGTAATACAAATATAATACAGATAAAGACAAATGAATACGCAATTTGATGTGAAGCACTATGTGCTCCTGCCGTTCACTATTGTGGCGGTGCTCTTTCTGTGGTTTGTGCCGGCGTCGTTTTTCGGTATAGAAGGTCTGACGGTTATCCAGCAGCGTACCATTGCTATCTTCTGCTATGCGGCGCTGATGTGGATGTTCGAGATTATCCCGGCTTGGGCGACCTCGGTCAGTACGATTGTCTTCCTGCTGCTGGCGGTGTCCAACAAGGGTTTTGCCCGCGAGGAGTTGGGTTCGATGGTCAACTTCCGCGAGTTGATGGCCGCTTTTGCGGACCCCATCATCATGCTCTTCCTGGGTGGTTTTGTGCTGGCTATTGCGGCGAGCAAGGTGGGGTTGGATTTGTATCTGGCGCGTATCATGCTCCGTCCGTTCGGCACCAAGCCGAGCAATGTACTGCTTGGTTTCCTGACGATTATCAGTGTGATGTCGATGTTCATGAGCAACACGGCCACGGCGGCGATGATGCTGGCCTTCCTGGCTCCGGTGCTCAAGACGCTGCCTGAGAACGGCGGCGGTCGTATCAGTCTGGCGATGTCCATACCTATTGCCGCCAACGTGGGCGGACTGGGTACTCCCATCGGCACTCCGCCGAACGCCATCGCTATCGGTCAGTTGGCCGCGATGGACATCAATGTCGGCTTCGGCGCATGGATGCTGCGCATGGTGCCGGTAGTGGTCATCATGATTCTGTTCTCGTGGCGGCTGTTGATGTTCCTCTTCCCCTTCAAGGCGAAGAGTATCGAGATAGTGATAGAGGGCGAGTGCCATCGGGACTGGAAGTTCTGGGTGGTGACGGTGACCTTCATCGGGACTATCCTGCTGTGGATGACGGGCGAGTTGACTCACCTGAACTCAAACGTGGTAGCGCTCATTCCTTTTGCGGTGTTTGCGCTGCTGGGCATCTTCACCCGCGATGATTTCGCCAAGATAGACTGGCATGTGCTGTGGATGGTGGCCGGCGGTTTTGCGCTAGGCACGGCGCTCAACAAGACGGGGCTGGCCGCTGCACTGGTGGAGTCTATCCCGTTCGGCTCCTGGTCGGCCGTGGCAGTGCTGATTATTGCCGGTCTGTTAGGGTGGCTGTTGTCCAACTTCATCGCCAACTCGTCGGCGGCGAACCTGCTGGTGCCTATTCTGGCCGTGGTGGGAACGGCCATGGCGGACAGCCTGAGTCCGTTCGGCGGTGTGACGACGCTGCTGGTGTGCGTGGCCGCCTCCACATCGTTCGCCATGCTTTTCCCCATCTCCACTCCGCCGAACGCCATCGCCTGCTCGACGGGACTGATTAACACCCACGACATGACCAAGGTGGGACTGATAGTCGGAGTGACCGGTATTGCGCTGGCATACGGTGTGATACTGCTCTTCCCCTTCTGAGAAATAAACATAACACCTGATGTTTTCTGCCAATTACAAGTAGTGTTATGTGGAGGCGGCCTTTGAGACGGGGCCGCCTCCTTTCCTGAGGGGAATAGGGAGAGCCCTCGCTTCTGGTATGATTTTTGTAGTAATTTAGATGATGAAAAGAACATTTTTTACCCTTTTTATGCTGTCGGCCTGCCTGTTGGCGTCGGCAGCAGGGGCTGATTCTGCCGCTGTTGCGGGCAAGCAAGCCCGGCGTTCGGCCGTTCGCTCTCACCTGCAGCAGCATTACAAAGTCTATGGTTTTGTGCGTAACTACTTCGCCTATGACAGCCGCGAGTGCGTGGATGGCACGGGTGACTTGTACATGTACATGCCTAAGGACGAGGCGTGGAACCAGCCTGTGAGCGCGACGGGTGTGTATGACGTGCCGCGCGAAGACCTGAATGCGCAGAACACGTTCCGCTTCCTGTCCCTGACGACACGTGTGGGTCTGGATATCACGGGCTACCGCTGGCGCGGGACGGAGTTCGGCGGTAAGATAGAGGCCGACTTCTATGCCGGATTGAGCAAGGTGACCGGGCAGAACCACGCCCTGACGGGTGTGGCGCAACTGCGTCTGCGTCAGGCGTATATGACCTTGGCGTGGGATAGTCTGCCCATGGGCAGGGAGCAGGCCCGCGTGCAGTTGCTGATGGGTCAGGCGTGGCATCCTATGGCCGCGGACCTGTGCGACGCTATCGCGCTGAACAGCGGTGCCCCGTTCGGTCCGTTCTCGCGCACGCCGCAGGTCAAGATGGACGCGCGGCTGGGGCATTGGGTGACCCTGACGGGTGCGGCGCTGTGGCAGATGCAGTTCACCTCTGCCGGTCCCGACGGGGCATCGGCCGAGTATATCGCCTACAGCATGACGCCCGAGGCCTATGTCGGACTGAGCGTGCACCATAAGGGTCTGCTGCTGCGTGCGGGAGCCGACGTGCTGAGTATCAGCCCGCGCCATCTGGGCGAGGTCACCGACGCGGCGGGACAGAAGGTGCAGGTCCATGTGAACGACCGTATCACCACCGCCTCGCCCTTCCTCTACCTACAGTACAAGACCGGCGGGTTCTCCCTGAAAGCCAAGACGATATTTGCTGAGGCGGGTGAGCACATGAACCTCAACGGCGGCTATGGCGTGCGGGCGGTGAACGCGGACGGGTCGTGGGAATACACCCCCACGCGCAACTCCTCGACGTGGGTGAGTCTGGTCTATGGCGGCGAGTTAGGCAACAAGAGCCGGCTCCAGGGCATCCTCTTCGGCGGCTATGTGCGCAATTTCGGCACGCGGGACCCGCTGGTAGATGCCAACAACGACGGCAAACCGGACCTCTATTTCAGCAAGAACAGCTTCGACAGCATGAACCGCATGTGGCGCCTGTCGCCCACGCTGCTATGGACGGTCGGTAAGTTCCAACTCGGCTGCGAGTACGAGGTCACGTCCGTGCAGTACGGCGACAAGAGCCTGGCGCGCAATGCGTCTAATGCGCTCTATGAGAACGGGTTGCACTGGGTGACGAACCACCGCGTGCAGCTG
>JAFUUE010000075.1 GCA_017483945.1 Paludibacteraceae bacterium | reverse complement strand
GCGTCCCAAGCGGGTGCGGTCTGTGACCGAGACGGAAAAACTGCGTCCGGAGACGCAATCGCGGGCGAGCCGCCCGCGTCCCAGGCGGGGGAAGGCGGTTCGGGGGGGATGGGGAAGTATCAAAAAAACGAGTGTGCCGGAGGAATCCGACACACTCGTTCGTGCTGTTTATGATTCGTATGTGCTGTTTATTATCCGTATATGGAGGCTCTCTTACTCGGCGATGCGGGCGCGAATAGCCTGTGATTCAGCCTCGTAGCCCGGTTTGCCGAGCAGGGCGAACATGTTCTTCTTGTAGGCCTCTACGCCCGGTTGGTTGAACGGATTGACCCCGAGCATGTAACCCGAGATACCGCAACCGCGTTCGAAGAAGTAGATGAACTGACCGAGGTTGTACTCGTCGATGCGGTCGAACTGAATGAGGATGTTAGGCACTCCGCCGTCCACGTGCGCGAGCCGTGTGCCCAGTTCGGCCATCTTGTTGACCTCATCCACCCGCTTTCCGGCGAGGAAGTTGAGGCCGTCCAGGTTGTCCTTGTCCTCCGGCACAATGACTTCACGGTTAGCATGCTCGATGCTGATAACCGTCTCGAAGATAGTGCGTTGTCCGTCCTGAATCCACTGGCCCATCGAGTGCAGGTCGGTAGTGAAATCGACGGATGCGGGGAAGATACCCTTCCGGTCCTTGCCTTCGGACTCGCCGTACAACTGCTTCCACCACTCGGCGAAATAGTGCAGACGCGGGTTGTAGTTGACCATGATTTCGGTCGTTTTGCCGAACTGGTAGAGTGCGTTGCGCATAGCGGCATATTGGCAGGCGGGGTTCTGCTCATAGGGTACATCCACGCCCGTAGCCTTCTCCATCTCCTGTGCTCCGCGTACCAATGCGCGGATGTCGCCGCCCGCCACGGCAATGGGGAGCAGGCCGACCGGTGTCAGCACGGAGAAGCGTCCGCCGACGTTATCGGGAATGACGAAGGTGCGGTAGCCTTCCTGCGTGGAAAGCGAGCGCAGGGCTCCCTTGGCGCGGTCGGTCACCGCGACGATACGCTTGCATGCCTCGGCCTTGCCGACCTGCTTCTCGAGCATGGTGCGCAGCAGGCGGAAAGCCAGTGCGGTCTCGGTCGTCGTGCCGGACTTGGAGATATTGATGATACCGAACTGCTTGTCCTGCAGCCACTCCATGAGGTCGGCCAGGTAATCCTCTCCGATATTGTTGCCGGCATAGACCACGTAGGGGTTCTTGCGTTTCGCCGTCTGGGCGTCAAACGAGGAGAGCAGGGCGTCATTGACGGCACGTGCTCCGAGGTAGCTGCCTCCGATACCGGCCACAATGACCACTTCGCAACGTGCGCGCAGGTCATCCGCAACGGTCTGTACCTCAGCGAGGAAGTCGTCGCTGATAGAGGAGGGCAGATGAACCCACCCCAGGAAGTCGTTTCCGGCGCCCTTGCCGGACTCAAGTAACTCGTTGGCTGCAGCCGTGGCCGCTGCCAGCGTGCTCAGCGTTCCCGCGGGAACGAACGGAGCTGCATTCTTCAGTGAAATCTTCATAATACGATATTCATTTTAGTTGATTGATTAGTAGCAAAGTATAAGATATTGTCGCAGACGCATTCGCACATGGCAATCCGTCCCTCCATTGTGCCCGTGCCGGTGTGGGGCGAGAGCACGACATTGTCCATCCGAAGCAGTTCTTCGGCGATATGCGGCTCGTGTTCATAGACATCCAGCGCCGCTCCCGCGATACGCTTGTCGCGCAGCGCCTGCACGAGCGCCTGTTCGTCCACATGTGCTCCCCGCGCCGTATTGACCAGATAGGCAGTCTGCTTCATGCGCGCCAGCTCCGCCGCCCCAATCAGGTGGTGGGTGGAGGGGGAGAAGGGGAGGTTCAGCGAGACGATGTCCGCGGCCTCGAGCAAGTGCTCAAGGCTCACGTATTCAGCACCGTAGAGCTGTTCTGTCTCGGGACTCAGGCGATGGCGGTTGTGGTAGAGAATGTGCATGCCGCAGGCCACCGCGCGGCGCGCTAAGGCCTGGCCGATACGTCCCATGCCGATGATGCCCAGCGTCTTGCCATAGACCGAGCGGCTCAGGTTGTTCATCACGCCGAACGGCTCGGCTTGGCCTGCGCGTAACTGCCTGTCACGCAAGGGCGTCAGACGTGTGACATCCAGCATCAAGGCAAACGCCAATTCGGCAGTCGGCTCAATAACCGGCTGCGGCGTATTGGTCACTCGGATACCGCGTTCGCGGCATGCGTCCAAATCAATGTTGTTGTAACCCGCTCCGAAATTGGCAATCAGCCGCAGATGCGGCGCGGCGTGGATAATCTCGCGTGTGACGCGGTAGTCAAAGGTGGCAATCAGCACCTCGGTATCTCGCAGTCTCCCATCGCATAACTCCGCCTCGGTATAGTAGGGCTCGTCCGGCATGCAGAGCGTGTGCTCATGCAGGCGGCGAAAACCGGCGGGCGGAAGATGTGTGGTGGAAACAATCTGCATATCAGGCTAATCGGCTTTGATAGACGCGGGCGTAGTTGCGCATCTGGTTGAGCATCGCCACCAGCCCGTTGCTCCGCGTCGGAGAGAGGTGCTCACGCAGTTGGATGCGGTCGATGAAATAGAGGTCGGCATCCATAATCTCGCGCGGTGTATGACCGCTCAGCACTCGTATGAGCAGCGCCACAATCCCCTTGACCAGTATGGCATCGCTGTCCCCCAGGAAGCGGATAACCGGCTCTTTCCCTTCTGATTCAGGCTGTTTGTCTAATGTGGCCGTGAACCATACTCGGCTCTGACAGCCGTCTATCAGGTTCTGTTCCGTATGTGCCTCCTCCGGGAAGGGGGCCAACTCATTGCCCATCTCGATGAGCAGACTATATCGGTCCATCCAGTCCTCGAACGAACTGAACTCCTCGATAATCTCGTCTTGTATCTGATTGATAGTCATTGTTTGTTCCGTATCATTGTGTATAGCCTCTCCGCTAAATCCTCGTCGTTGTCGGCATGCAGACGTCCGTCCAATGGTGCGTCAACGACATAGTCAGCTTGGGCATAATAATTCTCGCGTTCTCCCATCTGCTGCCGTACAAAGGCCAGCAGTTCTTCCCCGCTGCGGTCTCCTAAGACCGGGCGCTGAGCGGTGCCCGACAACTCAATACGGCGTGTCAGGTGCTCCGGGCTCCAGCGCAGGTAGAAGGACACGCCTAACTCCTTCAGGCACTCCATGTTGTCCTCCCAGCAGGGATAACCGCCTCCGGTGGCATAGACGACATTCTCTATCGGCAGTTCGGCCAGGTCCTCCACCACATATTTCTCCTTGTGTCGGAACTCCTCCAGCCCGTATCGGCGTATATAGTCGCCCGTGGTCATGCCGTGTATCTCAAGGAAGGCGTCGTCCAGGTCAACGAAGTGCCAACCCAACTTGTCAGCCAGCAAGCGTCCTGTGGTGCTCTTGCCCGCGCCCATGTAACCAATCAGGTAGATAGGACCTCTCATCAGTGTGTGTAGTACTTTAGTTCCTCCTCGTCCAGCACGTCCGGCGTATGGTCTTCCCAAACCAACACGCCCTCCCGAATACTCGCTTCGGGGAACACGGCATGGGGGTAGGGTGGGACGATGTTGCGAACCGTCTTGCCACCTTTATCTATTATGCGCGCGTGCGACGAGCATATGGGCGCGCACACGGTCTGCACGACCAGTACGGAGTCGCCGGGATAGTCCCACGCCTCCACCACGCAGCTGTCCAGTGTCAGTCGGGTATAGGCGCCTTGATTCATGATACCGACCTCGCCTCCCATGAAGCTGAGCTGGTTCAGTAGCGCCGTTATATATAGCAGACAATTCAGCATAGAAGTCATTTGTCCATTAATAAAACCACGGCATAGGCTGCCATTCCCTCCGCACGACCGACAAAGCCCAGGTGCTCCGTCGTTGTCGCCTTGATGCTCACCCGGTTCGTCTGCACGCCCATCACCTCGGCCAGACATTGCTGCATGGCGGGGATGTAGGGACTGAGCTTGGGCTTCTGCGCACATACTGTGCAGTCGCAGTTGCCCAGTTCGTAGCCGGCTTCGCGAATCATGCTCATTACCCTGCGAAGCAGAATCTTACTGTCTATACCTTCGTATTCGTTACCTTTGGTGTCCGGAAAATGATAGCCGATATCACGCATGGCAGCGGCACCCAGTATGGCGTCACAGAGCGCATGAATGAGTACGTCCGCATCCGAGTGACCCAGCAGCCCCTCCTCCGAGGGAATATCAATTCCCCCTAACCACAAGGGGCGGTTAGGGGTGAATTGATGCACGTCATATCCGAATCCGATACGCATTATTTGCGGTTGTTAACCAGGTCCTTGATGCCTGCCAGGTCGAAGCCGAGCGTAAAGCGCATGGTCTGGTCCAGCGGGTTGGTGGCGGCCAATGCGATGCAGTAGCTGACATCCAGGGTCACGATGCTCAGGTGGAAACCGGCACCCAGTGTGACGTAGTTGCGGTTACTTTTGATGAAATCCTCGTGGCTGTAGCCTGCGCGGGCGAAGAACTGGCGGTTATAGGTGTACTCCAGACCGGCCGACCAGCGTACCTCCTTGAACTCCTCCAGTGCACCGTAAGGCGCGTCGCCGAACGACTGGAACCAGCCCTTCACGGGGTTCAGCTCCGTATAGGCATCCTGCGACATCTGCCATGTGCTGCTATCGTCCGCATCGAAGCCCTGTGCAAAGCGGGAGTAGCGGGACGGAACGAGCAACTTGTCAATCTGCAGGTTGAATGTCAGTTTGTTGTAGTTGTCGAAGGGCAGCTCATATCCGACGCCTAACGCCATGTTGGCCGGGATGAAGTTAGACGAAGCACCTTCGTTATACGACATCTTGCTACCCAGGTTGGTCAGTGCGAAACCGAGGTTGAAGTAGCTGGTGCCCATCGGGATATCAATCGGCTGCTTGTAGAACAGGTCGATATCGGCTGCCAGCGCCCAGGCGGCGTGCATCTCTTGCTGACCGGCATAGTTGGCGCCGTTGGTCATGTCCGAATAGAGGAAGCGCATGGCTACCGCCATCGACACATAGTCGTGCAACTTACGGCTATAGGCTACGTCCAGTGACCATTCGTTAGGACGTGCGTTGCCCAGAGGGGTACCGTCCCATCCGGTCATCACGACATCACCCATGCTGAAGTAGGTGAACGAGCCGGACACGCCTTGAATGTCATCCCACTTGTAGTAACCGGCGATATGTGCCAAGTCGATGTCACCCACCAACTTGCGCAACCAAGGGGTGTAGCTGGCCGTGATGCCGCCGTGGCTGTCCATGAATGCATATTTGGCGGCGTTCCAGTGCTGTGAATTCAGGTCCGGATCGGTCGCGACACCCAGGTCACCCATACCTGCCGCACGGGCGTCAGGGGCGATAGTCACGGACGGCATAGCCGTGATGATAGGGTTGATGTAGTCTGTAGGGATAGCAGCCCACGCTGCTGTAGCAAGAGTCAGCATGGCGCTGATAGATAAAAACAGTTTTTTCATTATCGTTATTTTAGTGTTGTTATTTACGTATTTAATGAATATGCGGGTAATTCCGGGAAATACCCTATAGTCTTCAAGAAAGATGTTTCATAGGCTCTTTGTCCGTGTTGTTTATGTTTATTGTGTGACGATTATCTTGCCGGTTTTGGACGTGTGCTGCCCGCTCTGGGTTGATAGCACGACGCGGTAGATGTATATGCCGGGTGTCGTGTTCAGTCCGCCCAGATTCCATTGCATGCTTTGTGCGTCCTTCGTGCTGCTGGTCCATACGACCTGACCAGCCGTGTTATAGACATATATGTCTGTCTCTATCAGTTCGTCCGGGCGGTCGTAGGCGACCTCTACGGTCATCACTCCGCTCGCTTTGATGGGGTTGGGATAGGTCATCACGCTGAAGACGGTCGGGTCCAATCCCTTGATGACGTTGAAGTTGAGCGCGACGGTGTTGCTGTTGTTCAGCAGGTCCCATGCGCGGAACGTGAGACGGTGTGAGCCCTCGCTCTGCTCCTGCATGCGGTAGCTGACTATGCCCCGCTGGTAGCTGCCGTTGCTCGAGATGAAGTAGTCGTTGAGTACCTGTATCTGGTTGGGATCGTCGTCCACAATCATCAGCAGGTCATGCCCGATGCCGCTGCCCACTGTGTTGATGCCGTTCTCGTCATATAGTTCGGCATAGAAATGCGGGTGCTCATGGGTGTCTCCGCCGTCGGTGAACTCGCTGTTGTTCAGGTACAAGCGGATGTCCGGACCGATTGTGTCCTGCCATGTGACAATACTGCTTCCGCCGATGATGAATCGCTCTTCGTGTCCTACCGCCTCGGCGTGATTGTCAGGGTCGTTGGCGTAATAGACGATACGGCCGTTGCCGTAGTTGTAGCGTATATCTTTCGGCGCCATGAACCGGAAGGCGAACTTGCCGTCTTTCACTTCGGCCGTCCCGCTGAACAGCGTGTTCGGATAGTCCACATAGGTCAGTTTGACCCGCTTGTCCGGGTCTTTCTCGTCGTTGTCCAGAGTCGTGAGCAGTTGCAGTTTGTCCAGCACCGTTACGTCCACCGTGCCGTTGAACCATGTGGCCGTATCGCCGTTGCGGTCCGTGATGCAGCCCTCTATGCGGTGGATGCTTAGTGCACGGATAGTGTCCGGCAGGAGTGTGGTCTGCACGTGGTACTCGGTCGGGTAGGCCAGACGCAGAGCCGGGTCTCCCAGCAGCACATACGACATCTTGTTGGTGCTGTTGCCCGACAGGTTCTTCGCTATACGTGTGGCATTGCCCACGGTCATTTCATATGAGTAGATATCTTTGTGCCCGAACAGGGTGTCGCAGAACAGCCGGTTGATGCGCATGTTCTCGTTCGCATACACGGTCCGGCAGGCCGAGAGCACACCGATAGCGCCGCCGTTCGGGTTCAGTACGGCCTCGCGGGCTGCACAGGTCTTGCCTCCGTCGAAGTGCGCGAAGTTACAGGTGGCCAGCATCCAAAAGCCCATGTTCTTGTTGTTCATCACCTGTATATCCGACAGGTGCAGCATCTCTTCGTTGGTGATGTTGTTGTTGCCGGCGTGACCCGAGTAGTTCATGTATAGCGTCCCTTCGGTCAGCATATTGGTCAGTCGGTTCTTGGCTACGGGATAGCTCTCGCCCGATGCGCTGACCTCCTGTGTGTAAGCGTCTAAGTAAATCTTCTTGACGATGAAGTCCGGGTTCTTCCGTCTCACTTCCTCGGCGCCCCCTTCGGCCGTCTGGGTGTGCAGACCGTTATCGCCGTCGTCGGCCAGGAAACAGAGCCGGTTCTTCCATTTACCGGGGCTCTCATTGCGCATGTAACGTATTAACTTGTCTGTCACTTCGCGAGCCTGATTCGCGGTGCTCACGGGCAGACGTCCCACACCGATCTCCATCCAACCGCTGGTGTCTGTCATTCCGTCGGTGTTGCGCATGAATCCGAAATAGTCATCCGTGGCATAGGCCTGGGTCTCAACGGTGGAGTTGACGGCCTGATAAGTGAGTAGGGTGTTATTGCCGGACAGGGTCAGCAGCTTGCGGTTGTCAAACGTACCGTCGCCGAACAGCAACAGGTACTGCGGCTTGGTGCGCGCACCGGTCCCGCGGTCCCACAGCATCTTCATCAGCCACCGGTAGGCACTCGCGTCGGGCGTGCCGCTGGAGAACTCATTATATACCTGTTGGTCAGTCACTGCCGCCCATGTCAAGCCGTCGTATTGCTCATGCGCACGACCCAGGTCGCTTGCGGCATCCACCCACTCGGCGGGCGAGATGATAACCAAGTCTATACTATGTAGTGCATGCAGGTTCTGATTGGCTACGCTGCCTATAATCTCCGGCTCTAACCACTGCGAACCGTTCGGGTTGACGGCTACGTACTCATGAACACCGTCGGCGTTGGAGCCGCTGAAAATCAACTCTGTGCCATTCATGCTCACCGGAACACGGCGGATGGCGGTCGGGTTCGTGATGTCCCATACCTGAGTGGCCGCCGTCGCACCCTTCAGGTGGTATGTCAGTACGTCCGACTCCTTATATCCCTTTGTCGTGCGGAAGAGCAGGGTGTTTTGGCGCAGGTTTAGACTGCACTCGGCCGCTAACTCGATATAGTTCAGCCAACCACGAGCGTTGCTGTTGCCCGGACGGTAGGTTATGCCCACCGTCTGCGTGCTCGTTCCTGTGCTGGGCGTCAATGTGCCTCGGATAGAGTCTATGATGGCCATCGTGTAATGATCAGAGCTCAGTGCGTTTACATATCCGCTTATCGTGTTGCCTCCCAGTGTCACGTTGAACGTGCTTCGAGCCTGTGCGGCCGAGGCCATTGCTACGAAAACCTGCACATCGCTGCCGGTCATGTCGCTGAACGGGATACGGAAAGTGCGCGTCGGAACCGATGAGGAGAACACCTCGCCGTAGAATTCTCGACCGCCGCCGTCCTCGCCTTTGTCCGGGTCAACCAGGTTCACCAGGTCCTCTTCGTGCAGGGCCAGTGCTGTGTAACTCGTCACGTCCGTGCCACTGCCGATGCTTGCTGCACCCGCATCCTCCAGCAACACTTGCGTCCCCGCGTTGTCGCTCAGGAAATAATAACCATAGTCCGAATACGTGTTGCGTGTGTGTGCAAAACGGGTGCCGTTGTAGCTCCATCCGATATTGGCTTGGGCGTAAAACAGGATATAATCCCCCCGTCCGAACACGCCGTCGGCTCCTGTGTGCATGTAGAATGGCACGGGGGGCAGGTCATCCGCTGTGCGCGCGATGTTGAAGTTCTGGCTGAGCTGTACGCCGCCGTAGCCGTATATGCGTACGCTGTCCGGCCGGAGACCGGCTTGTTGCAACTGCTCGTACGTCAAGCGGTGCACGCCCGCCTCCGAGACACGTATCTTGACCCATGTGCCGCTGCTCAGCACAGAGGAACCGGAGTAACTATGGGTGATGGCATGTGCCTGTAGCATACCCAATAGCAGCATTACAATGGTGGTCAGTCTTTTCATTGTCATGTTACTTGTTCATTTAATCTTGCAGTATAAGGTCGGATTCTCGGCCGGACCTTCGGTGATAACCTGCTCGCGTACTGCTTTCTGCGCAGGCTGTGTGCGGTGAATGTAAATCAAGTCGCCTTGGCGGATGGTGGTGCAACGGCTTGCGCGGTGAACGGCCTCGTCGGCGGCTATGCACAAGTCCTCGGGCAGACACTCCGCCGGTCCGTATTCGCCAACCGCCAGCGAGAAGTCAAAACACATGGCCTCCGTCCAGCTGCTGCCCGACGTGCGGGCTTCCGACAGGAGGTCGGCTGCGTAGAAATCCGCTCCCGGAGCCGCGGCGTCATAGTAGCGGGATGCAAACCGAGGCTGGATATTCTTACCTAACCGGCTGACACGCAGCACCACACAGGCTTTCCAACGCACATCATCCGTCCCGTCCGGCACGAAGAACGGCTTCCTGTTGTTCAGCAGGCACGAGTCTCCCTTCAGCACCATCTCCACACCACGCACACCCCCCGCTTCCGCAGGTGACGATGCGTTCT
>JAFUUE010000074.1 GCA_017483945.1 Paludibacteraceae bacterium | reverse complement strand
GTTGGATGTTGCGGCGGGTAAGACGGTCGTGATATCGTATGTAGGTTATCGCACGCAGGAGTTGCGTGTGAGTGAGAAGCAGGAGTCTTATAATACACGTCTGGAGGAGGATAGTGAGGTGTTGGAAGACGTGGTTGTTATTGGTTACGGTACGCAGAAGCGTAGTGATGTGACCGGTAGTATATCGTCAGTAAAGGCGGAAGATTTGGCAGACTTTTCTTCGAAGTCTTTGGCTGAGTCTCTGTCCGGTATGGCCGCAGGTGTGAGTGTGACGAAAGGCAGTGGTGCTCCGGGTGAGGCGGCAGACATTTTGATTCGTGGTGCAGGTTCTTTGAACGGTATGGCTCCTCTGTATGTGGTGGACGGAGTGGCTCAAGATGCCGGATTCAATTTCAATATGCGCGATGTAGAGTCTATTGAGATTCTTAAGGACGCCGGTTCGGCGGCTATCTATGGTAGCAAGGCGGCCGGTGGTGTTATTCTGATTACAACCAAGAAAGGACGCGCCGAGCGTACACAGGTCGATTTGAATGCCCGTGTCGGTTGGCGTAATGTGTCGAGCAACATCCATCTGTTGGGAACAGCGGATTGGATTCGGGCGCGCGATGCATGGGGGACAGGCTCCACACTGACCACTTTAGGAGTGCAAAGTGTGGATGACCTGCCCGACACCGACTGGATGAAGGTGATGTTCGGAACGGGTATAGAGCAGGAGTATAACCTGAGTGTATCGTCCGGCACAGAGAAGACGAAGTTTTTCATCTCACTTGGTTTTCTGGATGAGAAGGGAACCTATATGGATACTCGCGCGACGCGCTATTCGCTGCGTGCCAATATCGATCACAAGATGAATAAATATGTGTCTTTCGGCACAAATATATACGGTGCGATGACCTCTACGAACCCTGCGACGAGTTCGTCCATATACAACCATACCATACCGTTCCGTACGGTGCCGGTTGCAGAGGTTATGGATGCAGACGGGAACTATGCGATGACGCCTGTATCGGTGGCCTCGGGTCCTAACTTTGCGGGTATGGAGGCGGCCTATCATGCTATCAATGACAAGAACTATTATGCCAATGCGCAGGCGTACCTGAATGTGGAGTTTATGCCGGGTCTGACATGGCGCACGACCGGTTCGGCAGCTATCGGAGCCTACTCCAAGCGTTATTTCACGGAATACAAGGATTTCGGTCCTGTCCAAGTGGGCGTTGACGGCGGGCAGTTGGACTCATATGCAGGCACAAACCTGCGTCTGATGTTCAACTCCGTGCTGACGTATGACCAGAAATGGGGGAACCACGGTTTCCGCGCCATGGTAGGAACCGAGTGGTGGAAGTATGACGGTTACGACCTGAATGTGCACACCTATAACTTCCCCTTACCTGGTGCCGAGTCGATAGCGTTAGGTTCGGCAGGAGCGACGAAGGATGCGTCAGACGGCATACCTCAGGAGCGTCGCGGTTCGGCCTTTGCGCGTATCAACTATGACTATGGAGGACGTTACTTGTTGGCCGCCAATTTCCGAGCTGACGCGAGCGACCGTTTTGTGAAGAAGAACCGTTGGGGTTTCTTCCCGAGTGTGAACGCGGGTTGGCGTATCAGCGAGGAACCTTGGGTGAAAGAACCTGCCGGCGACTGGTTGAGCAACATGAAGGTGCGTGCCAGTTGGGGTATTTTGGGTAACGATAATATTCCTCAATACATGTATCAGTCCATTTATTCGCTCAGCGGTATCAGTCGTGCGTTCAACGAGAGTGCTGTAGGGCAGACCGGTGCATGGATAGCCATTTTGGGCAACGAGAACCTCAAATGGGAGGAGGTTAATCAGGTGGATGTCGGATTGGATATGGGCTTCTTCAACAACCGTCTTACGGTTACGTACGATTACTACAATCGTCAGACGCGTGACATGCTTTATCAGGGGTCTCTGAATCTCTCCTCCGGCATGAGTTACTATTTTGCCTCGAATGACCCGGCCAATACTGTTCCGGTCTATTTCAATGCCGGTCTGGTGGAGAACTCCGGCCATGAGGTAAGTATCCAGTGGCAAGACAGAAAGAGCGACTTCAGTTACCAGATAGGACTGAACATGTCCTTTAACCGCAACCTGGTTAAGCAGGTCGGTGACCAGCCCGGTGCGACGACTATAGACAAGGGACTGGATGCCAGTTGGCCTCTATTGAGCCGGACGGAAGACGGTTATGCGATGTCAATGTACTACGGATACAAGGTGCTGGGCATATTCCAGACCCAGGAGCAGGTTGACTACTACAACAATTATGCCCTTGACAAATGGAAACAGGCCAATGACCCTGACGGCACATTATTCAGCTATAATCCCTCCAACGGGCAACCCTTGAACCCCAACGGCAAGGACAAGGGTATCTATTACCAGAATGTCAATGCCGGTGTCGGTGACCTCATCTATGATGATAACGGTCAGGGGTCTGTTACAGCAGCCAGTCGGCAATATATCGGCAACCCGTGGCCTGTGATGACCATGGGACTGAACATGAGTTTCGCCTGCAAGGGTGTAGATTTGTCTCTGGTGTTTGCAGGGGCTTTCGGATTCGACATCATGAATCTTGTCAAGCCCTATACACACATGTTCATGTCGGACAATACTACGGCTGATATCTTCAACACCAGTTGTTTCGGAGGAACAAATGTCGTGACAGCCGATCCGCGTGTAGGATTCCTCAATAATAAGGGGAAGTATATCGGCGACGGCGCGGCTAACAGAAACTACTCACAGGTGTCCGGCTATATGGTAGAGAAGGGTGATTACCTCAAACTCAAGAACCTATCCGTTGGTTACACCTTGCCGCAGAAATATAGTCGTAAGGCCAAGATGGAGAAGCTGCGTATCTATTTCAGTGCTCAGAACCTGTTTACGATAACCGGTTATACGGGTATTGACCCTGAAATAGGTGGTAACTCGCTGATGTACAATATAGACCATCAGAACAGATACTTGCCTTCCCGCTTGTATTCCTTTGGTCTTGACCTCTCGTTTTGATAGTTGAATAAATAGCACATTATACATTATGAAACGCATATATTTTATTGCTATTTTGGCAGTTAGTCTATTGTTGACCGGCTGTAAGGACTTCTTTGATATTACCAATCCTCAGACGCTCTCCACCGACAATTACCCCTCCACGATGGATCAGGTGGACTTGTTGGTCACTTCCGCCTATGCGCAGGACCACGCTTTAGGTCTGTATGCCTTCTATTGGTTCCCGATGGGTATCTATCTCTATGACCATACGTCTGATTTGTACGGTTCCTATGACGAGCGGGCTTCTTCGCAGGATAACTACACCAATATAGACTCCCGCTATATAACCCAGACTTATACAGACCTCTGCAAGTGGGCTAAGTTAGCTTCGGTGGGTATAGACGGTATTCATTTCTACCGTGAGCATTATGCGACCTCCGGCGATACGGCGCAACTCAACTATATGGAGGCGGAGTGTCGTTTCAACCGTGCACTGGCCTACTGGCATGCACAGATATTCTTCGAGATGCCAGCCGATGGACTCGGATTCCCCATCATAGACCGCACTATCTCGGATGTAGAGGAACTGAAGTTGTCACGTGCTACCGTTCGTGATACGTGGGCGTTTGCCATTGCTGATATGGAAGCCGCGATTCCCGCTTTGGTAGGGCATAATGACCCCTATCGGGCCGGCGAATGGGGTGCCAAAGCCATGTTGGCGAAAATGTATATGCAGACATTGTATATCTTCCCCGAGAACAAGGCAAAGGCCAAGGCGGTGCTGGAGGATATCATCAACAACAGCGGGAAGACCCTTGCGGCTGTTGATGTGTATCGGGATATGTTCTTCGGTAACCCAGATAACGAGCATAATACAGAGTCACTATATGAGTTGACAATGACTACCAACCCCAATCAGGATGGTCCGTGGGCAAACTTCACTACGGGTAGCGGTATGCCGTTAGTGTATGCTCCGTGGTACTTGAATCTGGATCTCAATGTTCCGGCAGGTCAGGTAGAGCCGACTACACTGGAGCATGATGTCATCACCTGTATGAAATCATCCAACTGGGGTAACAACTGTATCCACGACCGCAATATTGCACGATTCGGTTTCTGGGATTTCCATGGGGATACAGTGCCGCGTTGGACATTTAACGCGGGCTATAATGCTGCGGCTGAGAGGACGGTAGATAACTTCCCTTATACGCTCGCCGATGGCACGTATCGTGCGGAGGCTCTGGCACTCAAGAATGACCCTGCAAAGGTGGATCCGCGTATTATGTTGTCACTTGGTCAGCCGTATGTGGATACCTATATTGATGCCAAGGGGCGGACTACCTACTACGATCGTTCCAGCGAGGTCAATAACCGGCCGGAGCGGTTGGCCTGGCAGCACCGCAAGTACACCAACATCCGTGGTGTAGAGATGGGTGCGGCTCCTTATGGCAAGAACAATAGTTCGGACTGCAATATCTATATTGTCCGTTTGGCGGATATCTACTTGCTGTATGCGGAGTTGATGGCAGATGACGATGCGGCGACGGCGTTAGAGTATGTGAACAAGGTGCATCGGCGCGCATATGGGTTTAGCCCGGATGGGGCATGTCCGTATGATTATACGTCGTTGAGTGACCGGACTCGCGCCTATTTTGACAGCGACCCGCTGGCGAATGACCCGCTTCGTTACGAGCGCTGGGCGGAGTTGTTTGCCGAGGGACAGTGGTGGTTTGACATACGGCGCTATCGTATAGGAGACAAGGAGGCGGTCTATTATCAAGAGACGTCTCATGGTCCGATTACGTGGAAGGGAGACGAGAGCTATGTGCAACCTATTCCGCAACTGGAGTTGGAGCGCAACAAGAACATGCAGCAGTCGGCCGGCTATGCGGGGATTTAAGGGTTGAGAACCGTGCGTCGTTCCCGAGTAACATACTAATCACCTACTAATAACATACTAATCACCTACTATCTAACCTCGTTTAATTCATGAAAAATAGTACTATGAAGCGAATTCTTTATTTGATGTTAGTTGCGCTCTGCATGTCGTTCACGGCCTGCCACCGGACGGAGGTGTGTTCTCCCGACGGTCGTCTGGCGGTGCGCTTTGGGTTGGCGGCGGACGGTGTGCCTCAGTATGAGGTCGTTCGTGACGGGAAGACGGTTATTGAGCCGTCTTCGTTGGGCTTTGAATTAGCGGATATGTCGTTGCGTGCCGGGTTCCGCCTGTGTGATAGTCGTCAGAGCAGTCATGATGAGACATGGGAGACGGTGTGGGGAGAAGAGCGATTGATACGTGACCGCCACAATGAACTGATTGTCAGTCTGGAGCATGAGAGTGGCGTGAAGATGAACATTATCTTCCGCGCCTTCAATGACGGTTTTGCGTTCTGCTATGATTTTCCCGAGCAGGAGCGCGACAGTATAGTGATTATGAGCGAACACAGCTCCTACTGTTGGGCGCAGGAGCCGCAGGTGTGGTCGATACCTTGGCGTACGGAGTACTATGAGGCATTGTGGTCGAAGGCTGCGGCTTCGGCATGTGACACGGCCTGCTCGCCTGTGACGCTGGAGTTAGCCGATGGCGGTTTCGCCTTCATGCACGAAGCGGCACTGACGGACTATCCGGCTCAGAACTATACCTTTAACGGTTTGGAGATGGGGACATACCTGACGCCGTGGCAGAGCGGTGTGGCTGCCTACAAGGCGACGCCGTTCATGACGCCGTGGCGCTTTGTGATACTGACGGATAACCTGCCCGACCTGGTGGCGAGTCGCATCATGCTGAACCTGAACGAGCCGTGCGCCATTGAGGACCCGTCGTGGATACGGCCGATGAAGTTCATCGGTATATGGTGGGGCATGCACCAAGGCAGTATGACGTGGTATGCCGGACCTATCCACGGCGCGACGACGGAGAACATGAAGCGATACATGGATTTCGCTGCGCAGAATGGTATTCAGGCCGTGTTGGCAGAGGGATGGAACGTCGGTTGGGACGGTTGGAGCACGTGGGATGACACCAAGCATTTTGAGTTTACGACCCCTTATCCCGATTGGGACATGGATGAGTTGGCACGCTATTCGGACTCGGTGGGCGTGGAGATAGTGGGACACCACGAGACAGGCGGCAACGCGGCGCACTACGAAAGCGTGCTGGACGAGGCCTATGCCTACTATCAGGCACACGGAGTGCATGCGGTGAAGACCGGCTATGTCTATCCGATTATCACGACAGTGGACGGCAAGCAGTTCAACCGCAGCCAGTCGGGTGTGCGTCACTACCGCAAGGTGATAGAGACAGCCGCCCGTTACCATATATGTATCGACAACCACGAGCCGGTCATGCCGACGGGTCTGCAGCGTACGTGGCCTAACCTGATGAGTCAGGAGGGCGTGCGTGGTCAGGAATGGAACGCGTGGGCAAAGGATGGCGGCAGTCCGTGCGAGCATGTGACCGTACTGCCATTCACACGTTTTATGGCGGGTCCGGTGGATTATACGCCCGGTGTGTTCAACTTCGAGAACCCCATCATTCCCGACACGCGTGTTCACTCGACGCTGGCTAACCAGTTGGGTCTCTTCGTGGTCTTCTACAGCCCGCTGCAGATGGCGTGTGACCTGCCGGAGAACTACCGGAAGCGTCCTGAGGCGTTCCGCTTTATTCACGATGTGCCGTGCGACTGGGAGCATTCACGGCTGCTCAGTGGCGTCATAGGCGATTATGTGGTCATGGCTCGTCAGGAGCGCGGAGGTGACGACTGGTATGTCGGAGGAATCACGGATGAGCAGGCGCGCGAGACGGATGTGGTACTGGATTTCCTGGATAAGGGCGCGAGCTATAAGGCAGTCATCTACCGCGACGGTGCGTTGGCTGACTGGGAGCGCAATCCGTACAGCCTCATCATCGAGGAGCAGGAGGTCACCGAGGGCGACACCTTGCACATGGCAATGGGTGCGGGCGGAGGCTTCGCTATTCAGTTAGTTAAGCAATAAGAGGGGCGCGCGGTCTGTGACCGAGACGAGGGAATCGCGGGCGAGCCGCCCGCTTCCCAGACGCACTTTTATAAGAATATAATAGCCCGAAGGCGACCGGCCTTCGGGCTATTACGTTGTACGTGGGGTGTTCTCATCGCCACCACACGCCGTAGCACTTGCAGTCATAGGGATGCGTGTGCGGGATGCGGAAGCGGAGGCCGATTTCGGCTCCTATACTGATGAGGTGTGAACTCTCGCCGACGAGGTCGGTGTGCAGGATAGAGGAGTAGGGGGCCATGAAATAGTGAGCCCGCTGCATGCCGCTGCGGTCGTTCTGCCAGCCGAGCTCGGTGCGTTGCTCTTGGTTATCAAGGGCGTTGGTGATGCCGTAGTTGGCATAGATATGGGCGGTGAGCCCCACATGGTCGCTCAGGCGTATCTCGGTACCTGCTTTGATGAAAGCGCTGATGACATGGCGTACGGGCAGTGCGTTGGTGCCACTGAAGTTGCGTTCGGTATAGAACCCGTGGTTGGGCATGTCGCGCAGCGTGAGTATGCCCCATGGGTCGTATGTGCCATAGTGCGTGGTCGTTCCGCCGAAACTGCTGCCGCTGCTGACGGGGATGCCGTAGCGTGCTCCGAGGGCGAAGCTGACAGAGGCGCGCGATTGGGTGGGGATAGTCAGATAGACGGCCAGAGGTATCTCCAGATAGGTGACCTCCTGGCGGTCGCGCCATCTGTCGAGCAACAGGTGGTGGTCGTATCGTTCGCCGTCGGTGTCGGTGACACCTTCCCATGTGCGCTCGCCGTCAAGCTGGGCGGTGGCTCCGTCGCGACTGATATCCGCCCCGATGCCGATGCCTATATAGTCGTTGAAGAAGAGCGCGTAGCCTATATGTCCGGTATAGCCGTAGCTGCCTCCTTGCCGTGCGAGCAGACTCGCCTGCGGCGAGGTGAGGCTGTAGCCGAGGCTGCTCCACCCTCCACCGGCAGAGACCTCGATGACGGAGGTACGTCCGGTCGGGCGCTGGGCATGCAGCGTGCTACAGAAGGAGAGTAGCAGAAGCGGTACTATGAAGGCTAAGTGTGTTTTTCGCATGGGGTATTATTCGCATCCGGCGACGATATTCCACGTCTGTTCTCCGTCGCTGATATGTAGGATATAATAGCCGTGTTGCAGGTCGGGCAGGATGTTGGTGCCGTGCCATTCGGCGACGCGTTGTCCGAGTGTGTTAAAGACGGTTGTCCGGCATTCGGGGCTGACGTTCCGGATGACGGCCGGGCTGTTGTGCCGCAGGGGCATGGGGCTTATCTGCGGAGCCTGGGAGGTCGTGCCGGGATTGACGAGTGCGCTCTGCGGGAAGAGGTCGAAAGCCTTGGGACAGGCGGTGATACGCTCTCCGGCAGCAGTGTGCATGACCACGGTATATTCCGCTCCGTCGCCGAGCATACGAATCCCTTCCTGATAGAGGTATTGCTTGTTGGCTCCGTTGATGACGACGTTGTCGCGGTACCACTGGTAGTCGGTGAAGCGGCCTTGGCTATTGTCCACAAAGAGGACGTCGTCCCACTTGCGATAGACCAGTCCCTCTTCGCACTCGTCCACATTGGGTGGGGGCGGAGGGGTGGTGCAGTGGGTGACATGGATGGTGTATTCATAGGTCTCGTCCACGGACTTATGCAGCTCGGAGTAGTTCTGGAAGCATATGTCGTCCAGTCCGAAGTCGTTGCCGTCGCCGGCGGTTGCCTCGTCATACACACCTATCTCTACCCAGTCGCTGTTGACGGGGCTGACCCATGTGACCGATGTCTGCACCCACTGTCCGACGGGCTGGCTGTCCAGACGGTTGGGGACGCCGAGGTGGATGGTGTCGCTCAGTGTGCCGTCCGCCTTGCGATACTTGAGAGTGAACTGCAGGATGGCCGGTGTCTTACGCTCGGGATAGACGGACCAGTAGCTGAAGATATAGGTGGTGCCTTGCGTGATGACGAGGGCGGGGTAGTCGGGGTTGTTGAGTGCGGCTACGATGTCGGAGTTGGTCTTCCATGCATAGCCCTTCTGCGTGCCGCCGTCGAACATGGCGAAGTAGTTGCCACTGTGGGGTGTGATGGCCGCGAAATCGCGCCAGTAATGGGTCTTGGCGTTGCTGGTGATGAGGTAGAGGGTGTTTCTGTTCGGGTAACTCTCGTAGTAGTTGCCGTCAGGCCAGTCGAAGCCTCCGTACTGATAGTCGGACTCGAAGCCGAGGTTGGTCGGTTTGCGCCCGCCTGCGAACTCGGGTGTGCGGTCGTTGTAGAGCGTCCAGGAGTCGGGGACGGTCTCGTAGTCGCCATTGGCCATCATGTTGTTCTCAACGGTCACTTCGACGCGCACGACGTTGCATTGTATGGTGGTGTCACCGATGCTGTTGGGCAGTACCTCGATGGATTGTGTGGTCTCGCCGTTGTCCCATTCCCACGCGGTGCCGGTGGCCGCGGTGAGGGTGAGTGTCTGTCCGAAGCATGCGTCAATACTCTCTGTATGGACGGGTGTCTGCGCCTGCGCGAAGAGCAGGGCGGTTGCCAGGAAGGCGGTTGTCATCAGATATCTCATGGTTGTATGTATTAGCGTTTATTCTTCAATAGGGATTATCTCTACGCGTCGGTCGAGCGAGATGGCGTGTTCTCCTTGCTGGTAAGCCTGCGAGGAGCTGAGCGCGTTGACCTGCATCTGTTGCGGGCGTACGCCCTTCTGCAGCAGTAGTCGCTCGATAGCGCGTGCGCGGTCTTCCGACAGCTTCTGGTTGCGTTTCTGGCTACCCTCCTTGCTGGCGTGTCCGTTGATGCTGATACGCTGCTGCGGGTTCTTGATGAGCACGTCGGCTATACGGTCGAGGATGTCCGCCGGTTCCAGTTTGGGTACGGACGAGTTGAGGTCGAACCAGATGACAGATTTCTCCATGAGTCGCACAATCTCCTGCACGGCCTGACGCGGTTTGCGGACCGTGACGACGCGCGGTTGGAGAGTATAGGTGGTGTCGCACTCCTGGATGCGTGCGTAGTAGTGTTGCTCGGGCTCGGGTTTGACTTTGCGTTTGGGTTGGGGAGCCTGCCATGCGATGCCTATGCGTATGCCCACTTGCCAGGGGTGCAGCGCCTGTACGTACTCGGAGGCGTGCATGCCGGCGTAGGTATTCATAAAGTCGTGGTTCTTCCATGCATCGGCACCGCTGTAGTCGTTGCGTCGCCATCCCATGTCGGTGGCATCGGCTTTATCCTGCATGCTGTTGCAGGTATAGTGCATGTATGCGCCGACCATCAGGTCCAGTCGGGGTGCTACGGGTATGCTCACGCCGAGGTCGGCTCCTACGGCCACGGCCGGCAAGCTGTATGAGACAGCGGTCGGGGCGGTGGAGAAGTCGGTGCCTATATGCTCGGTGTAGAAGTCGTGGTTGGGCAGTTGCTCCATGTTGAGTCCCCAGCGGCTGTAGTCGCCCTGGTGCTCGACACTGCCGCTACGGAGTGCGCGGTCGCCTGCGACAGGTATGCCTACCTGCACGCCGGCCATGGCGTAGAGGCGCAGCTTGTCGCCGACGGGGTACTGCATCTGGATATTGACAGGTATGTCCACGTTATACATCGCCTGACGCTCACGCCAGTCGTGTGTAACGGCCCGGTGGTCGTACAACTCGCCGTCGGAGTCGGTCTGTCCGGCAAAGGTCTTGGCGGTGTTGAGGGTGCCGTATGCGGCATAGGTGCTCATGCCTACGCCGGCGCCGATGCCCCAATGGTCGTTCCAGTAGTAGGCATACTGCAGGCGCAGGTTACCGCCGAAGCTGCCGTGCACAGCACCGGCAGCGAGGCCGGAGGCGGGGTCTTTCAGGTCATATCCGAGGTCGGCGTAGGCGCCTCCGAGGCTTGCTTGGAGCCAGTGCCCTTTGCGTTCTCCGGCAGGAGCCTGGGGCTTCTCTGCTACGGGTTCGGGTGCGGGTTCGGGTGCGACTTTGACGGTCTTGCCGGTCGTGGTACTCTTCTTGGTACTCTTTTTAGCGGTTTTCTTGGCGGATTTGCCTTTCTTCTTAGCTGCGGCTTTCTTCTTGGCCGGGGCTTTTTTGCCTTTAGCTTTGGCGTTCTTGTTGTTCTGAGCCTGTTGGCTGACTGCGCCGAGTCGTTCCGCCTCCTCCTTGCTGACCTCGCGTGTCACGGTGTGGCATGTGACGCTGAAGAGGGTGTCCTGATAGGTCTGCACGGTGGTGGTGTCGGTCTCACGGATAGAGGCCGGCTCGGAGGCTTCGACGGTGAAGGTGACGGGGGGCGCGGGGCGCTTGGTGATAACCAGTGAGCCCTTGCGGATCTTGGCCTGATACTCCTTGTCCAACACCTTCTTCATCACCGCATTGGGAGTAGCTTGCTTGAACTCGGCGGTGATGCGTTTGTTCATGTCGATACCGTCGGCACCGGACACGTCCAACTTGAGGCCGGTGGTCTTGCATACATCGGCCAGCACCGCCTCCAGGCGGGTGTCTTTGTATCGCTTGGTGATTTTCTTCAGAGGTGCAGCCGACAGGGTCAGCGACATCAGCATCAGCAGTACTGTGAGCAGAAACGGGAGTCGTCTCATGGCGGTAAGTGTTGGTTGGTCGCCCGTTCCCTGCATAGCAGGGGCGTGACGCACGGTTTGTTAATGCAAAGTTACTCTTTTTTTTCGTTGTTTGCAACCTCCGCGCGCATAATCAAGATAAATATGGCATGCGGGTGTTGTAAATCAGGTTTTTGTGGGATTTATAATATAGTCTCGTTTACGGGCTGTTTTTCTCCATATTCAGGGTGCTCGGGAGGGGTCACCGGAGGCGCCGGCCGCAGGCGTCGTAGAGGTAATTGTCCATGCGGATGTACAGGTGGCCGCGGTGGATGAACTTCTCAGGTGACGGGCAGGTATCGGTCAGGTAACGGTCAGGTAACGGTTCTTCGCCTTCCGGTCCGACGAGTAGGAAGCGACGTGTGTCGTTGTCGGAAGCGGTGAAGGAGTAGGTGGCGCCGTCGGTGACGGGTGTGCGTTGCTCGGTGAGTCGGTCGAGCAGCCAGAGCGGTTCGCTGAGTGTCTGCGGGAGGTTAAGCGTGAGGGTGTAGGGCAGTCCTCGGTGTCCGGCGAAGGAGAGGGCTGTGCCTTCCCATTCGCGTGTCGCGGCCACGGCCAGTGCGTCCTGTTCGGTCTCGACGGCCAGGCTGACGGGGGCTTGTCCGTTCACTTTGCGGCCGTCCCAGCCGTTGTCGAAGGCGGGTGTGAAGTCGTTGCCGCGCAGGAGCCATACGCGGTCGCTCCAGAGGGCGTTAGCCACGGTGACGGTCATCGTCTGCACCTCATCCGCATCGGGGCGGGCGGGGGCACGCATCGGCGTAGCGGTCGTGCGGCAGCCCTCCTCGTCCATGACGACACGGCTGTAGTCGAGGGTGAGGGTGGCAGAAGCGCCCTTGCCCGGTGCGATATAGACGAAGAATCCTTGCATCGGCGGGATAGTCTGCAGGGCGTCAGGCATGTAGTAGGCCGCATGGATAGGCAGGGCGTTGTACTGCCCGCGCAGCATGCCGCGGCCGAACGCTACGTTCGGCTGTTGGGCGACAGCCTCGTCATACGTGCCGGTGTTATAGACATAGACCGTAGCGTCAGCGATGCCGAAGTCGGAGGCCCGCATGTCGGCGACGCGGATAGGTGCTACCCACGTGTTTCCGGCCATGCTGAAGCCCGGGTAGTTGCCCGCGTTATAATAAGGACAGGTGACCTTGCGCATGACGGGGTCGGCGAGTGTGCCGCTGATGGTGTAGGTCTTCTTGGCCTGCTGCGTGATGCAGTAGCCGGCGAAGGGTTCCGCCACGGCGTCCGTCTCCACGTGCTGCCAGTTGCCGCCCAGTTTGGCATTGGGCGTGGCCGTCCAAGCGTACAGTTGCGCATCGGGGTAGGTGGCGGAGAGCAGGGGGCGGTCGGCCACCGGTGCGGCTATGTACTGCCATGTCGGCGTGTTGGTCTCGCTGTCGTAAGCCAGTGAGTAGTACTCGACGGTGGCGGGTACGGAGCGGTTATCCTCGCCCAGGACGAGGGCGCCGTTGCCCGTGTCGTTAGCGCGGATGGTGACATCGCCCTGTTGGAGGGCGCCGGTCTCGCGGCGGAGCAGTCCGTGGATGGTCAGTCCGCCCTGCGGGAGGATAGTCAGTGTGCCGCCCGCCAGGGTGCAGCTGTCGGCTTGTGCATTGACTTGGTCCACCATGCAGGGGGCGGTGATGCGCACGTTGTCGGCGCATGTCGGTACGCGGTCGTAGCCGGGCGCCCAGTTAGCGAGGTCGGACCATACGCCGGTGCTGTGGTGGTTGTCGAAGATGAGCACCGTCGGTTCGGGCTCGGGTTGGGGGTTGACGACGAGGGTGACGGCTGCGGATGTGCGGTCGCAGTCGGGATGTGCCGCGTCGCTGACGGCCCATACCAGGGTGTAGGTACCTACGGCGTCGGGTGTCCATGTGTCGGCCGTCGGTGCAGCTGCGCCGTCAGGAGCGTCGGTCAGGGTGTATTGTCCGGTCTCGCCGGTGCGCAGGGCGGAGGGGGTCAGGGTGACCGACTCGCCCAGCAGGATAGTCGTCGCGGAGAGGGCCAATGTGGCGTCGGGTCCGCAGTCATAGACCGTGATGGTGACCTCGTTGGAGCGGGGCGTGCAGAGGGGGTGCTCGGCGCTGGTGCCCTCCCATCGGAGGGTGTAGGTGCCGGCCCGGTCGGGTGTCCACGTGTCGGTCGTCGGTGCGGCCGCGCCGTCGGGTGCGTCGGTCAGGACATAGCCGCCTGTCTCATCGGCATAGGTGCCGCTGAGTGTCAGGGTGACGGCCTCGCCGACACGGACGGTCAGCGGGTCGGCCTCCAGTCGGGACGTGCGGCACTCGCCCACCTGCACCTCGTAGCTGATAGCGTCGCCGGGGAAGCAGCCTACCGTCTCCAACGTGGCGGTGATGATGGCCGTACCCTCCGAGACGGCTGTGACATGGCCTGTCGCGGCGTCCACGGTGGCTATCGTCGGGTCGGACGAGGCGTAGGTGATGACGCTGTTGATACTATGGATTGCGTCCGTGCGCGAGGCGGTGTGGTCCAGTTCCTCGCCCACATCGACGGTCTCTGTGGCGGCCGGCGCCGTAGCGTCCCACTCGAGGGTCGTGGCGCGTGTGAAGACCGGGTGCTCGGGGTGGCCCATGTGCTTTATGTAGAAGACGGGGCTGCCCGCCTGGTCGGCCATCTTACCGCAGGCCATGCCCGGCGTGGTGATGGCGGGGTTGCTGAACAGACCTGTGGCCTCCCAGAGGCGGGTGTGGAGCATATAGACCTCCTGACGGATGTTCGTCTGCGTGCCGGTCAGTCCGTCCACACAGATGATGGCGGTGTCCACGGTGCCGTTGCTGTGCGTGTAGGCGGGGTAGAACACCCACTGGTAATCCACCGTCTGCGCGTTGTTAGGACCGAGCAGTGCCTCGGCGTACTCCCACGCTCCGCCCACATTGCCGTGGGTCGGCCCGCGGTAGAGGTAGCGGCGCGTCAGGGCGTTCTGTATGTAGTAGGACGGCTCGCCCGCTACGGTGTTGCCGGTGGGCAGCAGGAACCACTCGTCCTGTCCGTCCGTATGCTCGATGTCGGCCTCCATGCGACCGTTGTTATCGCGCAGATAGACGGATGCGCCGCCGTGTATCCAGTATTGCGGGAAGGGGGTGTCGCCGTTGTAGTTGAACCACTCTATCTTGTACGACTGCGCCGTGCCGTCGCACTCGGCCACGGAGGGCATCATCACCTCCTGACAGGCCTCGTAGCCGTTGGCGGCGGGGGAGGCGGCGGTCAGCGTGATGTCGCCTGTGGCGTCGCCCGCCAGGGTGATACGCACCGTCGTGGTGTTGCCCGCTTGGGTCGGTGTGCCGACGGTGACACCTGTGCCGCTGACGGTCAGTGTCGGGGCACCGGCAGCCGTCGTGCAGCTGAGGTCATACCAACCGCCCGCATAGAGCGGCGTGGTCAGTCCGTCCTCGCCGTCGATAGCCCAGACGAAGTCGGGGCAGTTGTCCGACACATGGACGCTGTAGGTCAGTGTCGCGCCGTTGAAGCAGCCGACGGTCTCCAGCGTGGCGGTGATGTCCATATCGCCCTCGGCGACGCCGGTCACAACGCCGTTATCGTCCACCGTAGCTATCGCCGGGTCGGACGAGGTGTAGGTGATGACGGTGTTGATACTATGGATTGCGTCCGTGCGCGAGGCGGTGAAGGTCAGCGTGCTGCCGATAGCCACCTCCTCGCGGGGGTTGGCGGGGGCGGTGCCGTCCCACGACAGCTCGGTGTCAAAATCGACAGGGAGGGCTACCGTCTCTTCGGTCACATTGCGGGCACGCATCCGGTCGCTGCCGGCCTGATTAGCCAACTTACCGCAGACTATTTGCGGGGCGCATACCGGGACGATGCTTGAGTTGCAGAAGTTGTTGGACTCTTGGTTACGATAATGCAGTGCAAACGAGAGTTGCCAGTTAGAAGCGTCGTAACCCGCTACGTTCATGACGAATACACGCCCGCCGTTCTCGTAGAATATCCACTTGTAGTCATCCGTCTCCGCATTGATATTGGTGCCAGTCTCGGCGGAGGTGTAGGTCCAATCGTTGCCGAAGGGGGCATCAAAGGCCGTCCCTCGGTGCAGGTAGAAACCGGTCTTGCCGTTGCGCAGGTAATAGACCGTATAGCCCGCTAAGGTCTCTCCCGTAGGGATACGCACCCACAGGTCGCTGTTGTCTGTCAAGGCACCGGTCGTCATGACGGCGCTTGTGCCGTCATCCGCCACATAGTGACGATTGGCCTGATTGTCATATTCCCAGTCCCATGCGATACGCACCGCTGTCATCTCGGCCGAGCAGTCGGCGGTGATGGTCGCGGTCTTGGCGTCGGAGCAGGCCTGGTAGCCGTTGGCGGCGGGAGAGGCGGCGGTCAGGCTGATGTCGCCTGTGGCATTGCCCGCCAGGGTGATACGTACCGTCGTCGTGTTGCCCGCTTGGGTCGGTGTGCCGACGGTGACGCCTGTGCCGCTGACGGTCAGTGTCGGAGCACCCGCATCGGTGGTGCAGGAGAGTTCATACCAGCCGCCCGGGTAGAGCCGCAGGCCGTCTAACCCGTCCGTGCCGTCAATCGACCAGACGAAGTCGGGGCAGTTCTCCACGATGGTGACGACATAATGCACACTCTCCACGGAGCCGCCGTCGCAGGCCGAGTGGTACAGGGTGCACCAGTAGTCATAGACGGTGCCGACCGCCTCGGAGGACGAGGGTACGGCGGAAGGTGTGTCGCCCGGCCAACTCTCGGCGGGGGCACTGTTGTCGTGGAGGCGGCGCTGCCATGCGTAGGTCGCGGCGGCCTTGTTACCGAACACCTCGTACACGAGTGCCTCGGGGGTGCTGCCTTGCTTGACTTCGACATTGACCTCCATCGGCGCGGCGAAGCGCGGGCAGCAGTCCTCGTTCATCTCAAAGCACAGCGGACCGCCGTAGCCGTCCGTCTCGACATAATGGTCATTATCGTAGTAGGTCTGTGCGCCATTGGTCACATCGCGGGTAGAGAACGCCACGGACGTTTTCGTGCCCGTGTAGGGGGCAAAGCGGAAGAGGGCCTTGTTATCTTGTGCGCAGGCATAGATATCTGCATACCCCCATGCGGAACCTTTCTTGGTAGTAGGTTCATTATGACACGCCACACCGAATAAAGTAGCAAAGGGGAATACGCGGGCATATATTTCGCGTTGTTCACCTATGACGGGTGTCCAGTTCTGTGTTCCGCCACCCTGCATACGCCGCTGGGCAAAATTGTACGTGGCACCGTAGATGTTATCGCGGATACGCCAGAGACGTGCGCCACGATCCATGTACTCACCATTGCCGCGTCCGTTCATGAACGCGTTGAGAGTCACCCCCGTGTTCTCTATACCATATTGCGTGCCATTGATAGTCTGAGAGTTGCTTACCCAAGCCTCATAGTTACGCACTTGAGTGCTGTTTATCCAGGGGGCGGCATTGCCCACATCGGTCACACCTGTCAGGTCAATGGCGAGCACGAATGTCTCGTCGTACTCCATGTCATTCGACTCGGCCCAATAGCCCTGCTCGCCGTTCGGACCCGTGGCGTTGCAGTCCCATTTGACACGGTAGTAGCCGTCTGTGCCGACGGGGTTGTTGAGCCGCATGTCGGCGCGGGCAGGCAGCACGAAACAGACACAAGCGAGTACGGACATCGCAGCGATGCGAACAGCGGTAAGAAGACGTGTATTCATGATGTTATAATACTATGATTCTACTATTATGTGTATCTTAGATAGTAAGATAGTATGCCTGCGGCTCGGTGTCCACGGCCATAGGCTATCCAATTCGTACACAAAATTACAAAATCGCGCGCACATATGCAATATTGTGCGCACGAAATCAAGATGTTTAACAGCATGTTTTTGTCTTGCAGCGATTGGGAGCGGTTTGTAAGGTCGTGAATATGTGCCTGTTGCTGCACTGCTTTATTTAAGAGCCCCCTGCCGCTTGTCCTGTAAAAATCAAAACAAAAAAGCCCCGGCTAATCCCTATAATCATTAGCCGGATATGGGGGAAGAGGACGCCATCCGAAGCCAGATGGCGAAGAAGCGGTCGTACACGGAATAGCCGTTCCGGTCACGGAACAGCAGTTCTTTCTCCTCCAAGGCGAGAACCGCACTGCGAACCGTACTTCCGGAGGGCAGCTTATGCAGAGTCAGGAAGCGGTTGCTATTGATATCGCGGATGCAACCCTCTTTGGCAACCGCGCGCAGCACCTCACGCTGGCGCGCCGTGACAAGCGACATATAGGTCTGATAAACGGAGATGTTCTCCTGAATAATATCATTGACTACGGCCATACAATCGGCGTACTCTATCTTAGGGACGGCGGATTGGTACAGACGGTTCAGCAGCGACTGCATGTACCACGTATGCCCATTGACCATCGTATAGAGTTCATGGAACGTGTCGCGGTCTATTTGTTGCCCGTGATGGGACAGGTGTGCGGCGGCAAAGTCATAATAAGCCGTCTCGTCTATCACACCTATCTCTATGATTTGTGTGCTCTGGTAGAACGGACGCTTCACGGAGGCAAACAGTTGCAGCAATACATGTTTCTTGCTACCCGAGAAGATAAACCGTACGTTGTTCAGATGTTGGATATAACTGCGCAGTGTGGCCTCTATCTTGCAGTCGGTGTATTCCTCTATCACCTGAAACTCATCGAATGCCACATAACAAGGCAAAGCCGCCTGCTCCAGATACTCGAACACTTGACGCAATGTGGCTTCTTCATGCTGCGGCTGGATATCTACGGTACATTGCGGCATGCCGGTCACCGCATCCAGCGTCAGTGTCGGACGGAGGGTACCGAAGATGCGCTGTATATCTATCCATACCTGCTGACCGAACGAGGCAATACGGCGGGTCAGCACCTCCTCGGCGAAGCGCTTTGTGAAATCGTAGAGAGACGTCGTGTTATAGATGTCTATGTAGAAGCAATAGGCCTCCGTGGGGGCTATAGACCGGAACAGGTGGTGGATAAGGCCCGTCTTGCCCATGCGTCGCGGACTAATGAGCGTAATATTCCGGCGGTTGGCCAATGCACGGCGTAGCGTCTCGGTCTCGGATACGCGGTCGCAGAAGTACTCAGGCCCCATATAAGAGACCACAGAGAATGGGTTTTCTGTTGTTCTTTTTGCTGTCATGGCTGCATTCTATTGCTTGATAATTACCGAATTATGAATAGCGAAAAGTTCGCTGCGAAAAGTTCGCTACGAACTTTTCGCTACAAAGGTACTGCTTTTTTTGCAAACTACCAAATTATTTTTGTATAATTATCTCGTTTATAGACTGCGGTTGCGCCGGCGAGGTCCTGAATAGCTCGAAAAACAACCTGAATGTTGTTCGGGTTGTTTTTCGAAGAGCGGAGCCCTCGAGGACTTAATGCCGCAGAGCGGCAGTCCGTGTCCGAGAGTGGTGAACGCGGAGCTGGAACAGACCTGGAACAGAGCTGACCCATTCATCGGGCTGCTAATCAGCCATATCCGCCCCTCAGCTTCGTTCCAGGTTCGGGTCAGGTTCGGGTCAGGTACGGGAGGGGGTGCGCCCGAGGGCGCAGAAGTTAGTCCGTCTAGTCCGTATAGTTCAGCTCTATGGGTGAGCGGGAGATACGACCTCTCCCGACCCTCCTTTGTGCAGGAGGGCCGGGAGACAGAGAGGAGTGCTATAACGTATTGTGCGTCAGCGGACGCCCCTATGGGGCGACGCGTCGTCAGCCGCCGATGAGGGTGCGGTAGGCGGGCTTGGTCACCGGCACGGCGCGGTGCGCAGGGGCGGTGCCGAATTCGGGAGCCCCGGAGGATGTTCCCAAATCCTTCATCAGCCGTTCCTCTGCCTCCAGACGAAGCACATACGTTGCGGGTTGTTGATAGCGTTTCATTATGGTTGTTTTTTTAGTTGACTGGATTGACTATATTGACTAGTTGGACTAGACGGACCGGTAGGGATAGTGTTCCGTGTGGTCACCGTGTGGTCACCGTGTGATCAGCGTCCCAAGATATCATGCTCTACGCCTCCGCGGAGGATGTATATCTGTCCGTCGCGCAGGTACTTGACAGCGCTCTCGCCCTCGGCTGCATGGCCGTCCAGACCGGTCGGTGTCTGCTGCGGCATGACGATACGCAGGCCGTAAGAGGTGGTGTTCCCTTGGATGAGGTCTATTGTGTAGTCACTGATTGTCAAGTTCCATACAAGTGCGTCATTGAGAGTGAGCCACAGTTGCGACCCGTCTTCGGGCTGCTTGGCTACGGTCAGAGTGTAACTGCCGGCTGTCGGGGCGGACAGACCGAGGTCGAAGTCGGCTGAACCGTTCATGAGTACACCCTGATTGGCGCACAGGCGCGTGTCGTATGCGTTAATCCAAAGTTGCGGTACGGTCGGGGTGCCGATGCTGCCCATCTTAGGAACATCGGTAGCCTCGTTATAGGAGCCTGTGGCCTCATCCGATGCACTGACGAACAACTGGTCGGTGTAGGTGCGGCCCTCGGGGGCTATCTGGACGGTGTAGCGGCCGGAGGCCTGTTGCGCCATACGGCGTGCGGGAGCCAGCAGCGGTGAGGTGCTGTTAGTAGCCATGGTCAGGTCGCCCGTGCCTTGTTTGATAGCAAAGGCGGTACCGACAACAAAGGCGTTCTCGTCGGTGGACACGGGCACAAAGCTTGTGCCACCGCCAGGCAGCCATTGAACCACTTGAGCTATCACACCTTGTGCTTCGGCATGGTAGAGCATGTTGTTACCCAGTGCGTTCCAGTTAGCGTCGCGTATGTCGGTGCCCTCACCTGAAGCAGGATAGGCCTGCAGGGCGCGCACGTTGGAGCGGTTGAGGTCGCTGCCCGGTAGCATACGGAAGCGGTAGATGTTGTAGTAATGGTTGGTGGTCAGGAGGTACATCTCGCCCGGTTGCAGTGTGCCGTAGTATTTCTTCCAGCCGTACTGTCCTTGTGCCCGTACTTCGGAGCGGTAGCGCATGATGGCGTAGTGTTGCTCGGGGCGCAGGGCGGTGTTCAGGTTGCTGCGTGTGTTCCAGTTGCCCTCGCCGCCCTCGTAGCGTGCTATGCCGCTGTTAGCGTCCACGGGGAAAGGAACGGTGAAGGCGTACCAGTCTTGTGCAGCACCGCCGACAGCGTCCGGATCCATTGCGTACTCGAAATAGGCGTTACCGCTGACAGTCAGGTTGCCCGCACCATGTACCTGTCCGGATGCGGCGGCTGTCTCGTTGTTACCGGCTGTAGTCTGCAGGGTGAAGTCTGCAACGGTCAGTGCGCTGCCTATGGTCAGGTCACCCGCCGTCTCCACCGTCAGGTTGCCGATGCTGTGTCCGCCGCCGTTGATGGTGACGACCTTGTTGATGGTGAGGTCCTCGGTGTAGTCATGCGTCAGGGTTACGCCCTCGCCGTTGTCGGCAACCACGCGCTCGGCCAGTGTCGGCTCGGTCAGCGTGATGTCGTACGTGATAGTCGCCTCGTCGTAGCACTCCGCCTCTTCGATGAGGGCGGTGATGGTGGTCGTACCTGCCATGATGGGATGAACCGTACCGTCTGCATCCACGGTCGCTACGGACTCATCGGACGAGGTGTAGAAGACATCACCGGCGCTCAACTCGGACGAGGCTGTGTATTGGAACGTGCCACCCAGTGCGGACTGCGTAATGCCGGCACTTAGGTCGGTCTCCCATGCGAAGTCGGTGGGCACTGCCGGATGAGCGGCGTGCATGCGGGATACCTCTATAGAGGCTATTGCTGCGTGGTTGTCGGCAGCCTTGATGATGAAGGCGCTCTCGCCGAGCAGGGCAGAAGTGGTGTTGACTCTGTAGGTGTATTCACGTGCCGCATCGGCGCTGAGGTCAATAGTCTCTATCTCCGTGCCGTCCGTTTTGGTCAACTTGACGGAGGTCGTTGCATCGGCATAGAGGCGCACGGTGATGACCGCACCTTTTACCAATGCGCTGCCCAGATTAGCCTGTACCGTCGCGTCCGTGTTCATGCGACAGTATGAGGTGTTCATCAGGGAAGCTACAAAGAACGGGTTTGCAACAGGCCCCTCCCCTACTTGGGTGATGATGGCTCTAATAGGATTATTTCCTTGATGACCTCCCAATCCACAACGAACATAAGGTGTATTCCAACCTTCTACTTCACCTACATAGTAACGCATGAGTGTATGCGAACCATCCAGACCATTATTGTAACCATCTTTATTACAAATGCGAAGTTCGTTACCAGAACCATTCTCAAGCCATCTGTAGGTGTCTGCATTGTTATAGGAAGCAGCTTTAGTTCCATAGAATTTCCAGTCACCATTCGGCCCCATCATATCCTTAGATTTGTCTTTATACAGATAGTGACCTGTTTTATAATTCTGCAAATAGAAGAGATCTGTTCCCGCAGAATAATACATCCATTTGTCGGAATCATCCGTAATATTAGCACGTCCCGCAACTTTTCCATCCGCATCCTCGGTCATATACTCAGTAGAAAAGTCCATGAACGCGATGCGTACTAAACGAGCAGTCTGTGTCATTACTCCATTTTCAGAACTCTCGTTCCACAGTCCGGTGAGTGTAGCGCTGCTGCCGGTGCTACTATTGTAGCCGGTAACGGTCATGGTGTAGAGGTTGTCGGTGGTCATTTTGCAGGCTGCTACGGTGACGGTGCAGGTGGCAGTACGCTCGGTGTCATACTGGTCGGTGACAGTGTAGGTGATGGTCGCCTCACCGGCTGCCACTGCGTGCACGGTGCCATCGCTGACGGTTGCTACGGAGGTGTTATTGCTGCTCCATGTGACGGATTGTGTCACGAGTCCGGCGGGCATGTAACTGCCCGTTAAGGTGAAGTCAGTATTTCCTATCCATGTCTGGTGCGTGGTCTCGTTGAGCGAGACAGACTCGACGGGCAGGTAGTTCCATACGGCGACGAGGGTGATGTCGTCTGTGACGGCAGAGGAGAAATCATAGCTGCTGCCGCTGAGTTGCCAACCGCCGAAGGTGTAGCCTGCGCGGGTGGGGGTTGTCGGCTCGGAAACGTTCTCGCCGTTGCGTACTTCCTGTGCGTCCACTGAACTACCGCCGTCGCTATCGAAGGTGACGGTAAAATAGGGGACTGCATTAACGGTAATCTTGTGTCCATCACACGCTATGGTCACATCGGATTTCTTTGCCAAATCAAACCATATCTCACCGTTGTCTGTACCTTTCTGCAGATTGATATTATTAGAGGAATGTTCTGTATCCACATCATCCCAATTGAATTCGTTTGTCCATTTATTAACCCCGCCTCTACCATCATATATTGTCATGTCGGGATTTAATTTGAACTTGTAATTATTTGCGGCATTTAAGGTTTTTGTGACAGCGTCAGTATATAGTGTTCCATTACCATTCCACGGTTTAAATTCCTCCGTACCTCCGGCTAATGCTACCGTCCCTGCTAAATAGAATTTAAAATGTTCTTCTGTTTTGGTTGTAAACGTGATAGAGCCATTATCCTTATACATGTAGTTGCCCTCTTGCAGATTAATCCAATCTGTACTACCTTCTCCTGTTCCAAGAATAGCACCTTCATTCCAAGAGTCGGCATTAACACGGCAATGACGTACTTTATCCCAGCTGCCTGCCGGTGCGATAGCTGCCAAGATTCCTGCAACATCTCCACCTGTACTTGTCTGCTCCCACAAGAATGCGAGTTCGGTATGTGCAGTTGCATTGGTAGAAGTGTTTTTAAATTGTAGGAACTGGGTTCTGTCTTTCCCGGCAAGTACTGTTCCCCAGTTGGAAACATTGGTGTTCCAGAAATAGTAACTTTCTCCATCAAAGTCAATCATATTAACATGCTCCACAGCTGTCAGCCATATGCGGTTACCGTCGAAATGAACAGTGACATCAGCAGCACGGGAAAGATTGAAGGCGATATTGGTATCTCCATCACGCCACAATCTGGATATAATTTGCGAATTATCTTCGTACGGGGTAATTAAACTATTTGTATAATCAGTAGAACTGCCGTCTTTCCCTCCATTGGCGTAATTACGAATTTTGAAGAGACAACTGCTCCCTGATACATTGTACATGGTTTTAGTTGCGACGCCGTCTGCAACATCCATTCTGTAACTATCTTTTATATTACTGGACCAATCCGTTAACCAGTTGGTTCCTCCTGCTCCGAACAGATAGAAACTACCTTCCGGCAAAGAGGGAGCATCTTCTGTGTTAACCGTAACGCCATACTCGCTTACTTGAATAGTAACAACTTTTCTACTGTCAAGAGTGAACTGAATTTCTCCACCATCCCCATTCGCAGATGACAATGAAACATTAGATAAAGAGGAATTTGTCTGGAAATAATTCAGCTCGGTTTGATTATCCCAACCAGTCCGTGTAGTACCATCCAATTTAACCTTGCAAGTTATCTTGAACTTATATGTACCGGCATTTAATGTCTTGACACACGTACCATTATATGCAGTTCCATCGCCATTCCAAGTCCAACCACTATCACCTCCTGAAATAGTGCCATCAAACGAAGGTACATAGAAGGAAGGAGTATAAGTGCTCAATGCATTATTGTTCAAATAGTTTTTACCGTCTTCCAAGGGAATCCAATCCGAAGAGCCAACTTTGCAATGTGTCCAATTGCCGACAGGCATTTTCGCCATAAGAACATTGGCGTCCCAATAGAATGCGGGATCCGATTGACCTTCTGTGCTAGTGTTGGTATTCTTAACCAGTATTCTGCCATCTTTACTACCCATGCCGGTATTGATAAACATATACGTCGGCGCAGAACCAAAACTAGAGAATGCTACTTCGGCGGTATAGTCTCCTTGTTTCTTGATAGTGATTACACCATTGTTCAAAGAGAAAAGCGTGTTGCCTGCTGTGGATAATTTAAAGCCGCCACGGGCGTCATTCTTGTTTCCTCCAGAACTAATTAATGACCATTTTTGTGAAGAGAATTTTCCGTCATCATAATAAGTGGTATTATTCCAAAGAATACCAGAATTAGAACTACCTGCTTCATCTATATAGAGACCTCCGAACCAATCAATACCTTGTGTATATTTTTCCTTGATCACATTATTTTCTCCCCCCCATGTACTCTGATTGGATACATAAATACTACGAACACCATTTTCGTCTGCTGTTGCTGCGCAATTTTCAACAATTAGATTGCCATTTACAAACTGACCTTGCAGTTGTTTATCAATATACAAATACCAATTACCTGTCAAGGCTGGGGCATCTGAAACGGTAACGGTTGTACGTGATTTATTATACTCAACCCTAACTAGTTTTGAACCAGTGTGAGAAGTTCCCGTACCAGAAACATCTGCAATGATTTTACCTGTTCCTGTTGCAGGGTTAGTTGATGCCGTGCAATTAATATAACGAATCTCGCTTGTAGAACCGCGATTTATTTGGGTGTAATTAGAATATTGATTGCCACTATATGAACTGCCATCCCATGAGAATGTCTCAAAACGGACTTTTGTTATAGTATTACTTGCTGCAATAGGCATGTAAAAAGTTACATACGCCAATTCTCGAGCGGGGGAAATATTTAGTTGCGGACTACTTTTGTACTTTTCCCAGTTGCCATTGTTGTTAGCCCATAAATCTCCTTGAATGAAATAAGCATTAGCATCCAGAGTTGCAGTACCAGCCGGCACCGCATTTGCCCAGACTTGTGTTCCGTTAGTGTAGATGTAGAGATCCACATTCTCTGTAGCTGTATACTGGATGCGGTTGTCGTTATTGTCGTTTAAAAGAGTGGCATTGCCGAGGGAATTATCTATCTTTGTTGCATCTATTTGACTTCCCCAATCAAAATCATTTCCATCATAGCCATTGCCATTCAAGATTTTGAATAGTATGGTAATTCCGCTGTTTACGGTCACTTTATCACACCAATAAACGCCATCTGCCTGATGTGACATTTTTTCTTTATTGTTGTTGTTGTTCCACTGATTACCATCGGTTCCCTGCCAGTTGTTTCCGTGAACGGCATAATAACCAGATGCTGCCCACATCGAAACGCTTCCCATGGTGAGCATGAGGAGGAAGAGGAGGGGAGTAAGGAGATGTTTTGCTAAATTACCATGCGAAGCCCCTACGGGGGGGGTATTTTGCCCATTCGCAGAACGCTGAGAAGAAAGTAATGTGTGTTTCATGGTGTATGGTGTTTAAAAGTTGTTCAAGGTTGTTTGAAATGGTTTAGAGTTGTTTAAGGTTGTTCAAAATGGTTTAGAGTTGTTCAAGGTTGTTTAAAATTGTTCAAAGTTGTTCAAAGTTGTTTGAGGTTGTTTAAAGTTGTTCAAGGTTGTTTAAAGTTGTTCAAGGTTGTTTAAAGTTGTTCAAGGTTGTTTGAAATGGTTCAAAGTTGTTTGAGGTTGTTTAAAATTGTTCAAGGTTGTTTAAGGTTGTTTAAAATTGTTCAAGGTTGTTTAAAATCGTTCAAGGTTGTTTAAAGTTGTTCAAGGTTGTTTGAGGTTGTTTGAAATGGTTTAGGGGGAGGTTGGTATTGGATTGAAAGCGAGAGCAAAGGTAGTATTTTCTTTTCACGCACGCAAGCCTTCTGCGTGCAAATCAAGATGTTGTAAAACATGCCGCCCCCGTTTTTACCCCCCCCTATTTGTACTGATAATCAACACTTTGCACAAACACCTCTTGGCTCGATTTTGCCAATAAATATGGTACAAAATCAAGTCGTTTCCTGGCGGCGGCAGGAGGTCTTTTGGTCGGAGAAGACTCTATTTTTCGTATTTCTCGGAGAGATAGGCCCGTAGGTCCTTGACAGCATCGTCGTGTTCGATGCCGTCGCACGGTCCTTTACCACGGAAGTGTTTTATAGTTTTAAGGCAGAGTGCGGATTAGGCGGATTGGACGGATACGGGGTAGAGGCGTTATGGATGGGCGATTAAAATGTTGTTAGCAGGAAAGCCATATATAAGGGCAATGTTAATCTTTCTTTTGAGCATGAGTGTGCGATTTTTTCGAACGACTTTTTTTGATACTTCCAAATTTCGGGTGTTTTTTACATCGGAAACATTGTATTATTTCCCCCATCTCCCACCCGCTGAAATGGACGGAAAGGCACGCTTTGAGGCGCATTCGCGGGCGAGCCGATAAGGAATTCTTATCTCGCTTTGCTCGAACGATTATTACTATGTCTGCTCTGCAGACTCGCGCGGCGCACTTACTCCTTCGAATGTCCACCGGACGCTACTAGGTGCGCCTTGAGGCGCAATCGCGGGCGAGCCGCCCGCGTCCCAGGTGGGTGTGGGAAGATTATAAGGAGAAGGGGGGGGGCGAGCAGGAGGAGGAAGAAGAAAG
>JAFUUE010000073.1 GCA_017483945.1 Paludibacteraceae bacterium | reverse complement strand
GACCTATCTATCGCGCGTGGTGCAGCAGTTGACGCACCACACGGTGGGGTACTTCACGGACCGCGCGCTGCTCAACGAGTCGGTCTGGCTATTGCACTCGACCGAGCTGAGTGTCACACAGATAGCCGACCGCTTGAATTTCTCGTCTCCGGCGGCGTTCTGCAAGTTCTTCAACCGCATGACGGGGAGCACGCCGAAGGCGTATCGCCAACAGAAAGTCCTGAGCACCGGCGGGCTTCGCGTCCCGCGTCTCGCGCATCCCTGATTACAGAAACAAAAAAACGACTTGCTTGCTTGAGTAAACTCAGACAAACAAGTCTTTTTTTTCGTTTGCGGAGAAAGGGGGATTCGAACCCCCGGTACGGTTACCCGTACGACAGTTTAGCAAACTGTTGGTTTAAGCCACTCACCCATCTCTCCTCGTTGCCCCTTCGGGGCGCGGACCATGACGAGCCCATGTCCGAATCGGCCTATTTTTCATAAGCGCCTGCAAAGGTACTGCTTTTTTTTGGAATACACAAGAGAAAACTGAAAAAAACGCAAAAAAAGTGCAGGAACGGGGTGTCGGGAGCGGTTGCAGGCGGGCGGGTCAGGCGGATTGGCGGAGGTGGTGAAGGAGGGCCGGCATGTCGGGCAGGACGAGGTCGGCTCCTTCGCGTGCGAGGTCTTCGGGTAGGAGGGGGCCGGTGTTGACGCCGATGGCGTAGAGTCCGGCGGCTTTGGCGGCGCGGATGCCGAGCGGTGCGTTCTCGATGACGCAGCAGTCGGCCTTGGGTAGTCGGCTCCCCTGCCATGCGCGGAGGTAGGGTTCGGGGTCGGGTTTGCCGTGTGTGACGTCGAAGGCGGTGACCATATGTGCGCGTGTGAAGACGCCGGGGAAGTGCTGTTCGAGCGTGTCGAAGAGCGTCTGTTGGCCGCTGCCGGTGACAATCCATATCTGGGGTGTGAGTCCGTCCACGGAGGAGTTGCGTAGGAAGTGCAGGACGTCGTGTATGCCGCGCATGGGCAGTGCGCCTCCGCGGGCGTGGAAGGCGTCGGATTTCTCGCGGTAGATAGTGTGTATCTCGTCTTCGGTGGCGGGTCGGTGGTGCGTATGGAGGATGGCTTCGTTGATGACGTCCTGTCCGGTGCGTCCCTCCTGGAGGTAGCAGTCGCGTGCGGTGAAGCGGAGTCCGTGTGCGGACATGACCTGTTCCCACGCGGCTGCGTGGTTGGGCATGCTGTCGAAGAGGACTCCGTCCATATCAAAAAAGTAGGCTTTGTGCATGATTTTGTGTTTTGTTAGTCGAAAGTCAAAAGTCGAAGGTCGAAAGCAGGTCGCCGTTGAGCGGCGATTCGCGGGCGAGCCGCCCGCGTCCCAGGCGTCCCAGGTGGGTCAGGTCACGGTCAGGTCACGGTCGGGCTACGGGTATTGTCTAGGATTGGTCCGCGTTTGGTCCGAAATTGGGGTGGGTTAGGGGCGGCGGAACTCCCAGAGCCATGCGAGGTTGAGGGAGAGGTTCATGGCGTTGGCATTGGAGAAATAGTCCTTGGTGCCGGCGCTGAAGAGCGTTCCGAGGCTGTAGTTGAAGCGTGCCTCGACCTGCCATACGCCTGCATGGTCGCTTCGGTAATAGCCGCCGACTCCGGCAGCCACTCCCCAGTCGAAGGGGTGGTCGATGGGTTGGTATTGCTCGGTGCGGGTAGTCTGCTTGGTGCCGCTGCCTCCGTCGTCATGGACGCAGTATCCGATTTGTGGTCCGAGGTTGAAAAAACCTCGTCCGTGCTTGGAGCCGAACCATATATGTGACAGGAAGGGGAGCTGTATGTAGTCGAGCCGTCGTGCGTAAGCGTGCGTGTCGGAGCGCTCCGCCCAGCCTCGTTGCATGTAGTTGAGTTCGACCTGGAACCCGCAGCATTTGTGTCCGTTATAGCGGAAGACCAGTCCCCCGTCGGGTGCGAGGGTGCATGCATTGAGGAGATTCTCGGTGCCGGGGACGGATGGTGCGAAGAGGGTGGTTGCGGCCATGACTCCGGCGTGCGCTCCGAGGTAGAGCTCGGGGTGCAGGAAGCGTCGTTGCGCGCGTGCGGGCATCAGGCATGCCAGAGCAGCAAGGAGCAGTGCGGCGCGGCGTATATATGTGTGTGTAAGCGTCATTCGGTCAGCGTCGTAGCACGTGTATGCGGGTGTTGACATAGCCGCCCTCGGGTGCTACCTGTTCCATGTGTATGTCGGACTGCAGTCCGTTATACTCCTGTCCTCGCAGCCATGCGGCGATGAAGCGTAGCATATCATAGCCGAGCAGGTCGTAGCGCGGTCGGTCGCCTGCGTGGTCGTTGCCGAAATAGCGGTCGAAGAGGCGGTTGTAGTCGGTGAGGTCGGCCGGTTGGGCGGTGGCGAACTCGGTGGTGTAGAGTTGGGGCAGGGCGATGTTCTCCCCGAGCCATGAGTAGTGGCTGAGGAGGGTGAGCCGGTGGTCCCCCTGTGCGCCGATGATACGCGGCATGAGGACATGGAGGTTGCTGTAACGCTCTGTGTTGAAGACGAGTATGTTCTCCCGTTCGGGAACGAGTGCGGCAGCGAGTGAGTCGGCGAGGATGTGGCGTATGGTGGTCGTGGTGGTAGGTATCTGACGGTTGCGTATGGCGGCGCGTATCTCGCGAATGCTGGGGGGTATGTCGGCTTCGTTAGCCTGGACGAGCACGACATTGACGCTATCGCCGAGCTCGGCTATATAGTCCGCGAGGGCGAGTGCCTCCTGCTTGTCGGGTGCGTTGAACTGGAGGAGGTAGGGGTTATCGGGGAGCATGACGACCTCGTCGGTGAAGGGGATGAGGGTCGGTATGTGTTTCTCGGCGACATAGTCGCTGATGAGGCTGACCTGTGCGGGGTAGGCGGGTCCGACGATGGCGTCGAGGTGCTGCAGTTTGCCCTGTTCGATGAGTGCTTCGAGCCGTAGGTTGGACTTCTCTATGTCATAGACGAACAGTTCGAGCGGCTGTCCGGTGGCCTGGATGTCGTGTGCGGCGAGGAGTGCGCCCTGGTAGAAATCGAAGAAGCGCTCCATGACGGGCGTACGTTCGACGGCGGCGGTGTGTAGGGGCAGCAGGACGGCGAGTCGCAGGGGCTGCAGTGAGTCCGCGGGAGTGGTCAGAGTGATGAGGGTGTCGGGCAGGGGCAGCGGTGCGGGTACGGCAGGCGTATCCGGCAGAGCCAGAGGTAGTTCTGGCTGCTCAGGCTGTGCGGGGAGCACGGGCGCAGCCGGCTCGGCGGGTGCGGGAGCAGGGTCGGGTATAGGCTGCATGGCGGCGAGTGCGGCAGGGGTGACGGGGATATAGATGGTCTCGTCGAAGTGGAGTCCGCGTTCGCGCAGCTGCGGGTTATAACGGATGATGTCCTCCTGCGTCACGCCGAAGTTGACGCTGATGCGGTAGAGGCCGATGCTCTTCTCCACGGTATAGCGGAAGAGGGGCGTGCCGTCGATGGTGTCGATGGGGCAGAGGGGGAGTGCGGCCTGCGCGTAGGCGGCAGCATGGAGGCATGCCGTGGCGGCCAATAGGATGAGTAGTCGTTTCATAGACAGTTATTTACTACGGTAAGACATGCGTATCTGTGCAGGGTCCCAGTCGTCGTTGCCGGCGAGTAGGTCCTGTGGGTAATAGTATTGTGCTTGTTCGTCGGTGAGGCGGTGCGCCCAAGTGACGCGCCGGGTGGTGTTGCTGCCGGGTCCGATGTTGCCGTACTCGGCATAGAAGGTAGTGTGCTCCGCCTCGGGTTTGTTCCAGTTGTGCCACCCTTCGGGGCGTATATGTGCGCCCATGTAACACTCGTAGAAGACGGTCTGTGCGTAGATGCGCCAGGGTCGCCCGAGATAGACGCGTGTCACTCCGTCGGCGGCGGTGAGGATGCATCGTAGGAAGGTGTATCCGGAGGACCGGTGCTGCGGTGTGGCGGCGGCGGTGATGTAGGAGTCGGCCAGGCTGTGTATGGTGCAGCGGTCGAAGACAGCCGTGGACCATCCGAAGATGAAGTCGGTGGTGCCTTCGATGTAGCAGTTATCGTAATACTGGCGGCTGTTCTCGGCGTAGGTGTAGAGGGTGTCCTGGTGGCCGAGGAATCGGCATCGGCGGAAGACGACGCGGTCGCCGCTGACATGTGCGGCCACGGCTTGTCCTGCACGGGGTCCGGCGTCGTTAGCGATGGTCAGTTGCTCGATACAGAGGTCGTCCGCGGCGGTGTAGAGCGTGGCGCTGCCGGAGGTGCCGAGTGTCTCGCCGGGGAAGAGGGGCGAGGGTGTGCGTGCGCTGTTGCCATAGACGAGGACGGTCGTCTCGGCACTGTCTCCCCGGAGGGTGAGCAACTGCTTGGAGGGCGGTATGATAACCCGCTCGCGGTAGGTGCCGGCCTTGATGAGGATGACGGTGCGCTGCTTGCGGTAGTCGGGCACGGCGTTGACGGCGGCCTGGATAGTCAGGTAGTCGCCGGAGCCGTCCTGCGCGACGATGAGGTCGGGCTGCTGGGCCATGAGTGGCGTCAGGAGCAGACAGAAGAGCCATATGAGGTAGAGACGTCTCATCGGGTGTACAGGCGTCTGCGGACAAGCAGGACGATGAGCCCTGTCAGCGAGAGCAGGAGCAGGGGGGTGAGTATGCTAACAGCCTGGATGGCTGTGATATGGCGGTGTGCGCGCTCGTCGTTGAGCAGGCGCAGGGCGACGGTCTTTTGGCGCAGGCTGATGAGTCCGTCGGTGTCGGTGAGCCAGAGCAGGCTGTTGACGAGGAAGTCGCGGTTGCTGAACTGCATGCCGGAATAGCGGTCGTATCCGACGGGGAGGGGCTGTCCCTGCTGCACGTCGTTGCGGATGATGCTGCCGGTGGCGATGATGATTTGGCGCGCGGGCTGCTCGCACTCAGTGAGTTGCGGCAGCGCAGTGCGGATGCTGTCGGGTCGCCCGAGGTGGCGGAAAGCGGAGGTGAAGCGCCCCTCCAGACTCATGGCCACGGGGATGAACTGATAGCGGAAGAGGGCGGGGTCGGGGTTGAGTTCGCCGAGGTCCACCTGCGCGGGCGTGCCGGTGACGCGGCTGGCGGAGGAGGTGGCCAGCAGTATCTGCTTGTCGATGCCGTCATCCCCTCCGACGGCCTCTACGGGGGAGGCGAAGTTACAGGACACCTGGCCGAGGTTGCGCGTGACAGGCGAGACCTGCGAGGTGAGCAGCAGAGGGGCGTATGTCCACGGTACGGGCTGGTAGTTAGGATGAGAAGGGTCGGACGACACGTCGGCGGGCACGGGGAGACATTGTAAATCCTGCACGAGCGCGGGCGCGACGCGTGCGCCATAGCGGAAGAGCATGTCCGTGAGGTTGAGCTCGAGCGGTATGACAGGGGTGAAGCCGTCGGAGCTGAGCACGTCGCGCGAGAAGCGCACGCCGTCGAGCACCCAGAGGACCCGTCCGCCGCGCATGATATACTGGTCGATGACATACTTGTCCGCATCGGAGAACGGCTCGGCGGGTGCGGCGATGATGAGGGCGCTGTAGTCAGACAGTGCCTGCGGGTCATAGCCGGGGTTGCCTCTGTCCACGCGGAAATGCGGGGAGAGCGCATCGGTCAGGTCGGCCACGTATCGCTCGGGCAACTCGCCGTGTCCCTCGAGGAAGGCGATACGCGGCACCGAGGGCTGACACAGGGCATGCAGGGCCTCGGCAAAGGCATACTCGAGGTTCTCGATGCTGTTGTTGAGGTTCTGCTCGCCGCTCAGTCCGCGTGTGTTACGCAGCAGTCCGACCACGGCCATGTTGGCGCCGTAGCGGACGGTGGCGTAGGGATAGACGGTGGTCTGCTCGGTGCGTCCGCGGCGGCTGCGCTCGTGGATGACGATAGGCGCGAGGCGCTGGGGGACGCTGTCCATGTTGCCGGTGCGGTAGCGTATGTCGGCATAGACATCCATCTCGTCGAGCAGTTCCTCCGTGGCCGTTCGGAGGCGCCGGAAGCCGCTGTTGAGTTCGCCGTCCAGCCAGAGCGTGACCTCGACGGGACGGTCGGTGTCGCGCAGCAGCCGGCGCGTGGCGTCGGAGAGGCTGTAGCGGCGGTCGTCGGTCAGGTCGAGCCGGACGACGAAGCAGCGGGCCAGCACGTTAGCCAGCAGGACTGCTGCGAGGAGGGACAGTATGTAGATGGTCTGCTTGCGCATCGGGCGGGGGAGAGACGGTTATTGGAGGGAGCGGAAGACCTCTTCGTCGATGACGACGGGGTACTTGGCGCGCAGAGCCTCCACCCATTGTTTCTCCAGGTAGTCCTGGTAGTCGGTTGTGACCTTGCCGCGCTCGTCGGTATATTCGGCCGGTGCTTTGAGCACTTTACCCACCGTGAAGACGACGGGGAACTCGGCGTCGGACTCGAAGGTGGCCTCTTTCAGGCGGAAGCCGTACTTGTCCACCGCGGGGTTCTGCCCTTGGAGGAAGAGTCCGTGCTGGCTGCGTACGTAGGTGACGCTGTCGAGGTTGATGCGCTGGGCGATGAAGCTGTCGATAGAGTCCGCGGGGGAGTTGCGGATGATGCTGCGTGCAGCCCGGGCGCTGGCCTGGTCCTTGCAATAGACGACATAGCCCTTGAAGCGGGGTTGATCCCATGTATATTGCTTCTTGTTACGACGGAAATAGTCGGTCAGTCCGGGCACGTCCTGTGCGGCCTTGTCCCAGACCTCGCGGAGGGAGACGTCGAAGAGCAGGATGCCGTCGTGGTACTCGCGCACAAGGTTGCGCAGGTCCTCGTATTTCTCCTCGAGGTGGGCGTCGGCGTAGGCGCGTACGGCCTCATCGCTCATGGTGTCAGGCAGTTGATACTCGGCGCGTGTCTTGCGCAGGAAGGAGAGGTCGGCCTGCTTGATACGCTCGTCGCGCTGGACGTTGCGCTCGATTTGGGGGCGCATCTCGTCGAGGGACTGTATGGGGCGATGGCCGTTCAGACGGATGATGTGCCATCCGAAGCGCGAACGGACGGGTTCGCTTATCTCGCCCGAGTCGCGGAGTGCAAAGGCGGCTGCCTCGAACTGGGGCACCATGTATCCGCGTCCGAACCATCCCAGTTCGCCGCCACGCATGGCGCTGCCCTTGTCGTCGCTGAGTTGCTGCGCCAGTTCGCCGAAGGCGGCACCGCTGCGGGCCAGGACGTAGATAGAGTCAATCTGATGCTTCATGACGGCGTCGATGGAGTCGTTGTCGCGGGGCACCATCTTCATGATATGGGCGGCATTGACTTCCTCGTGGGGACGCTCCTCTTCGACGAGGGCGATGTGGAAGCCGTAGCCGCTACGGAAGACGGGTGTGACCTGACCGACAGGCGTGTTATAGACCGCATCCTCAAAGGCATAGACATAGCGGAAGGGGGTAATCCAACCCAGTTCGCCGTGGTTCTCCTGCACGTTGGGGTCGCTCGACATCTCCAGCGCTACCGCGCCGAACTCCTCCGGCTCGCAGACGGTCTTGGCGCGGCGGCCCTTGCCGACCTTCTTGGGCAGGCCGGTGGTCACGCGTACACGTGCTTCGTTAATCTTGGCGAGTGCGGCTTCGACGGCGCTGTCCGGTGCGTCGGCATGGCACTCGACGGCTATATGGGCGGCACGGCGGTCACGGCTGAGACGGTCGTAACTCATACGAATCAGGCTGTCCACGGCCTCGTTGTCCACCATGTAGCGCGGTGTGGCCTGGGCACGGTAGCCGGCCAGTTCCTTGCGGAAGGCGGCGGTGGTGTCGATGCCCTGGGCTTCGGCCTCGGTGACTTTGAGCTTGAAGTTGACGAACAGGTCGAGGTATTCGCGCATGGTCTTCTTCTCCAGAGCGCTCTCCTGGTTGTTCTTGTTGTAGATGTAGAGGAACTCTGAGGCCATCACGGGCTTCCCGTCGATGGTCATGAGGACGGCATCTTGCTGGGCAAATGCCAGTGTGCTTGCCAGTAATGCGGCAGCGAATAGGATTTTTTTCATTGTATATATAGGTTTGTTTTTGTCTTCAAGAGTGGCGTAACGCCACATTTAGCGCACAAAATTACAAAGAATTTTTGGTATGTGCAAGTTTTTTTGTATCTTTGCAGCATGATTACACCGAAATTTACAGCCGAACAGGTAGCGGAGACGATGCGTCTGGTGCGTGACAGCGCGCATATCGTCGTCTTCACACATATGTCTCCGGACGGCGACGCAATGGGTTCGTCGCTCGGTATAAGTCATTGGATACGAACGGTCTATCCGGGCAAGGATGTGACGGTGGTCGTCCCCAATGCCTACCCTGAGTTCTTCCGCTGGATGCCGGGTGCGGCGGATGTCGTCCAACATGATACCGACAAAGACCGTGCCGAACAGATTGTTGCGGCGGCGGACTTGATTATCTGCACCGATTTCGGGGAAGCCAAACGTGTCGGCTTCATGGCTCCGCTGCTGGAGGCGGCGACATGTCCCAAGATTATGATAGACCACCACCTGAATCCGTCGGGTTTTGCGCAGGTGGCGATGTCCCGGCCGGAGGCTTCTTCGGCGAGTGAACTGGTGTTGCGGCTGCTGCTGCAAGCGGGTGAGTGTGAGCGTATAGGGCTGGATACGGCCACGTGCCTCTACACCGGCATGATGACGGACACGGGGAGCTTCTCCTATAACTCCAACGACCCCGAGTTGTATGAGCTGGTGGGCGAGTTGCTGCGGCGGGGAGTGGATAAGGATGCGTGCTATGACCGCGTGTTCAACATATGGTCGCTCGACCGCATGCGGCTGATGGGCTATTGCTTGCTGCGTAAGCTGCAGGTGATGGCGGATGGTAAGACGGCGCTTATCTACCTGACAAGGAAAGAGTTGTATCGATTCAATTTCTCTTCGGGCGATGCGGAGGGACTGGTCAATCTGCCGCTGCAGATGGCGAATATCCGCTACTCGTGTTTCATGCGTGAGGACAAGGATAAGGTGAAGATTTCCTTCCGTTCGCAGGGAGACCGGCCTGTCAATGAGTATGCGCATGCCGTTTTCCACGGCGGCGGGCATGCGAACGCGGCGGGCGGTGAGTTCTACGGGCCTGTAACCGAGGCCGTTAAGCTGTTTGTGAATACCTACGCAGACTACTTCCGAGCCTGATTCCGTCCCTACACAGACTACTTCCAAGCCTGATTACTTGAGACCGAATATCCAGCCCTTGCGCTCTCCCGCGCAAGGGCTTTTTGATATGCCCCGTCCACACACGCCTCCAAACAACTGCTAAACAACTGCTAAACAACTGCTAAACAACTGTTAAACAACTGTTAAACAACTGTTAAACAACTGTTAAACAACTGCTAAACAACTGTTAAACAACTGCTAAACAACTGCTAAACAACTGCTAAACAACTGCTAAACAACTGCTAAACAACTGTTAAACAACTGCTAAACAACTGTTAAACAACTGTTAAACAACTGTTAAACAACTGCTAAACAACTGCTAAACAACTGCTAAACAACTGTCAATCTTTAGTGATTCTTTAGTGATTCTTAGGTGATTCTTATGTGATTCGTAGGTTATTCACAAGCCGATTCTGTGTTTCGACTGGAAAATTGGCGGGATTGGAGCGGGTGGGGGAGGATTTGCTATGTCTATATTGCAAAATTAGCAAAAGTGTCGAAAAATAACAAAAAAAGCGACAAAATGTTGCGTATATCAGAAAAAAGTGTTAATTTTGCAAGCTATTTTTATTATTTTAGCATAATATGTTCTGCTATTGCGTACGCGAGCGAGTGACGGACACGACGCGCAAGTAACTGAAAGACAGGACGTGAGAAGCGAAATATTCAGATAAAAACGATAAAAGGTATGAAAAAGAACTACGTATTAGGATGTATCGTGTTGTTGGCAATGCTGAGTCTTCAGGCTGTTGCCCAGACTGTTTCCATCCCTTATTCGATGAGTTTTGAGTCGAGCGAGAGCGCCGAGTTGGCGAACTGGCAGATTAACCCCGGTCCGGATGCGGCGAACTGTGCAGAGCAGTGGCTTATCGGCACGGACCTGCATAGTGACGGTACGCAATCGCTCTATATCAGCGACACGCTGACGATGGCGCGTTTTGCCGCGAAAGCGGACAAGAACCCGAACACGCTGTTCGTGTATCGCGATTTCCTGCTGCCGGCGGGTGTGTATGACTTGACCTTCGACTGGTACTGCGAGGGTGCGAGCACCGCCAAGTTGCATGCAGGTTATCTGCCGGGCACGGGCACGACGCTCAATAACGTGAGCACCTCGGCTACGCTCAACACAACGGTCAGCACCTATGCTGCCTCGGCGGGCTGCTCGGGACTGTATGGTCAGGAGCACTGGCAGACCTCGAGTTTCTCGTTCACATCGAACGGCACCCGTGTGGTACGTGTGTTCTTTGCTTGGACGAACACCTGCATGGACCCGGCGCAGCAAGGCGTGGGTGCTTGTATCGACAATATCCAGATAACCAGTGCCGGATGTATGCGTCCGTATGACCTGAAGGCCGAGAACGTGGCCTGCGACAGCGTCAAGGTGTCGTGGAGCGGTACGTCGGCCTCCTATGAGTTGGCTTATCGCCGTACCGGCTCGAACGTATGGCGCACGGAGAGCAATATCCCCGACGGCGTTGCGCCCTCCTACATAGTAGAGGGTCTGGACGACGGCAGCTACGACTTCCGCGTGCGCGGCGTGTGCAACAACGAGGACGGCACGACGACAGTGAGCGCCTGGACGACGCTCAATGCGCATATTGTCGTATGTCAGGACGCATCGTGCGTGAACTTCCTGGCCATCGACGACCCCAAGGTTGCCACTTGTACCTATGGTGAGACGGACTATGACTACGGTTCGTCGTGGGGCGGCGCAGGTGCCAGCTACGACACCTACAAGAACAATGCCTACCAGAACATCGGCATCATCGACTATGGTCCCGAGTCGTCGAAGAGCCGTCATACCATCAACTGGGACCGCAACGCCACCGACCCGCGTACCGGCAACCAACTGAAGCTGGTGCCGGCGGGCGAATTGGCGTCCGTGCGTCTGGGTAACTGGGAGTGGGGCAACGGCGCCGAGTCGGTCAGCTATGACTACGTGGTGGATAGCGCCAACTCGATTCTGCTGCTGAAGTACGCCGTGGTGATGGAGGACCCGGGTCACGACGAGCAGGAACAGCCGCGTTTCGTGCTGGAGATATTGAACAGCCGCGGCGAACTGGTGGACCCGGATTGCGGTGCATGTAACTTCGCCGCCGGTATCCAGACGACGGGCTGGCATCAGGCCTCGGGCGGCGTTGTCTGGAAAGACTGGACGACCATCGGACTGAACCTGGAGAACTATAAGAACCAAACCATCAAGATACGTCTGACGACCTACGACTGCTTCCTGGGCGGTCACTTCGGCTATGCGTACTACACGCTCAGTTGCGCGGCAGCCAGCGTGGAGACAACCTCTTGCGCCAGCGATGTGAACCTGAACCTGACCGCGCCGGACGGCTTCAGCTACCAGTGGATAGCGGATGCGACGGGGCAGGTGGTCGGCACGGGCAAGAACCTGTCGCTGCCGTCGAATCAGTCGGGTGACTTCACCTGCGTGCTGACTTCGCTGGAGAACGCCAACTGCCACTTCGAGCTGCATGCCCAGAGCCTGCCTCGCGTGCCGGTGGCGGACTTCACGTACAACTACGTGCCGGCGGACTGCAAGAACCGCGTCGAGTTTGTCAATAAGAGCTTTATCCGCGCCAGCGGCGTGGATCACCATGAGTTAGGCTGTGAGGAATACCTCTGGTCGTTCGACTACCTCGGTCAGGAGAGCACGGGCGAGAACCCGATGTTCGTCTATCCCGCAGAGGGCGGTACGTTCAATGTGACGCTGTCGGCGACTATCGCCGAAGGGCGTTGTACGGCGGACACGACGATAGCTATCACCCTGCCGGCCGTGCAGGACTTCAACGCGACAACCGACACCGTCATATGCGAGGGCGGTTTCCTGGATTGGGGCGGACAGATTATCACCCAACCGGGTCGGTATGAGCTGCATACGAAGACCGTGGCCGGTTGCGACAGCGACCATGTCGCCATCGTGACCGTCGTGCCGCGCTATGAGCAGGAGTTGGATACCGTAGAGATATGCTACGGCGAGCAGTTCTGCGTGGACGGCGACTGCTACCGCTCCACGACCCGCTCGGGTATGTTCATCCGCACACTCACCTCGGCGAACGGTTGCGACAGCACCCTGCTGCAATACGTGCAGTTCTACGACGAAGTGGCGCCGGTGCTCGTGATAGACAGTATCAACCTCAGCACCGGCAAATATACCGCGGACGTGCATATAGGCGGTGCGGGTTATACCGGCTATGATGCGACCTTCTACCGCGACGGCCATGAGGTGAGCGAGACGCACACGCCGGGCGAGGACCTGTCGGGTCTGTCCACCGGCTCGTGCCGTCTGCACTTCTACAACGAGCACGGCTGCGAACGGTTCGACACCGTGATGATAGGCAGCGCCTGTCTGCATATCAGCATGCATGACCAGGAGTTGTGCCACGGCGGACAGCCTGTGGTGATTATCCCCCTGACGGTTGACTCGGGTGTGCTGACGCGCTACAGCGTCGCCTTCGACGCCGAGGCTCTTCAGGCCGGCTTTGTGGATATGCCGATGCAGACGGCCGAGAACGAGGAACTGGTGGTGGATGTGCCTGCCGGCGTAGAGCCGGGCCGCTATAACGCGACCGTGACACTGGAGGACCCCGTCTGCGGCGACCTGAGCTATGATATCCACTTCACATTGACCTACCCGAGCAGCGTGATTTTCTACCGCTGGGGCGATGTCATCTCGCTCAAGAACCAGGCCGCTGCGGGATTTGATAAGTATGAGTTCAGTGCCTACCAGTGGTACCTGGACGGCGCGGCCATCGAGGGCGCGACCCGCTCCTACTACCAGCAGACAGGCGGTCTGACGATGGACGGCGAGTATGTGCTGGAGTTGACCCGCACGGACGGCCAGGTGTTCCGCACCTGCCCCTTCGTGCCCAACTTCCCCACCGCTACGGACAACGTGGCGGGCGAGGTGCTGGTGAGCCCGACCATGCCGCAGGCCGGTGAGCAGGTGGTGGTACGTCTGTCAGAGGCCGCGACCGGCGAACTCTACGCCCCGGCGGGCCAACTGGTCGGCCGCTACAACTTCGAGACGGGCGTCAACAGCCTGCAGGCACCGGCAGCCCCGGGCCTGTATATACTCAATGTCCACGGCGCGCACGGCGCACAGGCTGTGCGTATCGCCGTGCGATAAACGGACTGCCCGATAATAGACCGGAAGAATATAATAATGCGATAACATAAACCTAAAGAATGTATGAATAAACGTTTACTCTTTATCCTGTCGGCGTGTCTGATAGCCGCTGCAGGTTATTCGAGCGTGACTTATCACCTCAATGAGGGCTTTGAGTCGGTCAGTGCGGGTGTTCCCGCCGGCTGGAGTCAGGACTGCTCCTCGGCTACGTATGTGGAGTGGGGTGTGGAGAACGCTAATCTCACCTCGCCGACCGGCGCTTATGCCGGGACGAGTCGTATGGCATGGCATAACACGACGGAGTTCGCTCAGTATGAGTCGGTTCGTCTGGTGACACCGGTGATGAACCTGGCGTCCGCGTGGCGTCCGATGCTCACTTTTGCGCATGCGCAGGCCAACCGTGCGGGCGCCTTCGACACACTGCGTGTCTATTACCGCAACGCGCCTACGCGTCCGTGGGTACTGATGCGTGAGTTTACCTCGTCGATTGCCCGCTGGCGTGTGGACAGCATCCTGCTGCCCGCGCAGAGCAGCCAGTACCAGGTGGCCTTTGAGGTGCACGACAACTTCGGCTCCGGCATCGTGCTGGACGATGTGCGCGTGTTCAACTCGTCGCTGTGTACGGGTATCGTCGGACTGGGCGTGGAGCCGCGCAGCTCGTCGGCGGTGTTCTCCTTCGCATCGGATGACCAGACCTTCGAACTGATTGTGCACACCTCGCCGATTGACAACCTCGATACGGATACGGTCGGTGTGTACTTCCATAACCGGCAGATAGAGTTCGCGGATGAGATGTCCTACACGGTCCGCGGGCTGAAGAGTAAGACGCACTACTACGCGTACGCGCGTTCCTATTGTGATGATAACGAGAGCGGCTATACCCCGTGGGTGTCCGCCGACTTCGTGACCTCGTTGGGCTATCCGCTCATGGAGGACTTCACGGGGCTGACCGACCTGCCGGAGGGGTGGAGCCTGCTGCGCGGGGAGCTGGCGGATGCCTATAACGGTACGCTGCCGCAGCCTTATACCTTGGGCACGTCGTCCTCCTACTACGGATGGACCTTCTTCCCCGACCGGAGCAACACCTTGTTCCACTCGGGCAACTTCATGCGCGGCTACGGCTACTACTACAACGAGCCTTACTGGCTGGTGACGCCGGCTCTGGACTTCACCGACGTGGAGGGCTTGTCGGCCGTGGGTCTGACCTTTGACCTGGCCTTGACGAGTGCGCAGAACCGTGTAACAGCGGTGGGTGACTCGTATCGTTCGCAGGTGCATTTCTATGTCCTGGTGTCGGAAGACGGCGGCCAGAGTTGGACCAAGGCCAACACCTTCGAGTTCGACGCCGCGTCGTTGACTACCACGCTGCAGAACAGGAAGGTGGACCTGACCGACTATATCGGGCGTATCATCCAACTGGCGTTTGTCGTGCATAACGACAGCTACTATGCCTCGGCTTACTTCGCGCTGGACAATATATCCATGGGTGCCATCGACCCGAACTGCCGCGGTCTGTATGGCCTGTCGGCCACATGCAGCGGCTCGAATGCCACTGTGTCGTGGAATGTGCGCGGCACGAGCACGAATCTCGTGCTGCTGCAATTGTCCACCGACCCCACTTTCAGTCAGATTGTCCGTGAGGAAATCGTGAGCGGCAACAGCTTCACGCTGGACAACCTGGCGACCGGCGGCTCGATGTACTATGTGCGCGTGCGTCAGGATTGTGACGCTGCGGAGTGGATATCCACCTCGTTCAGCACTCCCTGTGCGACCATCACCACATTCCCCTGGACCGAGACCTTCGAGGGTTACGCCATAGGAAGCTCGTCAGAGCCTTATGAGCCGGTGTGCGGTAGCAATACCCATATTGACGGAACGGGCACATACCGATTCTACGTGTCCTCGAATCAGGGTGATAATACCGGCCATGTGCTGTGTCTCCCGGATATGTCGAATGGTACCATCACGGACTTGGCACTGCCCCGGATGTATTTTGACCCGGCAGAGGAATACATCTTCCAACTGGATGTCTATCGTACAACAGGCTATCCTTCGTATGCCCTTGAGGGACTGCATATCTACCTGAGCCCGACCGAGCAGAAAGACAGCGTGAATTCCGTCCTTATCGGCATGGTGCCCCGTACCATAGCCCAGAGCAGTGCCACCGTACCGAGTGTGGCTCAGGAGGGGTGGTACACCTATTCCTTCCCGATAACCATGACGGACAGCGCCTATATCATCGTTGAGGGCTACAGCCAGTATGGCGCCGCGACCTATTCGGACAACTACAAGGTGCTGCTGGCTCCCGCTTGCCGCAACATCCGCGAGTTGAGCGCTGTCGCAACAGCGACCGACGCTACCGTCACCTTCCACCAGAGCAATGCTTCTGTCTATGAGGCGGTTGTGACTATTGCGCCCTTCGCCGACCCGGCCACCGCACCTGCGGACTCGATAGTCTTCTCGACAAACCAACTGACGGCTACCTCGTTTGACGTCGATGAACTGACGCCCCGGACGACCTACTATGTCTATGTCCGCGGGCTGTGCGACGGCGGCGAGATAGGCGAATGGGCAAGCACCTCCTTCACCACCGAGTGCGGCGCGCTTCAGGTGACCATCGATGACCCCTGGACGGAGGACTTCAACTCCTATACGACGGGCAACTTCTCGGCCGATTGCTGGAAGAATGAGCATTTTGAAGGCACTAGCAGTTCGGTGTTCAACATAACGACGGACACAAGGGGCGGTAACAGTACGAAGAAACTGCAACTGCCTGACATGCAGAGAGGCAACCGCACGGTGCTGTCTCTGCCGGCAGTGGACATGGAGCTGGAGAACGAGTATGCGTTCCAGTTGTCGATTTATCGGCATAACGGTACTTATTCGAGCGCCCAGTATTGGACAGAGGGAATCCATGTCTATGCTTCGTTGAACAGCACGCTGGATGACTCCGCAGTCGAACTGGCCTTCGTCCCGCGCGTGGCTATGGCTAATAGCACGACTGTCCCGGCAGTGGACGAAGAAGGATGGTACACGTATGAGTTCGTCATCCCGTTGGCCGGAGAGGTGCATGTGCTGCTGGTCGGAGAAAGCCAATATGGAGCCGCTACCTTCATAGACAACCTGCAGATACGCCACCTGCCCGCATGTAAGGATATGTGGGGACTGAATGTGCTTTCTACCCAGACGCACGGCGCGTCTATCCGCTTTGCCAACACCCATGCGTCGTCCTACCGCGTGTCGGTGGCGGACCATGCCGTTGACCCCGAGGAGTATGAGTACTTCCTCTACGACGAGGAGATATCGACCTACAGCCACGTCATCAACGACGAGAACCTGGAACCGAACACCGAGTACTACCTCTATGTATGCGGCCTGTGTGTGGATGAGGGCCACGGCGGATGGGCAAGCACCACCTTCCGTACCTTGTGCGAGGCTGTCTCGGTGGAGGACTTCGGTCAGGAGGACTTCAGCCAGGCGGGTAACGAGATGTGCTGGACCTTCGGATTCACCACGCAGGGCACCTCGACCGCGCAGTCGCAAGTGACCCGGGCCGGCCGGGAGTCGTCCGCGCTCTATGGCGACTACCTGCGCCTGAGCAAGAGCGCTATCGGCGCAACTAACAGCAATGGCGTGGATACAGTCTATAACGACGGTGCCTATGCCGTGACGCCCGCCTTCGAGGTCGGGGACACCATCAACCGCTATGCCGTGACCTTCTCGGCGGCGGCCGTGTCGCGCTCCAGCCAGGTCAACCGCCTCATCATCGGCGTCATCACCGACCCCAACGACATCAACACCATGGAGGTCATCAAGACCGTTAACCTGGAGTATGCCGCTAACGAGGAGGAGGTCAAGACCTACACCGTCAACCTCGACTCCTATATCGGCGACATCTTCGGCGACATGGGACAGCATATCATCTTCTGGGCCGCCGAAGCAGCCAAGCATGACTCCACCAACGTGGTGCTCATCGACAACGTGAGCCTGGCTATCGCCGGCTCCTGCGCGCAGGTTATCCAGACGGGCAAGGACGGCGTGAGCAGCTATGGCGCACGGGCTTACTGGGAGGACCTGGGCGCAGAGACCTATCAGGTCATGCTGTGTGACATCAACACCAAGCGCCCCGACACCATCGTATCGCCCATCTCGCTGGACGAGGCACCTAACACCGAGTGGCTCTATGACAACCTTGTGCACTCGACGGCCTACTATATCTATATCCGCGCTATCTGCGGCGAGGGAGATACGGCGCGTTGGAGCAACCCGATTCGCCTGAAGACCTCCTTCGCCCTGCCGTACTATGAGCCCTTCACGGACGGAGGCGACGACTGGCGTATGATGTCCGGCAGTGCCTTCACCGCTGACTCGCTGGCAGCGAGCGCCTTAGGCGATGCGCATGAGACCTTCAACTGGACCATCACGGACAATGTGCCGGCCGGCATGACAGCCAAGGCCGCACGGGCCCTGCTGGCTAACAACACCCGCTTCGGCGAGTACAACGCATGGCTCGTATCCTCCGAGATAGACATGACCAACCATGCCGGTGAGTTCGTGCGCCTGACCTTCGACGCCGCACGTACCAATGTCACCGAATCCGGTGTCGAGTCGGCCCCGTCGGATGCTACCGACTACCGCATGTATGTCGTGGTCAGCACCGATAACGGCAACTCATGGAAGCGCGCCGACATCGTCGCCACATGGACCTGCGACGGCAACGGCGACTACGACTATAACGCTATCGGTCAGCAGCCGACAGCCTACAGCATCGGACTGAGCAAGTATGCCGGGCAGAAGATTCGCCTCGGCTTCTATGTCCAGTACGCCACCGCCACCAGCCGCAACTATATCTACGTGGACAATATCCGCGTCGAGACCTACGACGGCTCCTGCAACGGCGTGCGCCGTCTGGCACTGACACACTCGGGACGCAGCGTGACTGCCTCCTGGGAACTCGAAGGTACGCCCGATGAGGTCATCGTCCAAATAGCTACCGACGAGGGATTCACCGACATCGTGGACTCGCAGGTTATAAAGAGCGACAGCCTCTGCTCCTTCTCCGACCTCAACTTCAGCACCATCTATTTCATCCGCGCCAAGCAGAACGGCTGCAACGAACAGGGCTGGGTTGTACGCTCCTTCCGCACCGAACTGGGCACGCCCTTCTCGGAGTACTTCACCGACTCGGCTATCCCCGCGGACTGGACCGTGATGACCGGTACGGTCGAGGACGCCTTCTCAGGTATCGCACCCAAGGTGAACACTGCTACGTACGGTACATGGCGCATCAACTCCTCCACCTTCGGCGTTATCAACGGCAACCATGCTTATATCAACACGTATAGTACCAATGGGCATAACGCATGGCTCGTCTCGCCGCTCATCAACCTGAGCGACATCGACCCGGGTGACGACCTGCGGCTGAGCTTCAATGTCGCCTATACGGATTATAACTCCACCTACAGACCCGGCTCCGATGATGCCCTGACGCTCTACCTGCTCATCTCTACCGATGACGGCGCGACATGGCAGCAGCCCGATAGCTGGGAGTGGAGTGACCGCGATGCTATCGCCGCCGTGGTCAATCCCACTGCCTCCATTCAGGGGAGCGGATCCGAAGTAATCCTAGACATTGCACGGTACGCCGGGCTATCCATACGCTTCGCTTTCGTGTCCAAATACCATACCGGTGATGCCGACTTCCATGTCGATAATATCCGCCTGCGCAAGGTCATCCCCGGCTGTGATGCACCGACCTTGACCTCCGTCACGGGTGGCGACGGCCAAGTCGTAGTCGAATGGACCGGCGATGAGGATAAACAGACCATCATCGAACTGGCCACCAACGAGACTTTCTCCGCCGGTATCCGCCGCGACACCGTCGCAGCCGGCGTGACAACAGCAACCGTGGTCAACCTCTCGGCTTCGACCACCTACTACGTGCGTGTACGCCATCTCTGCGACCTGGATGCCGGTGAGCCCAGTGCCACCATGTCGGCAGCCACCGCTTGCGGAGCAATCAATAACTTCCCGTGGACAGAAGGCTTTGAGACCTACACCACCTCGTCGCGTACCGCTCTCACGAGCGGATGCTGGTCGATACTGGCACCTACAAGTAATGCCATCTATGCCAGCACCAATTCGGACTACGTCCATTCCGGAAGTAAATGTCTCTACTTTGGGTATCGCAGCAGTTACTCCATTGCTGATGGCTATGCTATACTACCCCAACTGGATGAGTTGGACAACCTGCATATCAGTTTCTACTACTCTTACGGGAGTTCTTCTTCCAGCGGTATTCTCACGTTGGGCTACATGACGGACATCACCAGTGCTTCGTCCTTTGTGCCCCTGCAGTCGTATCCGCATCCTGCGTCTGCTAAGACATCCTATTTGGCAGAACTTGACTTGGACGGTATCCCCGCTGAGGCAGTAGCTGCCGGAGCCCGACTTGCCTTCCGCTATGCAGGTGGAATCTACTATTACTATGCAGGCATCGATGATATTACGGTTACCACGCTTTCCCAGTGCCGTAAAGTGCGCGGTCTGCAGGCAAGTAATGTGTCGTCCGACTCGGCTGTGGTATCGTTCACCGGCTTGGATATCGAATCGACCTACCGCCTGGTAGTGGCTACCGCTCCGTTGGATATGGATAACCTCACCGAAGCGGACCAAGCCTACATCCTCGTGGATGACTCGACGCTCGAGCAGACCTCCTACGTGCTGCGCAACCTCACTCCCACTACCTATTATTACGTGTATGTGCGCGCGTTGTGCGGCGACCTCGGCAACGGCAAGTGGTCGAGCGCCTATCGCCTGCTGACGGATTGCGCGCCGAATGCTATGCCGTGGGAGGAGTCGTTCGACGGCCTCGACACCGGTGACGCTACATCGGCGGCTCCGCTCTGCTGGGACAAGTTGGGCGTCAATGAGGGTGCTGCTCCCTACGCTTATGTCAGCGCACGCTCCACACATGCTCAGTCGGGCAAGGGACTCTATTGGGAGCCTTCCGCCTCGACCAACGGCTACCTCATCCTCCCCGAGATGACCGCCGCACTCAACACCCTGCGCGTAGTCTTTGACCACAAGGAGTACAGCGTGGACTATAGTGCATTGCTCACCTTGGGTTACATCACCGACATCACGGATGCAAGCACCTTCGTGCCTGTGGCTACGTTTGACAACCATGGTACATGGACGACCGAGCAGGTCGATATGGACCAGGTACCCGCTGTGGACGGCCGTCTGGCCTTCCGTCTGGGTGCCTCGCCGGCTCCGATGCCCGCGGCCTACTACACCGCGTTGGACAACCTGCTGGTACGGCGTATCCCTGCTTGCGCGGACATCGAGGGCGCGTCTATCAGTAATATCACTTCCCACTCGGCTAAGGTGCTGATTGACTCGGTACCCGATGTGGCGCAATACCAGTTGCTGTTCACCCTGCAACCCATCGACCCCGACACCCTGGCCTCCGTGGACGCTTCGCTCATCGCGTACAATGGCCTCGTGCCCGCTACGGCTACGGTGGACAACCTCACGGACGCTACGACCTACTACGTCTATGTACGCACCTACTGCAGCGCTACCCAGCGCGGCGAGTGGTTCAATGTAGGCTCCCTGCTGACCGACTGTCTGCCGCTGAGCACACTGCCCTGGCAGGAGTCGTTCGACGACTTCTCCGCGGCGGCTGCCTTCCAAGCCGAGTGCTGGCGCAACATGCACACCGCCGGCGCCGCTTCGACACTCTTCGGTGTCTCCACGGCGACGGTAGGCGCTAATGCCTCTCCCAAACTGGCCTTGGCCAAGATGGCTGCGGGCAACCATGTCCAACTCTCTCTGCCGAGCCTTGCACTGGGACAGACGGGTGATTATATCTTCTCGCTGGATATCTACCGCTCGGGCGATGCCGCTGAGGCCAAGGCCGAGGGAATCCGTATCTTCGCCAGCCATGACGGCACTATCGACTCCACGGATGTCCAGTTGGCCTTCATCCCGCGTCACTATGCTGCGGATGGTGTGCATATCTATGCAGAGGATGCCGAAGGCTGGTACACCTACTCCTTCCCGCTGCCGCTGCACGACGATGTGTTCATCCTCTTGCGTGCCGAGGGCGCGGACGGTGCCGCTATCTATGTGGACAACATGGCTGTGACTGCCTCGCCGCTCTGCCCCGCTATCGCTACGCGTAAACTGGCAGAGGTGGAGGCCGAGACAGCACTCATGCTCATCGGCCCGGATGTGGCGGAGCAGTACCGCCTGGTGGCTACCACCGAGGCTATTGACCCCGACACCCTGGCTCAAGTGGCCGAATCGCTCATCGCGCTTGATGCAGTCTATACGACCGACTCGCTCCTGCTGGAGGGACTCCGGCCGCAGACGACCTATTATGTATATGTCGCAGCACTCTGCGAGTCCGGCCTGACCGGTCAGTGGACCGCCCCTGTCGTCTTCACTACAGAGTGTGCTCCGGTCCTCATCTCGGCCGACACCCCGTGGGCGGAGAACTTCGAGGACTTCACAGGATATAGCACCTCCTCCATGCCCGGCAAGATGACCACGCTCATCAAGTACCCGCTTGACTCGCTCTGCTGGGTTAACGAACACCGAAGCGGCACATCGACCTACCGCTTCTCTATCCTGGCACCCACGGCGGCTATCAACGGCAACGCGACGCACATGCTCGTACAACCGACCATGCCGCTGGACAACACCATCCTTCTGGCGCTGCCCAATATGCGCATCCCCGAGGCAAACGAGTACGGCTTCAGCCTCAGCGTGCTCCGCAATGCAGCGGCTACCGTGGTTGACCCCGAGGGCGTACGCATCTTCGTGTCACGCACGATGGACATCGACGAGACTGCGGTCGAACTGGGCTATATATCCCGTAAGTTCAGCACCTACTCGAGTGACATCGTCGTCGCAGAGAAGGCGGCCGGATGGTACACCTACCAGTTCCCGATACCGATGACGGGCGATGTGCATATCATCTTGCTCGCCGAGTCCGGCGCTAACCGAGCTGCCTTCGCGATGGATGACTTCCGCGTGGAGCAACTGCCGGCATGCCGTGCCGTGCGCGACCTGGCTGTCAGCGATATAGCACTCTCCTCCGCACGCGTGTCCTTCACGGCCTCGGATGCGGACCGCTACCAGGTTATCGTCGCTTCGACGGAAATCAACCCGTCCGACATCGATACGGACAGCTGGGACGAGTCGCTCGTGGCATGGATTGACACCGTCTCCGAGAACAGCGTGTTGGTCAACGGGCTCAACGAGAACACGGCCTACTACGTCTATGTACGCGGCCTGTGTGGCGCGTCGGAGCGCAGTCAGTGGACCTCGGTGGACTTCGCCAGCGGCTACCTGACCTCCTTCCCCTTCGCCGAGACCTTCGACGCTACGACTATACCCGCCTACTGGGCACAGTACCAGGGCCTCGCGGAGAACCTGTTCGCAGGCAAGGCGCTGTCTGCCGCTACCGCATGGGACTTCAACACCACCTATGCTTTCGGCAAGAACCATCCGCGTCTCTCGCTCTCGGGTGCTTCGGTGCGCAACTGGCTCATGACACCGCCTATCGCCATGAACGGCATCGAGGAGGGACGTAACATCACCCTCACCTTCGACCTGGCTCACACGGCACATGGCGGCTCCGGCGCTCCCGCGCTGACCGCAACGGACGACCGCTTCATCGTGGCTGTCTCAACCGACGGCGGTAAGACATGGACGGCAGACCATGCTGTCGTATGGGCATCCGACGGCTCGGGTGACAAAGACCTGCATGCTGTCGGCGCGACACGCGAGCGCGTCATGATGCTGCTCAATGACTATGTCGGCGACACCATCATGCTCGGCTTCTACGGCGAGAGCACCGTGTCCAACGTCCGCAACGATATCCATATCGACAGCGTGCGCGTGGATTATGGTCCCTACTGCCTGGTTCCCGAACAGCTCCAAGCCGTCGTCGAGGGTAACCGTGTGGACATCAGCTGGACCGGCGATGCCGACTCCTATGAGGTGGCTGTCGGACCGGCCGGCTTCGAGTTGGCGGAAGGAGCAGACAGTGTCTATACTGTCAGCGCCACATCGCTCTTCATCGAGGGACTCCTCGCTACCACCCGCTACGATGTCTATGTCCGCGGCATATGCGGCACGCATACCTCCGACTGGACAGAGGGTGTATCCTTCAAGACCGACTGCAGCCTCATGGCTCTGCCTTGGAGCGAGAACTTCGAGTCCTACCCGATAGGCAACAGCTCTTCCGATCCGTTAGAATGCTGGGACGAGTTGCCCCTCAACCAGGGTGGCACTCCCTATGCCTATGTGAACAACAGCACTAACTACGTACACCGTGGACAACGCTCGCTCTACTTCGGTACGAGCACGTCGGAGAACAAACTCGTCATCCTGCCCCAGTTCGAGGCGCCGCTTAACCAGCTGCAGATAGAGTTCTACTACAAGGATGAGAATGATACCCGAAGCGGCTATCTCACCGTCGGCTATGTCACCAACGCGGCCGACTCGACCTCCTTCGTGCCCCTGCAGACCTATCCGAGAGTATCCTCCTCGTGGCAGCATGTCGGACTGGAGCTGGATATAGTGCCCGCATCGGTGGCCTCTACCGCTCGTATCGCGCTCCGCTATAGCAAGTCCGCTTCCCAGAACTACTACCTCGGCATCGACGATATCGTCGTCTCACGTATGCCGGCATGCCGCAAGATACGTACTGTCACGCTGGATGATGTGACGGCCACCACGGCCCATGTCACCTTCAACAGCACCGAGGTTCCGGCCTACCGCATCGTGGCGATTGACTCGCTTGTCGCTAACCCCGACTCCCTGGCGCAGAACGACGCACATATAGCGGCTGACATCACGGTCAGCACCGAGGAGGGCACTCTGGAGAACCTCCTCCCGGCTACCGGATACTACATCTACGTCCGTGCCCTCTGTGACGAGGACGCTGTCGGCGACTGGTCCGAGCCTGTACGTTGCGTCACGGCTTGTGTGCCCGTCTCGATAGCCGAACTGCCTTGGAGCGAGAACTTCGATAGCAGAGCTACCGGCTCGGCCAATGTCGATGACCTCACCTGCTGGACTATCAACAACGAGACAAGCAACCTCTATATGTACGTCTCCGGGAACTCTTCCTACCTGATACAGAGCTCCAAGGGACTCTACATGAGCGGTACCGGCACTAACAGCTATGCATATGCCGTTCTGCCGGAGTTCGAGGCTCCGCTTGACACGCTGCAGATTAACTTTGTCTATCGCAGTGCCTATGCGTATGGTAACACCTTCACGCTTGGTTATATGACCAATGCGGCTGACGGTAGCACCTTCGTTGCACTGACCTCTTATCCGGCGTCCACCACGCCCGCACAGGTGCGCGAGAAGCTCTACCGGTTCCTGTCCGACGACGTGCCTGCCGAAGCACGGCTCGCTTTCCGCTTCGGACATAACAGCTCTTCGCAGACGGTTGTCGTGGATGACATAGTCGTCCGTGTCGCTTCCTCGTGCCACGACGTCACCGACGTGACCGTCTCCGACATTGAGGAGACTGCGGCTCGACTCTCCTTCAGCGGTAATGCTGCGCACTACCACGTTATAGTGGCGGATGCGGCTCTCGACCCCGACAATATGTCGGCGACCAATGCATCGCATGTCGTCTTCGAGGACGCACAGCTCACCTCTACCGAGGTCGCTATCCCCGGACTGGATGCCAGCACCACCTACTACGTCTATGTTCGTGCCCTCTGCGACACCGAGCAGAGCGACTGGTCGGAGGCTGTCTCCTTCCACACCGAGTGCGGCAGCATCACACACCTGCCGTGGAGCGAGAACTTCGACGACGACGCCGCGCGTCAGACCGTCACCGGTACCTACACCCTGCCTCTATGCTGGCAGGAGAGCCATGCCGGCACAACGTATGTATCCCGACTGGAGGATAACACCAACGGCTCCAGCCCCGTTACCTACTCCTACTCGGGCACAACGGCTCTGAGACTGGCTTCCAGCAGCACCAGCCGCTCCTATGTCCTCCTGCCGTTCGTTGAGACCGACGAGGCTGTACAACTCACCTTCATGGCGCGTGCGCTCTATGAGAATGTGCTCTATGGCTCTGCTTCCGTACAGAACTACGCCACATCCACCTATGCACATAGTGTCAAGGTCGGTATCATCACGAATCCTGCTGACTTCACCACCTTCACCGAGGTGAGCACCTACACGCTGACGACCCTCTCGTCCCGCGCCGTGGAGGATGTCAGCGACGACCCGACCGGCAACCGCTTCTGGGAGCGCGTGACGGTGAATATACCTGCCCTCAACGGCGGATATATCGCCCTCGTGAGCGACTTCACCCGTACCAACAACGTCTGGGTGGACGACCTCCGACTCCAAGTCTATGACCCGAATTGTCAGGGCGTCAACGAGGCGGTGTCCGTATCCGATGTCTCGATGACTTCGCTTACTGCCCACTACAGCTTCGTCCAGGAGGGTGCGCAGGATGCTATCGTCGCTATCTCCGCTACGCCGGAGCTCAACCTCAGCAGTGCGCTCGCTATCGACACCGTCTATGGCGACACGCTCGCGACCATCACCGCCTCACTCGAGGCTTCCTCCACCTACTACGTCTTCGTACGTCAGTACTGCGGCGAGGAGTCTGTCGAGACCGGCTGGCAGTCTGCGTCCTTCCGTACACCTATCGGACTCCGCTATGCGCCGACCTTCGAGACAACCACCCTGCCCGGCGATTGGTCACGTGCTTCCGGACTCGTGGATGACATCGTTGCACACGGCAACACACCTTCGTCCGCTTCCTCCGGATGGTTGCTCACCGCAGGCGATGAACATATCAGCACCACACACTTCCGCGGTAATATCTATGGCGGCTCGTGGAACTACTGGATGATAACGCCCGCTATCGACCTCACGCCCAATGTCGGCGAGGCCATCAACCTCTCCTTCACTGCTGCGCTTCATCCGTACTACGGCGATTCCGATAACGGACGCTTCGAGACAGGCGTGGACGACCGCTTCGTAGTGCTCGTCTCGGCTGACGGCGGACATACTTGGACGAAGATAGCCGAGTGGAACAACCAGGGCACAGGCGACTATGTCTATAATGAGATTCCCGCCACAGGCGCCTCCTACCACCTCGACCTGACCGCCTTTGCCGGTCGGACTATCAAGATCGGCTTCTACGGTGAGTCCACCGAGGGCAACGCCGACAACTGGTTCCACTTCGGTAATATCGTCCTCGACCGCATTGATGCCGTTCACTATAGCGGACATATCTGCTATGGTAGCGACTACGACGGTGCTAACTACGGTAACAACTTCCTCATCGAGTACCCCAACTACCACGCGGGTTACAACTATATCGGTCGCTACACGGCCGCTACGGGTAGCACGCCCGAGAAGATGGAGATACTCGACCTCGTCGTGGATAGTATCGCAGCCCACGAGTACACTATCACCCTCTGCGACGGCGAACGCTATGTTGACGAGAACTTCACCATCGAGTCCGCTTCGACCTCCACGCCCGCTGTCATGCGTCGGCGTATGCCGAGTGCTCTCGGATGCGACAGCTTCATCAATATGTATGTCACCGTCATGCAGCCTCAGGTGGTTACCCTCCGTGAGTCTATCTGTAGCGGCGACTACCGCGAGTGGAAAGGACGGCATATCTACACCGCAGGTGTCTATGCCGACACGACGCAGTCCGTCGTGAGCGGATGTGACAGCATCACCAACCTCATCATCACCGTCGTGGACGGCATACGTGAGGAACGCTTCGTCACCCTCTGCGCCGGCGAGTCACGCACTATCGCTGGACAGACCGTCACGCAGACCGGCACCTACCGCGAGACCATCTCGGGCATAGGCACCGCGTGCGACACCATGGTCACATGGTACGTCACCGCCCTGCCGGAGCTCAAGACACGTGTCAATGTCGTCACCTGCTACGGTCATGCCTACTCCGATGATGCCTTCCATTCGCTCATCGATGCGGGCGACTACAGCGCCACCATCGCCTCTGTGGACGGATGCGACAGCATCATATCGCTCCACCTCGTTGTGGCGAACGCTGACGGCAATGCCGAGGATTATGTGCGTCGGGAAGACCTGCCGTACATCGTCAACGGGCAGACGCTGCTCTCTGCCTCCACGCAGGAGGGCACCTACGAAGGCGACCTGGTGGTTGACTGCGGCACCGTCCACCTGACTATCCATGTCGGACAGGGACAAGGCCTCAACAACCTCGCCGCCGAGCAACTGCGCATTGCGCCGAACCCCGTGGCCGTAGGACAGCCGATACAGATACTCACCGACTTCACGGACTACCAGCTCCGTAACATGCGTGTAGAGGTCTATAGCGCCGCAGGAAGCCTCGTCTATCGCTCGGGCGACAACGTCTCGCGCACCATCCCCGGACTCTCTACCGGCGGCATGCACCTCGTACGTGTCACCACTGCCGACAAGGTCTTCGTCGCACCCGTCATCGTGCAATAACTGACAACCCATCTTCCCAAAGCGAGCGCAGTCCCCTGCGCTCGCTTTGTCTTTGTCTTTGTCTTTGTCTT
>JAFUUE010000072.1 GCA_017483945.1 Paludibacteraceae bacterium | reverse complement strand
CCGATAAGGAGTTCTTATCTCGCTTTGCTCGAACGATTATTACTATGTCTGCTCCGCAGACTCGCGCGGCGCATTTACTCCTTCGAATGTCCATTGGACATTCTCTGTGCGCCTTAATCGCTTCACGTCCCAGGCGAGTCGAATAACGGACCCGGAACGATGCTGACACGGAGATGGAACAGACCTGGAACAGAGCTGAACGGGGAAAGTGCAATCACTCAAGCAGCAGAACACCGACGGGATAGCGACGGGATAGCGACGGGATAGCGACGCGGAAGTGATAGGAAAAGTCAATTTTTCCACATAAAAAGTCAATATATATATGGATATATCCATTTTTTTTCGTAACTTTGCAACGTGAAATATAGTTACAACTTAGGAAGTAACCATTCATTCCATAATATTCGTCATTATAACTCATTGCCATATGAACACAAACATTCTAAAAAGCTTGTTTTCAACAGTCTGCCTTTGTGGTATTAGCATTATTGCCGCGTACTCGCAGACTTACACCTCGCGCACTATCTCCTCAGATGGATTAACCAGCACTTGGGGCATGGATGTGGTAAGAGGTAGTGCTGTCAAGATAAAGAACGAGGTTGTAGATAATGAGATGATTTTCACCCCCTCGGGTAGTGAAAAAATAAAGTTTCAGACCTCCAACTATCTGTCCTGTTCCGGAGCCAGTTCTATCTATATTCCGGTTCCAGCGGGTAGTGCCGGAAACGTAAGTCAAGTAGTCAATTCGCAATCAGACAGTCGCTATTTCCAACTATATATAAATGGAAGTGAGGGAACTTCTTCTCAACGGTTGTGGTCTAAACCCGGAAATACAAACGCGCGTGGTCCACAAGATTTCGACTTCACGGCAGCTGATATCACAACATATAAGGGTCAGACGTATCTGCACTTCAAGGACAACAATACGGAAATGAAAATAACTTCATTCACCGTAACGTTAACAACCGGCAGTTATACAGGGCCGGTGATTTCGTCGGATGCGACGCTGAGTGCGCTGACATACAACGGGACGGCGGTGCCGAATTTCTCGCCGAGTGTGACGGATTATGAGGTTGAGCTACCGTCGGGTACGGCATCGACCGCTGTGCCGACGGTGGTCGCTACGGTCAATGAGAGTCATGCCTCGGCATCCGTTACTTCCGCAACAAGTCTGCCCGGCGCCACGTCGGTGTTGGTGACAGCGGAGGACGGTCAAACGACGAAGACCTACACCATCACCTTCACCATAGCAAGCGCTGCGCCGAAAGTGCTGACGGCCACTTGGCCGAGCATAAAGGGAACGGCTGCCGTGGACAATGTCAACCTGACCATCAGCGGTCAGGTGGTCAACGGCACCGCCCTGACCGCCATCACCCCGACATTCACGGGTAACAACATCGCCTCATGGACGCCAACCGCTGCGCAGGACTTCAGCAACGGCGCCGTCGCCTACACGTTCAGCAGCTCGACCGGCGAGACCACGATTTACAACGTGAGCATCACCGAAGCCCCTGCTGTATCAACCGATGCGACACTGAGTGACCTGAAAGTGAACGGCACAACGGTGAGCGGCTTTGCAGCCGGCACACAGACCTATAGCATCGAGCTGTCCGCCACGGCGGCGACCCCCACAGTCACCGCTACCGTCAACGAGGGCCATGCCACCCTGAATATCACGCAAGCGACGGGCATCCCCGGCGTTGCTACCATCGTAGTGACCGCCGAAGATGGCACGACCCAGAACACCTACAGAGTAAACTTCAATGTGGCAGAACCTCAGTCGAGTTTGACAGTACACGTGCCCGACATCTACGAAGCCGACAAACTGGACGGCGGCTATGAGGCACACTTGGCAACCTCCGGCGGACGCGAGTATGAGGTCTATTACATCAACCGCGATGCGAACAGTAAGTTCTCCGTAGCCACCTCCAACGTGGATAAGACCGGGACTATCACAACCAACATCAACGACAATTCCGCCCAAGCGCAAGACGGATGGTTCACCATCACCAGTAACGGTAACGGTGGCGATACGAATGGTGCCGCGCGGGACGAGTTCCAACAATCCATACGTAAAGCCAACTTCATCGCCGGATCCGAGTTGCTATTGCGCGTAGAAGGCTACGACCAATTCTCTTTCTACGGTAAAGACAACAGTAACAACGTGGGCAATAACGAGAAGCACTTTGAGGTGTATATAGACGGTGTACTACAGCAACGTTCTCCGGACAACACCTACTCCATCCGCCGCTTCGACATGTCCACCACCAGGCACCTCATCCGTGTCACGGCTGTAAACACAAGCAACAACAACTTCGTTGCCTTCTCGCTGCGTTGCGGCACGGACCCGCGCGTGAAGCATATACTGGGTAACGACACGACGCAGGAGGTGCTGCAGACGCTGAACATGAAGCCCGTCACCTACTACACCAAGTACAACAACGGCAATGCCACCACCGTGGAGTGGGACAACGGCGTCACCCCGGGCTTTGCGTTGTCGGTTGTCGGCTCGGATGCTGTAGGCGACACGCTAGAGCTGAGCGGTGTAGCCCAAGGCCCCGTCGGCGTCTATCCCTACCACGTAGTCACCCGTAAGGACGGCGCGGTCACCTCCTCCGTCGCCGGCAGCATAAGCATCATCAGCCGCATCGAGGCCACCTCGCAGACGGACACCATTATCGATGCTTTCATGGGCGAGGAGATAGACGAGATAGTGTTCCAATACTACGCCCTGAGCGGCGACGATGTCACCCTGATTTGGGGCGGCGGTACGCAGCCCGGCGGCATCACGACACGCGTGGACGAGGCCAACCACCGCTTCATCATCGAGGGCGTGCCGACCACGTCGGGCAACTTCCCCTTCACAGTGACGGTACTGGGCGGCAACAGCGTGACCGGGCGTATCGACGTCGGTTCCTCGGATCTCGGCACCGACCCCATCCTCTACCTGTTCAAGAACAAGGACGAGTACCTCAGTGACAATATATACAACTTCCTGAACATGCAGTACAACCTGGTGCCGCGCAAGGCCAAGTCGGCGCTACGCGAGGCGAGTCAGTACGACCCCTATGTGGCGGTCATCGCCTCGGAGTTTGTGGACGCCAACAACGAGGAGTTGCTGGCACTGGCCAAGGGCGAGGCCGTGTCCAAGCCCATGCTGAACATGAAAGCCTTCTCCTACTCGGCATCCCGCCTCGGCTGGGGCGACCCGGACAACGGCAGTGTGACCAACAAGAGCATCACAGTCATGCAGGAACAGCACCCCGTGATGCAGTCTCTCAACACCGCTGCCGGCTCCACCCTGACCATACTGGATGCGGTGGACGGCAAGGGTCTGATGCCGATGCATGTGACCTACCAGGGCACGCTGTGTATCGCTACGGCCAAGACCCGCGGCGTGCAATACGACGAGGACGGCGAGGACGAGACCTTCCTGCATGAGATACCGGCCTCCATGCGCGGCGGCGCCAAATACCTGTGCTTCCCGTTGGCGACGAACAGCTCGTCACACATCAACGGCATAGGCAAGCGCCTGCTGACCGCCTGCATGGACTACCTGCTCAACGACCAGCCGAGCGTGGCTCTGCCGGAGTTGAAAATAACGGCCTTCAGCATTGACGGTCACACGGCCGTGATTAACCAAGAGGAGAACACCATCCGCCTGACGATGCCCGAGGGCACGGATCTGACAGACCTCCAGCCGAGCATCACGGTGCTCGATGCGAAGAAGACCTTTGTCACCCCCGCGTCGGGCGAGTCCGAGGACTTCAGCGGCAAGTACAACAGCCTGTTCGGCGTTGATTACACGGTGAGCGACCATATCAACGTGCGCGTATATAAGGTGTTCGTAACCGTCGAGGAGGCTCAAGGCATCGAGGAGGTGTATAGCGTCGGCGAATGGGTAGATGTCTATGACATAGCCGGGCGTAAGGTACTGAGCACCAACGAAGACATCTTCCACGCGGACCTGCCCCACGGCATGTACCTGGTAGTCACTCCGCGCGGCACGATGAAGGTGATGCGCTGATGCGCCGCACCGCGGATAACGCCACCGCCCGTCTGCTAAGCAGGCGGGCGGTGGTTCGTTATCCGGGTTAGCGGTTAGCGGGTTAGGGGGTTAGGGAGAGACTTAGTACTGAGCCGCATCATAGACGCGGTCGGCGACGTCAGCCCCTGCGAGTTTCTCTATCAGGCAGAAGGCGAAGTCGGCACTGAGTCCGGGGCCCTTGGCGGTGATGATATTCTTTGACTCGACGACGAGTCCGTCCACATAGCTATCGCCGAGGAAGGACTCGAAGCCCGGGTAGCAGGTAGCCTGCTTGCCTTCGAGCAGTCCGAGGCGTCCGAGCACCGAGGGGGCTGCGCAGATAGCAGCGATGAGTTTGTCCTTGGCGTTATGCTCCTGGAGCAGTTCACAGAGGGCGACACAGCGTTCGAGGTGTGTGGCTCCGCCGGGGAGGATAAGCATGTCGGCATCGGAGAAGTCGATGTCGGCAATCAGTCCGTCCGCTTCGACGGCGATGTCGTGTGCACCGAGTACCATCGGGTTACCGGTGACAGAGACGGTGGTGACGGGGATGTCCGCACGACGCAAGAGGTCGATAGTGGTGATGGCTTCAATCTCTTCGAAGCCGTTGTCAAGGAAGATGTAGTTCATAGAGATACAGTTACTGAGTAGATTGTATATTGTACAGAGTATCTTTCGTTAGCGTTGACCGAGCGCGGAGCGCTTAGTTGAAGCGGAAGTGGTAGGTGATGGTACCTCGTGCGGCCTTATCTCCTGCCGAGAAGACGGCTTTCTTGGCCGCTTCGATAGCGAGGTTGATGGTTGCGGCGTCGGAGACGGTGGAGCCGGCGCCGAGTGTGGCATTGATGACCTGTCCGGCGGGGTTAACCTGAATCTCCACGACCACTTTGCCCTCCTGGCGGAAGTTGTTGTCGGGGCGGGGGATTGCTTTGGCCTCGCGTCCTGCGAGGGACCAGTCGTTACCGCCGACGCTACCATGTCCGACGGGGTTACCTTTCTGGCCGCCTCCCTTGGAGTCGCCGCTACCTTGTTCCTCGGAGCCGCCCTTGCCGAACAGTCCTCCGAACTGGTTGGCCTTGGCGATGGCGGCGTCCTCTTTGACCTTACGAGCGGCATCCGCTTCGGCTTTGGCTCGTGCCTCGGCCTCGGCGCGGGCGCGTTCTTCGGCCTGTCGCTGACGCTTCTCGGCTTCTGCCTGCTGACGTTCGCGTTCCTGTTGTTCACGTTGGCGTGCGAGCGCGAGGGCCTCCTCGTCCTCCTGTGTCATGAGGTCGTTGTTACTGGGCGCTTCGGGCTCAGCGGGTGCGGCGGCTTCTTCTGCCTGGAGAGGCACTGCCTCGGTCTGCTGTTCCTGGTATCCGCCGGCCTCATCGACGGCGCCGAAGGCCACCTCAATGCCCTCATCCTCCTGCTGTTTGGGTGCGCCGATTCGGACGAACCAGAGCAAGAGGAAGAGCAGCAGCATCAGGATGACGGTGCCGACGGTGGCTTTAATATCACTTTCGTACTTTTTCAAGATGAGTTACGTGTTATGCAAGGGAATTACGTATTATTACTTGGCATTCTTGGTAGCGAGGACCATTTTCATCTTATGCTGGTTCGCGATGTCGAGGACATAGACGACCTCCTTGTATGCGATGTCCTGGTCGGCATGGAGGGCGATATACATGGCAGAGTCCTGCTGCTGGAGTCCGGAGAGGTAGCCTTCAAGGGCCTCCTGCTCAATGGGCTGTGGTTTCTGCTTGCCGACAGCGACGAAGTAGTTGCCGAGGTTGTCGATGGAGACTTTGGCAACGACCTGCTTGGTATTGGTGCGTGCCTTGGCCTGCGGCAGGTTAATCTTGATGTCATTAGGCGAGGACATGGTGCTTGCCATCACGAAGAAGAGCAAGAGCAGGAATATGAGGTCGGTCATGGAGGACATGGCGAATGTCGCTTCCACACGGTTTCTACGTTTTAGGGCCATTAGATGAGATTTGAAGAGTTCAAAATTCTATATTATCGTGGGCTTTACCGCGGGCGAGCCGCCCGCGTCCCAGGTGAGTCAAGTTTTCGTCTGTGTCTTCGGTTTACCGCGGGCGAGCCGCCCGCGTCCCAGGTGAGTCAAGTTTTCGTCTGTGTCTTCGGTTTATCGCGGGCGAGCCGCCCGCGTCCCAGGTGAGTCGTTTTTTTGCCCGCGTCCCAGGTGAGTGAGGCGTTTGGGCGGTATTATGCGGGTTCGTTGAGCAGGTCCATGAACTCCATGGCACGTCCCTCGAGGTGTCGTACGAGGTGGTCTAGACGCGAGACGAGGTAGTTAGTGGCGAACATGGCGATGATCCCGACGATGAGGGCTCAGATGGTGGTCACCAGCGCCTGG
>JAFUUE010000071.1 GCA_017483945.1 Paludibacteraceae bacterium | reverse complement strand
TTGCAGCTCCCTGCAAGTGGGCGAAACACGTGCTTTTCTCAAAAGCGAATGCAAAGGTACTGCTTTTTTACGACATGACCAAATATTTATGCACTTTTTTTGCATTTTCTTCGTAAATGACTGATAAACAAGAGGGGCATTTAAGGTAGTTTGAAGTGGTTTAAAGTGGTTTGAAATTGTTTGAAGTGGTTTGAAGTTGTTGAGGTCGGGCGATGGCACAATCGATGAGGACAAGTCTGCAGACGCGCTCGCGGGCGCGGTCTGTGACCGAGACGGCAAGCCCGCGTCCCAGGTGGCAATCGCAGTCTGTGACCGAGACGGGGATGGGCAGAGAGCGACCTATCACGATAGGCGAATAACGCGTCAATCACGCGTCAATCACGCGACAATCACGCGAGAAAGCTTCCCGATTGCACGGGCAGCGGGGCGAAGAGGGGCGCGGTCGATGAGGACGCGTCTGCAGGCGCGCTCGCGGGCGCGGTCTGTGACCGAGACGACAAGCCCGCGTCCCAGGTGGGGAAGGCGGCTTGGGGAGCCGTGCCGGATTCAATCTGGCGCAATAGAAGAAAGAGAGAGAGGGAAAGGGGGAAAGAGAGGGAGAGTGAAAAAGATTTGCGGGTTTGCGATTTTTTTAGTACCTTTGCAGAGATTGTAGAGGAAGAAGGAGAAGATACGAGACATAAGATAATGAGATACGAGATATAAGGTGAAGGGAGAAGGGATATAAGGTAATGGGATATGAAATATAAATTATAACTATAAAAGATATGAACAAGAAGACATTGGTATTGATGGTAGTGGCAGTGATGAGTCTGGCGGGATGTCAGAAAGAGGCCACGAGTGTGAAGGTTTACGGGCGTTATGTGCCTGAGCGCAAGGATGACTTTGCGTGGGAGAACGAGTATGCAGCGTTCCGGTTCTACGGTCCGGCGCTGGCACCGGAGAACCCGAGCAACGGTGTGGACCTGTGGCTGAAGAACAGTCCGGCACCGGTGGTGGACACGATGTACGGTCGTGAGTTACGGGATAAGCGTCCGTACCACATCAACTACGACGGCAACCTGGACTGCTACAAGGTAGGTCACACGGCAGGTTGCGGCGGACCGGTCATCATCGCCGAGGACAGCCTGTGGATAGGCGGTCCGTATGACGGTTGGGAGATAGTGGAGCAGACGCCCGAGCGGCTGGTTTTCCGGCTGGAGTACGACAGTATCCGAGTGTCGAGCCAGTGGGTGCGTGCGGAGGTGACCGTGACGGCCGAAGCGGGCACGATGTGGAACACGGCGGAGGTGATAGTGACGAGTCTGGCGCCGCAAGGAGTAGAGCCCATTGCGATAGAGGTAGGCGGCGGTGTTTATACGCACGACACCCTCGACAACGTATGGTTATCGGAAGACGGCGGGACGATGGCTTATGCAGAGGATGCGCTGAGCGACAAGCAGGCGGCGCAGATGAACTACGAGTACAACGGCTCGACGACACAGGGGCGCTCGTACATCGCGTTGTCGTTGCCGGGTGCGGAGCATTACGGCATCATTGACAATACCTTATACTTATCGCGCGCGTACACGTACGGAGAGAAGCTGACGTACCGGTTCGGTGCGTGCTGGTCGGAGTGGTCGAACGGCAAGCGGCACTTCGGCACAGACGACTCATGGTTTGAGTTCGTCGCAAGCAGCGTAGGGCTGCTACATTAATCGAAGGCAAAGACGAGCCAGACGGCTCCAACGAGGAGCAGGGCTGCCGCGAGGTGGTTCCAGCGGATAGGCGTATGGAACGCCATCATGGAGAAGAGGACGAAGACGGTGAGCGTGATAACCTCCTGAATAACCTTAAGTTGCATGAGGTTGAAGGGTCCGCCGTTTCCGAGGAATCCGATGCGGTTAGCGGGCACCTGGAGGCAGTATTCAAAGAAAGCGATACCCCACGAGAGGGCGATGACGGCGATGAGGGGGAGATGTTGGAACCACTTCATCTCCGCCATTTTGAGGTGCCCGTACCAGGCGAGTGTCATGAAGACATTGGAGCAGACAAGCAAGAGTATGGTAGTCAGTGCTTTGGGCATATTCGTTGAGGCAAATAATCAGGTTTGACATTATGTAAGGCTCCCCAGATGGAGTCGCGTACTTCGGGGTTGAGCGTCTGCAGTTGGTCGAGCAGACGCTTGACGTCGGCTCGTCGTGACTCATGCTCGTAGGGGCAGAGTTTGGGAACGCGGCGGTATTGCACGAGTTCGGCATATCGGGAGAGGTCTGTCTCGTCGATGAGGCAGAGGGGCCGGATGAGTTGGAGGGGCATCTTGTCCATCTGCATGCGGGGAGCGATGGTGGAGATAGAGCCCTGGTAGATGAGGTTGAGGAGGTGCGTCTGGATGATGTCGTCGCGGTGGTGTCCGAGGGCGAGTTTGTTGCATCCGAGCTGCCGGGCGAGGTTGAAGAGGGCTTTGCGCCGGTACCAGGAGCAGAGGAAGCAGGGGTTTCCTTTGATATTCAGGGAGGGAGCACCCGCGTCTGGAGACGCGACCGCGGGCGCGGTCTGTGAGAGCGCGTCTGAAGACGCGATCGCGGGCGAGCCGCCCGCGTCCCAGATGGCAGTCGTGGCCTGTGAGGGGGAGGATGTGGGGGCGGGTGAAGCGGGAGCGGGTGAGGCGATGGATGTGGGAGCAGGGTTGATGCGGGTGGTGAGGAGGCGGAAGTCGACGTTGTGGTCCGCGCAGAAGTGTGCGAGGTAGTCGGCATCGGACTGATAGCCAATATCTTCGACGATGACATGTGCGGCAGTGACGCGGAAAGCGGGCACATGGATGCGGGAGCGTTTGCCGAGCAGTTCGACGAGTGCGAGGCTGTCCTTGCCTCCACTGAGTCCGACGAGTATATGGTCGCCATCGGCGATGAGCCCGTAGTCGGCACAGGCCTTATGGAAGCGGCGTGTGATACGGTCGCGGAGTTGGCGCAGTTCAGCGGGTTCTTGCGTTTTCATCAGTTATAAGCGGAAGAGTGTGCGGGCGTTACGGGAAGTGACGTCGATGATGGTTTGTGCGGGGAGGTTGTAGGCTGCCGCGAGTGTGTCCACGACATAGGTCATCCAGCGGCTCTCGTTGCGCCGGCCTCGGAAGGGAACGGGCGCCATGTAGGGGGCGTCGGTCTCGAGGACGAGACGGTCGAGGGGGATGGCAGGTCGCCCGTCCGCGGGGACGAGTTGGTCGCGCAGGCGGCAGTTCTTGAAGGTGATGACACCCCCGATGCCGAGGCAGAAGCCGAGGTCAAGGATTTGGCGGGCGGTCTCGTAACTACCCGAGAAGCAGTGGAAAACACCAAGGCATGTACCATTTGGACATGTACCATGTACCATTTGGTCATGTACCATTTGGGCATTTACCATTTGTTCGCGGACGATGCGGAGGGTGTCTTCGGTGGCGTCGCGGGAGTGGATGATGACGGGGAGGTCGAGTTCGGCTGCCCATTGGAGTTGGATGCGGAAAGCGTCCTGTTGCTCAGCGCGATAGGTGGTGTCGAAGTGGTAGTCGAGTCCTATCTCTCCGACGGCGATATAGGGTGTGACGGCAGGTTGCATGAGTGCCCGGCGGATGCGGTCGAGGCGGAGCCTGTAGTCTTCGCGGACCTCCTCGGGGTGGAGTCCGGCGGCGGGCAGGAGGTAGCCGGGGAACTGCCGGCAGACAGCGTCCACGGAGGCTATACTATCGTCATTGACCCCGGGCACGATGATACACTCCACCCCGGCCTGCTGCTGGTCGCGGATGAAGGCGTCGAGTTGGTCTGCGTACTGCGGGTCATCAATATGGGCATGGGTATCTATCATAATAGTCGAAAGTCAAAAGTCGAAAGTCGAAAGGTGCTTAGAGCACTCCAAATAATTCGTGTATCTAAGGTGTATCTAACGTGTATCTATCGTGTATCTATCGTAACCTGTACCGGTTGGGAGGCAGTTAGGGTGCGGAATGGCGGGTGAGGATACTGCTATCGCCGTAGGAGAGGAAGCGGAAGTCGTGGGTGAGGGCATAGTCGTAGATAGTGCGCCAGTGGGTGTCTCCGACGAAGGCGCTAACGAGCAGCAGGAGAGTCGATTTGGGTTGGTGGAAGTTGGTGATGAGTTGGTCCACGACGCGGAAGCGGTAGCCGGGTTTAATCATTATCTGCGTCTCGGCATGGAGGGTGTCCTGCCGGGTGAGGCGGAGGTAATAGAGTATCTCGCGTAGGGCCTGCTCGGTGGTGAGGGTGTAGTCGCGCTCGTAGGGCTCGAACTGGCCGATATGGAGGTCGAAGTATGTGTCCCGGAAGGGATAATCGGCGGGGCTACAGTCGCCGTAGGGGAAGCGGACGAAGAGGTCGTGCAGGCGTACGCCGATGAAATAGAGGGACTCGAGTGTGCGCATGGATGTGGTGCCGACGGCGACGACATGTCCGAGGTGGTCGAGCAGGTCTCGGATGGTCTGCGCGGAGACGGCGATGACCTCGGTGTGCATGGTGTGTTGGTCGGCGTCGTCGGTCTTGACGGGCTGGAAAGTGCCGGCTCCGACATGGAGGGTCAGTTCGGTGGTGCGGACGCCCTGTGCACGGAGGGCGTCGAGCACTTGGTCGGTGAAGTGGAGTCCGGCGGTGGGTGCGGCGACGGAGCCTTTGATGCGCGAATAGACGGTCTGGTAGGTGGTTTTGTCGGCCTCCTCGGTGTCGCGATTGAGGTAGGGGGGTATGGGCAGCTCGCCGAGTTGGTCGAGTATCTCGGCGAAGGAGAGCGTGCTGTTGTCCCAAGAGAAGCGTACGGTGTGCGTGTTGCCGACGGTGTCGAGACGCTCGGCGCGGAGGGGTCCGACCTGCAGGGGGCCCTCTTTCCACTTCTTGAGGTTACCAATCATACAGCGCCATGTGCAGCCGTCGGTAGCGCCGAGCGAGAGGGCATAGTCGCGCGGCTCGAGCGGCTCGAGGCAGAAGACCTCGATGCGTGCTCCTGAGGGTTTATGGAAGACGAGTCGCGCCTGGATGACGCGTGTGTTGTTATAGACGAGCAGTGCTTCGGGGAGGAGGTAGCGTCCTATGTTATAGAAGCGGTCTTCGGCAGGTTGCCGGCTGTTGTTATCCCAGACGAGCAGTTTGCTATGGTCGCGTTGCGGCAGCGGGTACTTGGCTATGCGGAAGTCGGGGAGTGGGTAGTTATAGTCGTTGATGTCTATCATTCGATTGGTTTATTAAGCGGTCTTTGCGTTTTCCGGCAAAGAGGTCGTATCGGCAGAAGGTGCACTCGAGTTCGCCGTTCATGAGGGGTATGCGTTTGGCGGGTTTGAGTCCGACGGAGCGGAGCGCGTCGTTGTTGGAGGAGATGAGCCATGCCGTGGCGCCGGTGAAGCGGTGCTTGAGCATGGAGCCAATGTCGCTATAGAGTTGGAGGACATTCTTATCCTGCCCGAGCCGTTCGCCGTAGGGCGGGTTGGAGAGGAGGAGGGCTCCCTCGGCGGCGCCGGGTTCGAGCCGCAGTTCCTGCAGGCGTATCTGGCGGACGTCGATATACTTGGAGAGTCCGGCGGAGCGTATATTCTTGAGGGCGGCCTGCACGGCGAAGAAGGCGGCATCGGAGCCGTAGATATGGTGGGAGAAGTCCCGTTCCTGCGAGTCGTCGGAGGAGACGACTTCGAAGAGGTCGGGGTTGAAGTTAGCCCATTTCTCGAAGGCGAAGCCCTTGCGGAAGACTCCGGGTGCGATGTTGAGTGCGATGAGTGCGGCCTCGATGAGGAGTGTGCCGCTGCCGCACATGGGGTCGTAGAAGTCGGACTGTCCGTTCCATCCGGCGGTGAGGAGCATGCCTGCGGCGAGTGCCTCGTTGAGGGGTGCCTCGGTGTTGGCGACGCGGTAACCGCGCTTATGCAGCGAGTCACCGCTGCTGTCCAGAGAGAGTGTGACGGCGCGGTCGGCGACGTGTATATTGAAGCGTATGTCGGGGTCGGACAGGCTGACGCTCGGGCGCTTGCCTCCGTGCTCGAGCCACCAGTCGGCTATAGCGTCCTTGACGCGATAGGTGAGGTAGCGGGAGTGGCGGAAGGTGTCAGAATAGACGGTGGCATCGATGCTGAAGGAGGTGTCGGCCGTCATGTAGTCATCGAACGGGAGCTGTTTGACCCGCCGGTACACCTCGTCGGCGTCGTCGGCCCGGAAGCGGGCGATGGGGACGAGGACTCGCGAGGCCGTGCGGAGGCAGAAGTTAGCCCGATAGAGCATGAGCAGGTCGCCGCGGAAGGTGACGGCGCGGCGTCCTTTCTGTATATCCGTGGCCCCGAGGGCGGTCAGTTCGGCCGCCAGCACATCTTCCAGACCCTTGAAGGTCTTGGCCGTCATCAGGAACTGCTTCTCCAACATGTCAGATGCGGTCAAGGACGACGTTAACCAGTTGTTTGATACGCGGTTTATAGTCGGTGTTGGCGGCTTCGGCCTTGCGTTGTGCGATGACGCAGCAGACGGTCATGGCGCGGTGTCCCATATGGAGGGATAGTCCGGCGATGCAGGAGCCCTCCATCTCGTAGTTGGTGATGCGCTGTCCCTCATAGCGGAAGGCGGAGATGCGCTCGTTGATGTCGGGCACGGCCAGTCCGACGCGCAGGACACGTCCCTGGGGTCCGTAGAAGCCGTTGGCGGCGATGGTGCATCCCTGCATCATGTCGGTGCCGGCGATACGGTCCACGAGTTCGGGGTTAGCGCTGACGACATAGGGGCGCGCGGCCTTGGCGGGGTAGTGGATAAAGTCCACGAGCGCCTGTTCGAAGCCGAGGTCGCAGACGGTGTCGCGTCCTTCATAGAAAGCGAGCACGCCGTCGAAGCCGATGGACTTGCGGCTGACGAGGAAGGTGCCGAGGGGGATGTCGTCCTGCATGGCGCCGCAGGTGCCGATACGGACTATCTCGAGCGAGCGGTGCTCAGGGCGCTCGGTGCGTGTGGCGAAGTCGATATTGGCCAAGGCGTCCAGTTCGTTCATGACGATGTCGCAGTTGTCCGTGCCGATGCCGGTGCTGACGCAGGAGATACGCTTGCCGTGGTAGCGCCCGGTGATGGTGTGGAACTCGCGTGAGCGGATGTCACACTCGACAGAGCCTTCATCGAAGAAGGAGGCTACCATATTGACGCGGTCTTGGTCGCCGACGAGGATGACTTTATCCGCCAGATGCTCGGGGCGGATATGCAGATGGAATGCCGAGCCGTCGGCATTGATGATAAGTTGGGATGCGGGGAAAGACTTCATGGTTTGACGTGGTTTGAAGTGGTTTAAAGTTGTTTGAAGTTGTTTAAGGTTGTTTAATGTTGTTTAATGTTGTTTAATGTTGTTTAAGGTTGGTTAGGCTTCGCCGCCGCCGAAGGACATGGGTATGGTGCTACCGGGGGCGGGGGTGCCGGTGATGTTGATTTTGCCGAACTGGGTCTCGTATTTGGAGAGGTTGTCCTGAAGGGCGAAGAGCAGCTTCTTGGCGTTCTCGGGTGTGAGTATGACGCGTGCCTGCACATTCGCCTGTTTGACACCGGGCATGATACGGGCAAAGTCTAGGATAAATTCGGATGCCGAATGGGCGATGATTGCCAGGTTGGCGTAGGTACCGTTAGCCACTTCGGGCGTGAGGTTGATGCTGAGTTTATTTTCTTCCATGGGAGTATAGGGGTTATAGAGTGACTAGATAGAATAGAAAGACTAGATTGACTAGATTATTGCTTACCAGCGTGTTTTGTGCCGATGGAGGGGTGCTGTGAGGAGCATATAGAGCGATATGAGCGGGAGAATCATGTCGTGCCAGGGGGTCCATAGGCATGCGCAGGAGCGGTGGAGGCGGTAGTGGGCGACCTGGATGAGGACGATGAGGAGGAGCATGCGGATGAGCCATGCAACAGCCGCGGCGAGGAGCGTCCAGACGGAGGCTAAGCCCATGTACCACAGCACGAAGCAGGCGACAGGCAGGGCGTAGAGGAGTCCGCGTGTGAAGGGCTCGAAGGCCAAGTGGAGCCGTGTGGCGAAGCGGTAGTGGGGGGAGACGCCGAGGTGGCGGCGCTTCTGCTGGAGCCACTCGGTGAGCGTGCGTTTGGGCACGGACCATGTGATGCTGTCGGGCAGGACGACGGCGACGGTGTTGCGTCGGTTGGCGTTGTGGTTGACGAAGAGGTCGTCATCCCCGGCGAGTATCTGCATCATGGTGGTGAAGCCTCCCGTGCTGAAGAAGAAGGGCTTACGGTAGGCGAGGTTGCGTCCGACGCCCATGTAGGGGCGGCGGGTGAGCGCCGCGCCGAGGTAGTGGAGTCCGTTGAAGAGCGTGTCGTAGCGGACGAGGGCGTTGACGGCGTCGCGTGTGTGGTAGTAGGCTCCGTAGCCGAGGACTATCTGCGTGTCGGGGTTGGCGAAGGGTGCGACCATGCGGCTGATCCACTGCGGGCTGTCGGGGCGGCAGTCGGCGTCGGTGAGGAGCAGGATGTCGTAGTGTGCGGACTTGGCTCCGAGGGTGAGGGCCAGCTTCTTGCTGCTGCCGACCCGTGCGTCCATGGGGACGAAGGTCATGCGCACGCGGCGGTCGCGCACCATATACCACTCGACGGCCTCGCGTGTGTCGTCCTGGGAGCGGTCGTTGACGACGATGACCTCGAAGAGAGGGTAGTCCTGCGTGAGGACGGCGTGGAGGTAGTCGCGGATGTTATCACCCTCGTTGCGTGCGCAGATGATGACAGACACGCCGGGGCGGGTGTCGGTGTCGGGGCTGGTCTCGGCATCGGCCTTAGCGAGGCGGCTGCGGCGCAGGGCGCGGGGGACGGCTCCGATATAGCGCGCAAGGAAAACAACTTGATAGACAAGCAGTAGGGCGGCTGCGGCGATGAGGCAGCAGTCGAGGGGAGAAAGTATGTAAGTGCCTATGGTTAGCATCAGGTAACGGTCAGGTAACGGTGGTGGTGCGCCTTGTGGCGCAATCGCGGGCGCGGTCTGGTAATGGTGTTGGTGCGCCTTGTGGCGCAATCGCGGGCGAGCCGCCCGCGTCCCAGGCGGGTCAGGTAACGATCAGGTACGGGTCAGGTACGGGGTTTTATTCGTCATAGACCCAGCGGATGTTGTCCACCCAGAGGGTGTTGCCGGCATGTCCGACGAAGGCCTCGTAGTGTCCGCTGCTGAGCATGATGATGACGTGTGTGGGGTTCTCGAGTCCGTAGCCGGTTTCGTTGATGGGGACCATCTTGCCCTGTTTATTGGTGGCCTTGAAGGCCGAGACATTGAGTCCCTCATAGTCTTGGAACCCTGGCTGTTGGGTGATGTCTCCCCAGCGGATGGGTATGCGGAAATCGTTCTGCCACTCGGTGTAGGTGCGGTCGATACGGACGCATCCGGTCCCCACCCGACGGGCGTAGATATTGCCGTCGGCGTCCTCCCAGCGGTGCTGGAGGAGGATAGTCATCTGCGGGCAGTCGTGTCCCTCCTTGTTCTTGGGCTTGGAGGTTGCCTTGGCGTAGGTGATGACGTTAGAGTTCTCGACGTAGGACTTGAAGTCGAGCATCAGCGCGACCGGGTGCTTGGTGAAGGGGACGCCCATGTCGATGATGCTGTAGGGGTCGCTGGTGCCCTTGTTGGTGACGGGCTCGATGGTCTTGCCGGTGAAGAGGCTGCCGGCGACGATGACCTTGAGGTCAACGATGCCGAGGGCGGAGACGGTGTCGAGCCGTGAGTCGAGCCGTGCGCAGAAGCCTTTTCCGCGCCGTTCGGGGCTGACGGTGCCACTGGCTTTGTCGATGCCGGAGACGCGTGCGTAGGCGCTGCTGACGGACCATGGGTTACCGTGGCGTCCGTACTCGAAGGGGGCGTTCATGCGCAGGGTGTCGGTGGGTGCGACGGCATAGAGGGTCTTGGTCTTGCCGCCGAGTATCTTGGACTCTTTGATATAGCGCACAGCCCATTGGTCCAAGTGGCCAAAGGGTATAGGTTCGATACGTTCTTGTGCCCAAGCGGCCACTGTGAGGCAGAGCAAGGGGAGGAGGAATATAGTCTTTTTCATACGGGTATGTGATGTTACTTGATGTCTGTTTTGAGGTCACTCTCGACCTTGACCTTGTTGTCGCTGTCCATGGCGGGGCGGCAGAAGACGGTGTAGATGGGTGTGGGGTCGTCGGTGAGGCGTATGTACTGGTGCACGTGCTTGATGTTCTGCTTCTGAATCATCTCGGCCGCCATCCGTCCGACGGCGAGTGCGCCGTTCTCGCGCAGGTGGGTGTTGTCGGTCTTACCTTCCGGGAACTTGATGCACTCGCCGGGTGCGACGTTCATGAAGTAGGCCTTGCTGGGCTCGTCTCCGAGTTGGCGCAGCCAGTCGGCTGTGGCGGCCTCGAGGTCGAGCAGGGGCACCTGTTTATACTGCGCGACGCGTCGTGCGGCCTCGGGGTATCCGCCGTGGCGGGGGCGGAACTCGCCGTTCTTGAAGTAACGGCGGGAGATAGGCGTCGCGAGGATGACGTGGGCACCTTTCTTCTGGGCCTCCTCAATCATGGCGATGAGGTTGTTCTGGTAGTCCTCGATAGAGGCATAGCGCTTGGGGTCGTCGATTTTGCTGTCGTTATGTCCGAACTGGATGAGTACGATGTCGCCGCGGTGGATACGGTCGAGCACGACCTGCCAGCGTCCCTCGTCGCGGAAGGACTTGGTGGAGCGGCCGTTCATCGCATGGTTCTCGACGATGATATTACCGGTGAGGAAGGAGGGGAAGAGCTGTCCCCATCCGCGCTCGGGGGAGATGTCCAGTTCGGTCTTGTCGGCCATGGTGGAGTCACCCACCATGAAGAGGGTCACAGGACGCTTGTTAGCCGCTACGAAGAGCAGGCAGAGGGCTGCCATGCAGGCAGAGAGAAGGATGGTCTTTTTCATTGTTTATAGTGTATTTTCGATATAGGCATACAAAAACTGCGCCACAAAGTTACTATTTTTTTTGTACATGTGCAAATTTTATCGTAACTTTGCCATCAAATCCATCCCTCAACAGTCATGAACACCCTTGGAGACAAATGGTCTTTCACGTCTTTCGGCGAGTCGCACGGCGCGGCCGTGGGCGGTGTGCTGGACGGTGTTCCGTCCGGCCTACATATAGACATCGACATGATACGCAACGAGTTGGCCCGTCGCTCGGGTCGCGGCATGCCGGGTGTGAGCGGTCGTGCTCAGCGCGAGGCGGACGAGGTGGAGTGGCTGAGCGGTGTGCTGGACGAGGGCGACGGGCCGGTGACGCTCGGCACGCCCGTAGCGTTCCTGCTGCGCAACCGCGACGCGCGTCCGGAGGACTACGAGGAGCTGCGCCACACGCTGCGCCCGGGTCATGCGGACGGGACATACCTGGCCAAGTACGGCATACGCGACTGGCGCGGGGGCGGTCGTGCGTCGGCACGTGAGACGGCGGCCCGTGTGGTGGCGGGCGGTATAGCCCGTCAGGTGCTGGCCGGGCGGGGGATAACGATACGGGCGGAGCTGGTGCAGGTGGGCGAGGAGACGGACCCGGCACGCTTCGAGGCGTTGCTGCAGGCCGTGCAGGCCGCGGGCGACTCGGTGGGCGGCATCATCCGCTGTGTGGTCACGGGCCTGCCCGCCGGGATGGGCGAGCCGGTCTTCGACAAGCTGCAGAGTCACTTGGCGTTCGCCATGCTGAGTATCAATGCCTGCAAGGGGTTTGACTACGGGACGGGCTTCGCGGGTGTGGCGCTGCGCGGCAGTGAGGCCAACCGCTACAGCGGCGGGCTGGCCGGGGGTATCACCGACGGGACGGACCTGGTGTTCCGCACGGTGTTCAAGCCCACCCCGAGCATCAGCCGTCCGCAGACACTGCCGGACGGCTCGACGCTACGGATACGCGGGCGGCACGATGTGTGTGTCGCCGTGCGGGCGGTGCCGGTCGTGGAGGCCATGACGGCACTGGTACTGGCGGATTTCCTGGAATAATCTATTTCTTCACAGCCCGATGTGCGTCGCGGCGGCAGCGGCGCTGAGTGGCGGCAGTGCGTACCTGCCGCATCGCGCGGGCACAGCGCGGCTCGGGTTCATACTGAGAGCCGTACCACGGGACGTCATAGCGGCCGGAGCGAGGGCGGACGCCCGTGAGTGCTTCGAACCAGACGCAGGCGGCCAGGTAGCGGCCGTAGTCGTAGCGCAGGTGGTAGCCGTCGCGTGTCAGGCAGCCGCCGCGCGCCCGACGGCGGGCACGTTGCACCGCCTCGCCGACAGGGATGAGGAGGTCTATCGGATAGGCCTCCAGAAGGTGCGCCGTACACCGGGCGATACTGTCGTCCATCGTGCGTTGGTCGTTGGCATAACGGGCAAAGCCCGGATGGCGGGCACCGACGTCATAGGCCCATGTGCGGTGCCAGGCGAGCCGTGCGGCAGGCTGTGCGACACGGATGGAGTCGATGAGGATAGTCAGCCAGGGGGCGAGGCTGTCGGTCACGCCACTCAAGTCGCTGACCTGCTGCAGGGTGACGATGTCCCACCGCCGCTCATGCAGGGCCTCGCGGAGCGTCACGGAGTCGCGCACCCGGCGTCGGCCGTCGGCGATGAGGCGGTAGGAATAGAGGCTGTCGCCGCGCTGCAGGCCCACCGCATGCTCCCGCAGGGAACAGCCGCCGCGGTAGAGACTGCCGATACAGAGCTCCATACCCGAGTGGTGCGCCAGCGGCCAGAGCTCCTGCTCCACGGCGTCCACCGAGAAACTGTTGCCGATGACCAGCACGCGCAACGTGTCGGCCGCCATGCCGGGCAGCACCATACAGACGCTATATATCAGGCAGATGAGACGACTCCTCATAGCATCATCCTACCGAACCTCAGCCGGTGCTTTAGCGAGGCGTGCCGCACGCGCCAACGCCACGTTGATATTGGGACATATATTCTCCTCACCGAGCAGCGTGCCGAAGCCGTGTGCCAACAGCGACACACGTACATTATCGCGCACACCGGACAGCACGACCTCGGTGCCTACACGATGACTGCGTTGGCAGAGCATCTCCAGGTTGTGCAGACCCGTAGCGTCCACAAAGGGCACCTTGCGCATACGGATGACACGGACCTTGGCGGGATTACCCACCCAACGCACCATATCATCGAACTTATTCGCAATACCGAAGAAATAGGGACCGTCTATCTCATAGACCTCCACGCCGTCGGGGATATGCAGTTTCTCCTCATGCAACTTGAGGTCCGACTCCTGATTGGGGTCTATCTCGTTGCGGAAGACGCTGATAGAGGTACTCAGGCTGACTCGCCGCAGGAAGAGGACCACCGATAGGAGCATACCGACCTCAATAGCCACCGTCAGGTCGAATACGACAGTGAGCAGGAAGGTCACAGCAAGCACAGCAAGGTCGGACTTAGGGTCGCGCAGCATGCCTACGATAGTCCGCCAGCCCGACATGTTATACGCCACCATCACCAACACAGCCGCCAGACAGGGCATCGGGATCATGCCCACCAGTCCACCCATGAAGAGCAACACCAACAGCAAGACAACGGCATGCACCAACCCCGCTACAGGCGTGCGCCCGCCGCTGTTGATATTAGCCATCGTACGGGCGATAGCACCCGTAGCAGGTATGCCGCCGAAGAAGGGGACTACAATATTCGCTATACCCTGCCCGATGAGCTCGGTGTTGCTGTCATGACGGTCACCTGTCACACCGTCCGCCACCATAGCCGAGAGCAGCGACTCGATAGCACCGAGCATAGCGATAGTGAAGGCCGCGGGGAAGAGCTGCTGTATGAGTTGGAAGAACGTCTGCCCCTCCTCCAGTTGGAGCGTCGGCAGATGCGGTGCAGGCAGTCCGTGAGGGAGCTCGTACAGGTCGCTGATGGTACGCACAGACTCCACCCCGCCAAAGCGGCGCAGTAGCCATACCGCCAACGTCGCCACCACGATAGCCAACAGGCTACCCGGCATATGCTTCACCACACGAGGGGTGAAGATGATAATGAGCAGACTGCCCAATCCGATAGCCAACGACCAACCATCCACCTGACGGACATGGTGGGCGTAGTATATCCACTTGTCGATGAAGTTAGCCGGCAAGTCGGTCAGTCCGAGTCCGAAGAGATCATTGATTTGGGTCGTGAGAATGGTCAGGGCGATGCCCGCGGTGAAGCCGACAATGACGGGGTAAGGCACAAAGCGTATCACGGCGCCGAGACGTAGCAGACCCATAGCCACCAGCAGGATACCCGCCATGACCGTAGCCATGAGCAACCCCGACAAACCGAACTGCTGAATGATACCGTAGATGATGACGATGAAGGCACCGGTCGGTCCGCCTATCTGCACACGAGTTCCACCGAGCAACGAGATGAGGAACCCCGCCACGATGGCGGTCACCAGTCCCTCGGTCGGTCCCACACCGGAGGATATACCGAAAGCGATAGCCAGCGGGATAGCAATGATGCCGACGATGATACCCGCCATCACGTCTTTGCCAAACTGTGCGCGGTCATAACTGCGCAGACACAAAAAGGACTGAGGGCAGAATACTGCCCTTATATCAAAGTGTTTATCCATACAATAAAAAGTGTGTGATAGAGCCTTTAAGGCTCATCAGGGACAAAAATGTGTGATAGAGCCCGTCAAGGCTCATCAGGGACAGAGTTATTCAGCGCTGAACTGCTCCTTGCCTACGCCGCAGATGGGGCAGACGAAGTCCTCGGGAACCTCTTCCCAAGGTGTTCCTGCAGGGATTCCGGCTTCGGGGGCACCCACTTCGGGGTCGTACTCCCAGCCGCATACGTCACATACGTACTTCATAATAAGAGGGGTTTTGTGGTTATTTTGTTTGGTTTGAAGTTCTTGGCTTATGATAACCGGATTTCCGAATTTCCGAAGTCCTGGATATCCGGGGTCCCCAAAGAGCTTTGCTCGAATGGGGCTAAAGCGGAGGCAGACCGAGCCCCGATGCCGCAGAGCGGCAGCAAGTGCGAAGGTCTTGCCGAACGCGATTCGACGACAAAGGTACAACAATTTTCGCATATACGCAAATAAAAATCATTATTCCGCGTCCGTGTGATGACCGTGTGGTCACCGTGCTATGACTATATCCGTGCCTCATATCCCACACCCCTCATAGGAAATGTAAAAAGTAGTGAAAAGTGTAATGTTTTGCAAAAAAACACCCCACATATTTGCAAGATTGAGCAAAAATTACTACCTTTGCACTACAATTATTATAATTACAATAATTATATGAACAATAATCCAACAAACCCCTTTGTTACAGGCAAATACATATCCGGCGAATACTTCTGCGACCGAGAACAGGAGACAGAATTCCTCATTAAACAGGTGCAGAACGGGCGTAACGTAACCCTGATTGCAGATCGCCGAATAGGAAAATCCGGACTTATCAGTCATGTTTTTTCCCGACAGGAAGTGCAAAAGCAGTTCTACACTATTGCTGTGGATTTATATGCGACGAATAGTCTGGCAGAGATGGTGTATGCCTTCAGCAATGAAGTATATCGTTGCATCGGACAGCAAACGCAATCATGGAAGGACAGGTTCTTCCGAATAATCTCCTCGCTGCGCATAGGTTTCAAGTTAGATGCCGTCACCGGCGCACCCGCTTTTGATATCGGATTGGGAGATATTACGACCCCGGATATGACCCTCGGACAAATATTCGCATTCCTGGAGATGGCTGACAGACCATGCGTAGTCGCGTTTGATGAGTTTCAGCAGATTACCAACTATACAGAGAAGAATATAGAGGCTCTGTTGCGTACCCATATACAACAATGTAAGAAAACACAGTTTATCTTCTCCGGTAGCCGTAAGCATCTGATGACACAGATGTTCCTCTCTCCGGCCAAACCCTTCTATCAGAGTACCATCAACATGGGACTTGACCCTATCCCCTGCCCTGTCTATACAGACTTCGCCAAGCACCTATTCCACACAAGAAACAAACAAATCACCAACGAGGCAGTCGGACAAGTGTATGACTTGTGCAGAGGCATCACATGGTATATGCAAATGCTCCTTAATGAAATGTTTACACTAACATCCTCCGCTGAGACATGCGACTGCGATACGATTCCCCTGGCATTGAACAACATCGTGCAAGTGCAAGAACCATTCTATCAAGAGATTCTGACCAACATCCCCACCAAACAAAAAAGTCTCCTATTCGCTATCGTTAAGGAAGGAAACGCTACCTCTATCACTTCCGGAGCATTCATCAAGAGACATAAACTTGTCTCTGCCAGCAGTGTACAAGCCGCACTGAAAGCATTATACGAAAAAGATATCGTAACCAACCAACAGGGAGCGTGGTTCGTGTATGATGTCTTCTTTGCGCAATACCTGTCCACAATATAAACTCCGTCGACCAAACTGCCACATTCCCCCGCATATCCTGCCTCTTCAAAACCATTTTGAACCATTTTGAACCATCTTAAACCATTTTGAACCATCTTAAACCATTTTGAACCATTTCAAAAGTGCAAAAAGTGCAAAAAGTGCAAGGCTATTTTTTCATACATCATCCATCCTGAACCAGCCCACACCCCCGCAGCATATCTCAAGCATCTCTCAAGCATCTTCGCAGTCCTGCCTGTATTCCCCCTGATGAGTGTACACATCTCAGCCCGACCATTTGGCCGGGCTGAGATGTCGTTATGCACAAGGCATGTTTACTTACGGATGATACGATTACGCTTACTGCAGCGGAGCCGGAGCAGCCGGCGGCATGACACGCATTCCGGGAGCAGGGATGGAGATGCCGTCCTCCGGATTATGGTCCACCGTCGAACTGACGATATTGCCATCCATCAGGCGCTCGCCACGCAACTCCGCCGTTTGTGTTTGGGGTTCTTTATACATTTTCTTCATATTGTTTAATTTATACGTTATTTCACTAACCGTCCTTCGGCGTCGTATGCACGCCCGCCACGGATAATATACAGGTGACCGTTGATGAGGTGCTTCTCTGCCTTGTCGCCACTGCCATTCAGGTTATCGAGGTCGGTCGTCACGGGACGTGCACTGCCGTTGCCCAGCGATATACGACGCACCGCCGGAGCATTGCCTGAGAACGAAGCCTCGTAGCCCTCCTTATCCGGAGTTGCACTTAAATCTATATATGCACGGTTGGCGGGCGATGAGCAGTTATGTCCCATCTTCTGGATATGGTCAGCAAGAACTGCATACTTGTTGGTCAGGACATTGTCATATGCTGCAGGAATGGCATCGAACGTACCGGTAAAGCCGCGTACGGCCACGGGGGCACCGGCCACCTCGTCACCAAGGACAAGTGCCAACTTGTCGCCGGTCGGGATAAAGAGGTAGGCGTGTCCGGCCTGCATCGATGTCACCTCGCCGAAGTCCACCATCTGACAGTCAGCGTAGGATGTGCCGTACTTCCAATACAGCAACTCATACACCTCCGCGCCGATGATACCATCGGCCTCCACGTTCTGCGGAATACAAACCGTTCCCATGGTACCCACCGTCACATCACGCATATACGCAGGATAGAGTGTCACACTCAACTCATAGAGACGGATACTTGCATCTGCGCAGTAATAATAGGTACCTGGCAATTGATAGTCGCTTCGCATTGCTGCGCCTGCATATTGGTCAGTTGATGCGTATGCGATAGATTCATCCAATGTTCCGGTCTTATCCTTGGAAATATATGAACTTCGCAGGGTTTCGCTACTATTTGTTGCACCTGCCAGATAGAATTTAGCCACATAGCCCTCAGGAATGGTAATCTCAATGTAGCGAGTAGTGCTATTTGTTGGGCTACCAAATACATTTTGAGCTTTGGTGTAAGTCTTTCCATTAAGTGTTATGTTAATATCCTTACCTCCGTCTGTTTTTCCTCCTATCATCTCCCAAGCAAAGCCGGTGGATACGTCAGAACCGCTTGTCCCGATTACCGTCATCGTGCTACCGTCGTAGATCACGAACTTCGGAGTGGTCGAAACAGAGAAGTTAATCGTGTAAACCTTCTCATGACCGGCACCTGCCTGCGGAGTAACGGTAATGGTCGTTGCGCCATTAACGCCGCCTTCTACCTTCGCAGCCTCTGCCAGACCGGTATCCTCTACCTCATAAGTAATCTCCGGCAGAGCGGCTGTCCCGTAGTCCAGAACAACGTTGTATTCCTCCGTCTCTTTGTCGAAGTCAAGCGCATAACCTGCCACTGCAAGCGATGCCAAATAAGCGTTCTCACTCGGCGCCGCCACATTAACCGTCACCGCATAAGTCGTGCTATATTGGCTATAACCATCCGTTACTACGTAGTTCACAGGGATGGTGAAGTCCTGCTCACCCGCCGGTGTATAAGTAGCACCGTTGTTACCGTATGCCTCAACCGTCGGTGTCAGAGCCGTTACGTCGGTTCCATAAGGCACATCAATCGAAATGGTCTTCGCACCCTCGTTGATAGTAGCCGCATTCTCCCCGAACTTGAACGACTTAACCGCAGGACTCATATCGCGCGTTACCTCTATATAAGAGAATGTCGGGTTCCAATCGTTGCCACCGCCACGTTTGATATAGAGAGACTTCTTCCCATTCACGGCTGCGGGCAATATCCAATAGTTTAGTCCTACGGAGCCGACTACATCTGTCTCGAACAGCGGGGTTGATGCGTCTGCACTCTCATAAATCTTCATTGTTCCCATGCTTGCAGCACTACCGGGGGCAGTTGTGATATTCATGATGAACACATCACCTGTAGCAAATGTCTCGTCATTGGCAAGAGTGATACCGAACTTCACGTTCTTATCTATCTTAATTGCATCTGCCACAGTCTTACCTTCCATCGTAGTTGTTCCTCCTATATAACCGGTTACTACTTTGCGAGTCGTCGCCTTCACAATACTTGTTCCGCGTTTCGCGTCAAATGCAAAGACAATCGCATAGTTTACAGTCACTAATCCGTTACCGGAAGTAACCGCGAAAGTCGCCGTCTTGCTCTCGCTGTCATACGCCAGAGCCGTGCTAACCGTCGCGGTCTCGGCGTTCTTGGTAAAACTAATCAATGCCGGATCAACCGTCGGGGTTGCCATCCACGGCAGCAGCACATTGTATGTCTGCACACCGGCTACATCCACCGCGCTCGCTACGTCTATCGCATTGCCGTTGTACGACAACGCACTCAGCGTTGCGTCGTCTTGCGCTACCTCATAATAAGCCTTCAGCGTGATATCACCGGTTACCAACGTAGCAAAGTTATAAGCAACGATTGGCTCTGCGGTAGCATCCAGCGTCCAGCCCAAGAAATCAAAACCTGCCTTCTCAGGATTAGTTGCCGGAGCAGAAACAGCCGTATTATCATCCACTACGGTCTCTGTCGCCTCACTTCCGTTATCTGCATCGAACGTCACCGTCCATACTCGCTGCCATACAGCATCCAGTTGCGTATCGGCCGTTACAGCAGCATCAAAGTCATAGTCTTCACCAGCCTTCTGCCATTTAACGAACCGATACCCGCTCTTCGTCGGAGCCGGAGAAAGAGCCGTTGCCTTGTCGCCACTCCACACACTCTGCGTACCTAATGTCGTCTCGCCGTCCTTGAACGTCACCGTGCATGCCGCCGGAGCCGCAACAAAAGCAATGTTGGTGATATTCACATTCGACCCTTGCGGGTTAATGTACCAAACGCCATCCGTCAGATTCCAATTCTTGGCGGTATTGGCTGTCGGAGTAAATTGGTTCTCTGCATCGCCCTTTGTCTTAGACACAGTGTATTTCTCAGTATTGCTTGTGATTACTTGCAACTGACGTGTCTGCCCCTCTGGAATCTCAAATGAGATATAGTGTGTATTGGGAGTCTTTATCTTCAGTACCTCTCTATTAGTCGGCTGATAGTCTTCTGCGACCACATATGTTAAACCCTCGAAAGTCTTTGCTGTCCCTGATGCCGCATACATACGTCCCTTGTTCAAGTTAACGCTATAACCTACAGCTGGAGCATCAGCAACATTGGGTTCGCCATTTTCTGTAACAAGAACCTGACATACACGAGCATTGTCATTACCCACGTAGATGTATAAAGACGTACGTCCTGTTAAATCATATGTCTTATAATAGTCTCGTTTTGTCCCTGTTGCAATTGCTACTGTCTCAACAACGGGAGTTCCATTGCCTTCTGTAACCCTTGCGATATAAACATTATGAGTCGTGCTACTTGAATATGCATCATACAAAGCAATCTCTACATGAGTACTATTAGTCTGAGTGTGGTATGCAATATATTTATCAGCATTGATACCCGTTATTGCTGTTGCAGTGCCGCCTAATTTGACATTTTTAGCATAAACAACGCCTTCTACAGTATAATCAGCCGTTTGAAGAGTTGTCTTAGTACTATTGAATTCAAAATTAACCGTATTCAGCGTACCATTGGTCTTTATTAACCGAATCGTCGGATCAACAACCCACTTGGCAAATACCGTCGTCGCCTCCGAAACGGCTGCACCCACGGCATAGTCTGTTCCCTCACCGTCTGCTTGCGTGTTCCAACAACTGAACATCTTGCCCTCCGGCGCAGTAAACGTGTTCGCCGCGAACTTGCTCTCCGTTGCATGAACGACATCGGCTTCTTCTGTTCCGTTATTCGCTCTATAAGTTACTGAATAGGTGGGAGCCTCCTTTTCCCACGTAGCCGTAAAGGTCACATCAGCACTAACCGTTACCGTTGCATCTACATCTAATGCAGCACCTGCTGCTTTTTCGGTCTCGCCAACCTTAACAGCCTTATCTGCCGTCCAGCCGGTATGCACCCAACCTTCAACGCCGGTAATCTGTTCTAACTCAACCTCAAATCCCTTCGTCGCATCCGGAGTCGTTCCATGACCACCGTTCGCAAACGAAATAGCATACGGACGAGTGAGGGCAAATTGACCTACTTGTGTAGTACTACTATTACGCCATACATAGAACTCTTTCTTTCCTATCAGAGTTGAGCCATTGGTAGAACTCAAAACAAAACGAGTTCCTTGGACAATCACAGCAGCTGCGTTTTCAGCACTTGACGGACGACTATCTGATAAAGACAACCATATATTATTTGTATTATTTGAAGAATTAATATCAATAACATCTCCATCTTCTAATTCACAATCAAGAACAACATGAATATATGCATTATTAGAGTTGTACGCTAATTGCGAACCGCGTATTCTCATGTTTCCATTAGAAGGAACATACAATTGTGCAGTACCACCACTGACAGAAGTTAACCAACTTCCCGGCAAATCATATGTTCCCGCACTAATATCTGCATCAGATAAACCAGTTTTAGGTATCCAAGCAAATATCACCCCGCTTGTCGGACAACTCTTCTCTTCCACCGTCACCGCATAAGCACTTGACTCCTCATCCGAGCAAGCGTCTTTTGTGGCTACGCAGAAGTAGTTACCTGCATCGCCTGTCGTACAAGAAGCCTTAGTAAATGTTGTACCTGTGCCGATAGAACCGGCCGCCTTCGCTGTAGCCAAGTCCACACCTTTGTACCAAGTATACGTGATATCTCCATTGCCGTCCGTCAAAGCCGCCGTCAAGGAAATCGTCTCTCCTTCCGTATATGCCGTCGTCCCACTTATCGAAATCCCATCCGGACAAACAGGCGTTGCAGCAGCAACTGTGGTAAACACAATATTGCTCAGTGCCGCATTCTTGTTATTAGAACCGTCCTTAACAGCTTCTGCCGCAGTTGAGAAAGTATATTCTGTATTATTTGCCAAACCGGTATAGGGAATAGTAACAACTGCACCACTAACTGAAATATCGCCCGTTGTTAACGAACCGGCACCGCCACTTAACGTAAACTTCGATGCGTCATTAACCGTTACGTTCTCACTGAACGTCAAAACGATATTGCCACTTACAGCAACATTCGTTGCACTATTTGCTGGAGTGGAACTCGATAGTGTCGGAGCTGTCTCATCTGCCACAGCTGCCGGATGTAACCAAACTTTCACTCCTGCCCAGTTAAGGCTCTGACCAATTCCAAAATTTCCCAATTTTGTTGATTTGTCTTTGGTTAAATATACACTTTTAAGTTGGCGACTTAAAGCCATAGCCACTAATGCGCTATCACTTTTGATTATCTGCCAAGCCTTATTATCCCAACTTTTGGCTGTCCCAAACTGAACTTTAGGTGTTGTAATTGTGTCGGATACAGTATTTGACATTTCCTCTCCGTATGCAAACGAAGTCCAGCCCATCATTGCAACATTAGTATCCCTATTCTTGCTTTCCGCCATCCAGCATATTGCAACTGAATCAATATAAGTCCCTGAGGCAGATGCATCAATGATAAACGTATTTTGATTCCATGCTCCAGAAGAATTTCCGTTTTTCAAGTAATAATGCCCACTTGTATTGCCTGTAAATGCAGTGTCAGCAGTACCAGTAGTATTACTATATGCAGTTAATGTTATCTTTTGTGTGGAATATGTCTTAATATAATCTCCATAAGTATCTCCATCAAAAGTCACACTTAAATCTGGATCCGCTCCCCACACATTTCCAATCCCCACAAACACAGCCAATAGCAGGCAAGCCGCATAACGCCATGCCGCGGTCAATCTTAGGTGATTCTTTGGTGATTCTTTGGTGATTCTTTGGTGATTTCTTGGCGAATAACCTGCGAAGGCGCCCGCCAACTCATGGGGGGGGCATTCGCATGCGCCGGACCGGCACTCACAGCCTGCTGCCGACAAGCCCTCACGGCCTGCCGCAACCAAAAGACGGGACACTAAGCCCCTAAAAATTGTGTGTTTCATACTGGTAAATTTAAGTTAGTAAAAATCAGTTATATTGTTAGTTAGCTATATTTTGCTATATTCAATTCTTATGCTATGCTTGAAAATGAGAAGAAGTTCCTAACGATTGTTGTTCCTTTTGCAGCATTACTTCCAAGTAAATCACACCAAATATTCCAAGTAAAATGCCCCATTTTTTCAAAACGACTTGCATACATCATTTATTTTTAGTACCTTTGCAGCCGATTTCTAAAACTTAGTTATATGGAGTATTATCATCGCGTATCGGACAGCCAACTTCAGTTGTTATTAGAAGCAATGGGAGCCGTACTAATAGAAGGTCCCAAATGGTGCGGCAAAACGACCACAGCGGAACAATACGCCCAATCGGTTATCAAACTGCAAGACCCGGACATGCGGGACAACTATGCCGCTCTGGCAGCCAACCGTCCGTCTCTTCTCCTTCAGGGCGATACGCCAAGGCTGATTGATGAATGGCAGGATTTTCCCGTTATATGGGATGCCGTTCGTACGATGGTAGATAGTCGTCATGCCGTCGGACAGTTTATACTCACAGGCTCTAACTCTGTACAGAGAAAGAATATTCACCATTCCGGAACAGGCCGTATCGCACGAATGAGGATGCTGCCAATGAGTCTTTGGGAGTCGCGCGAAAGCAACGGTTCAGTCAGCCTTAAGCAACTCTTTAACAACCCGTACATGGAGTTGGAAGCAGTCAGCCAACTGACCATAGAACAACTCATCTACGCTGCCTGCCGCGGCGGATGGCCGGCGGCTGTTATGGCATCCAACAGAAAAGTCGCGCTGGCTACCGCTCATCAATATGTGCAATCGGTTTGCGACACAGATATATCCACTATCGACGATATTCAGCGTAATCCGAAATTGACAAAACAAATATTACGTTCCTATGCCCGCAACATCTCCACACTGGCAAAAACAACCGGCATGCTGCAAGACGTAGTCGCTTCGGACAAAGTGGAATGTTCACGTACGACATTCGATGAATACGTAAATGCTCTGGAAAGACTCTTCGTTATCAATGATATAGATGCATGGTGCCCGGCTATCAGAAGCAAAACGACTATACGTAGCGGAGTCAAACGTGCTTTTTGCGATCCGTCTATCGCAGTTGCCTTACTGGGTCTTACACCCGAGTCTTTGCTCATGCAACTGAAGACGTTCGGCTTTATTTTTGAACAACTATGCATCCGCGATCTCAAAGCATATACTACAGGATTGTACTCCGAGGTGGCGTATTACAACGACCGCTACGGTTTGGAAGCTGATATCGTTCTGCATCTTGACGATGGGAGGTATGCCCTCATTGAATGCAAACTCGGTAGCAAAGAGATTGAAGACGGAGCCGCGCATTTACTCAAACTGCAAGAACTCATACGCGAGCATAACCGCAACGAGCAGCAAATGCTCATACGCGAACCGGATTTACTGATTGTTCTCACCGGAGGCATGTACGGTTACCGCCGCAACGATGGGGTCTATATCATTCCTATCGGCTGCTTACGAGACTAAGGTTTCTCTCATTTTCAGTATCTCAAAGATCCTCGGCTCGTTGTTAAGCAGCGAGCCACTGCTGTTCTATATTAATTCAGTCCACCATAACTCACAAGGGGGACATAATGTCCCTACGGTACGCATACTTCATTAAAGGTAAATTTAAGTTAGTAAAAATCAGTCTCAATCCGCAGTCTTATTTTCCTTGCCCATAGAACGTAAGTTTGCGTATTCATACTCATCCATTCTACGTATCGGACTACAAAGATACTAATAATCCCCGACATACGCAAGCGCGGGTGGACAATTATAATAGTCACATCGCATTTTTACACACTTTCCGTCAAAAAATCCACACCCCATCCTTGCATATACGCCGGAAAAGCAGTACCTTTGTCGGCGCATAACAAGTATAGCACGTCTGATCACAATGAAGCACTCTGACGGTATAGTAACGGTGATGCTTGCGCTGTGCCTATGCACGGCACAAGCGCAGGATATAGCAGTATCTATTCCAACTAGTCCATCTAGTCTGACTAGTCCGTCTAGTCAAACTCCCCCTCCCCTCCGCCTGCAGTACCGTCTGTCCGGCACGGCCGGATGGCTCAACCGGGACGATAAGATTGCCGGCACGCAGACCATGCAGGGACTGACCATGGACCGCCCCGTCGTGCTCGGCGGGACGGCGGCGGTGGAGTTTCTGCCGACGCAGAGACTACGCCTCGGCAGGCGGACAGGCAACCCCGACGGCGGGGCTCTGCAGCAGTGGAACAACGCCTCCATCGGCGTCGCCGTCACCTACCTCAACCTCGGGCAGGACCGCTACCTCGGCAACGCCGTCGCCACATGGACCTACCTCAGCATCCCCCTCGTCCACACACCGCATTTCATCTTCGGCCTGCGCCCGGGCGTGGGATTGGCCTTCGCCGACCGCCGCTACGCCAACACCGTGCCGGACGCCTACCGCTGGCAGGCCTACAACGTGGACGGGCAGCAGGTGGCGAACATCAGCATCGGCAGCGTGGTCAACGCCTTCATCAACGGCGGTCTGTACATGGATTTCCCCATACGCGACGGCTGGGCGGTGACCCTTGCGGGCGGGTGGCAACACCTGTCCAACGGCAGCGTGCTGACGCCCAACGGCGGCTATAACATGTTCAACGCCGAGGTGGGCGTGGCCTACACGCCGCATGCCGCAGAGGTGGCATCGGAGACACCCGAGACGGCAGTGCCGCGGCGGCTGTGGGACGGCGTGGACAAACGCTGGGACGTGGAACTGAGTGCGGCGGGAGGCGTGCGCTCGGTCTATTATCGCGACCGCGGACGGACGGGTAACCCGTGGCTGTTCGGCGTGGCGGATGTCAGCCTGGCAGCCCACTGGATACCGCTCAGTATATTCAAGTTAGGACTCGGCGTGGACATGTTCTACGATGGCGCCTACGCCGCCGTCTGTGACGAGTTCGGCGCCGCCAACCCCGACGCACCGCAGACCTTCTTCGGCAAGACCTACCTCAGCGAGAGCCGCGTGGACAACTGCTTCCGCCTCGGCGTGAGCCTGCAGCCGGAGTTCACCGTCGGCCGCCTCAGCGTCGGCTACCATGTCGGCTTCTACGTCCTCGACCCCGTCAAGAACCTCGAGCCCTACAAGGAGGTCGCCGCCAACGGAGGACAGCCCCTCAACCGCGGACTCTTCTACGCCTACGACCCCACACGCGCCAGCACCTACCAGGACGGATGGTGCTACCAGCGACTCACACTCAAGTACCTCGTCACCGACCACTTGTTCGTCCAACTGGGACTCAAACTGCATATCATGAAGGCCGAGTTCGTCGCCGCCGGCCTCGGAGTCAGAATATAACCCCGGAACTCTATAAATCCTGACATCCCACCCACCCGCCATGAAACGCCCTCTTCTCCTGCTCACCGCCCTGCTCTTCGGGCTTCGCCTGTCCGCCGTGACCGTGACCTACACGCCCGACAACACCACCATCTTCCGCAACCCCGAACGAGGCTTCACCAACGAGCTCAACGGAGCCGTCACCGACAGCCGCCCGCACCTGCTGCTGGGGCGCCACGAAGACTTCTTCGACGACGAGGGCACACGCCAAACGGAGACACTGGTCATGCTCCTCTATAACCTCGGCGCCTACCGCTCCGGCGCGCTGAGTGCCGCCATGCTGCAGGGCTTCGACGACGACATGCAGGTGCTGCGCGACAAGGGGTTCAAGTGCGTGCTGCGCTTTGCCTACACCGAGGACGAGAATGACAAGAACGACGCCGGACGGGCGCGCGTGCTGGCTCATATAGCCCAACTCAAGCCCCACCTGGCCGCCAATGCGGACGTCATATACGTGCTCGAGGCAGGCTTCGTAGGCGTATGGGGCGAGTGGTACTACAGCAACAACTTCGGCAACGAGACCCAACAACTGACCGCCGACCGCCGCGCCGTGCTGACGGCTCTGCTTGACGCCTGCCCGCAGGACCGCTTCCTGCTCACGCGCTACCCCCTCATCAAGATACAGTACTTCGGCGACGAGGACACACTGACCGTCGCCGAGGCCTTCACCGGCACCGACCGCGCACGGCTCGGCCACCACAACGACGCTTTCCTCAATAAGTACGGCAACGAGGGCACCTACGGACGCGACGGCGACGGACCGGACGACGACCCCGTACTGCGCCGCTACATAGCCGCAGAGACGCTCTACGTCCCCAACGGCGGAGAGACCAATGTGGAGAGTTCGTCGCTGGCCAAGAAGGTCTATACCCAGACTGAGTCCGAGATGAGCACCTACCACTGGACGTTCTGCGGCGAGGAGTACGCTACGGCGGTGACCGACCGCTGGCGCTCGAGCGGCATCTTCGACAACCTCAACCGACGGATGGGCTACCGTTACCAACTCATCAGCGGCACCTATGCCGACCGGGTCGCACAGGGCGAGACACTCGCCGTCAGCATGCAGGTGCGCAACACGGGCTATGCACCGCTCTATAACGCACGCACCGCCTATCTGGTGCTCCGCAACGGCACCGTCACCCGCTCGCTGCCCCTCACATCCGACCCGCGGCGGTGGCTGCCCAACGATGCCGTCACGACCATCAGCGAACAACTGACCGTGCCGGCCGACCTGCCCGTCGGCACCTACCACCTCTACCTCCACTTGCCCGACGCCTATCCCTCCTTGGCGGCCGACCCACGCTACGCGGTGCGTTTCGCTAACACCGGCGTATGGGACGATACTACCGGCATGAACGACCTCGGCGCCACCGTCACGGTGGTCCCGGGTAGCGCTACGGGCCTGCAGACCCTGCCGGAGGCCATGCACACCTCCGACCCCGACGCACAGGGATACGACCTGCTGGGACGCCCCGTCCGCGACAACTACCGCGGCGTCATCCTCCGACCCGGGCAGAAAATCCTACGCTGACCTGACCGCTACCCTCAGGTAACGGTCAGGTATCGGTCCCTACCGGCAAACGAACCTGAAACAGACCTGGAACAGAGCTGGAACAGAGCTGAGAGTAGTAACACCCTGTCCGACAGGCGTATGGAATAATCCTACTGAATCGTTATCTCAAACCAGTCCACATCCAGCCATCCGCCGTCGTTAATCGGCCGATGGTCACGGGTGCAGAACAGCCCCACCTGCGCACCTATCCAGTAGCCCTCCACGGCCTGGAACGGCTCACCGACAGCCTTCCACTCCACCTCTGGGGAATGTTGCAGCCCATCCTCGACATCGGACCCACCTGGGACGCGGGCGGCTCGCCCGCGATTTTTATGGGAGTGCTCCACCTCGCTTTCGACTTTCGACTTTTGACTTTCTACTCCCATATAGAACTGCCCTCGCTGATGCTCGTCCATCTGCAGACGCAGCTGCACCCACCGGCCGTCCGCCGGTGCCTCTGCCGTGAACGACTGCCGTCCGAACACGACCATGCCGGCCTGCTCCGCCCCACGCATCGACTCGACGGGGTTGGGGCAGAAGCGCACGCGCGCCGTGGCGGTGAACGCGACTGCGGGTATCTTCTGCAGCAGCATGTTGGGTATCATCTCCTCCGTGCGGGGGAAGCTGTACAGGCGCAGCAGGCTCTCCGCCCGATGGCAGAAGTACCACCGCGGGTCGATATACCCTCCTGCGAACTGCCAGTCCCAACCTAACTGCGCTTGGTCAAACTCGTCCCGATGCGCCATGTTAGCCCATGTCCGCTCACCGCGGCGCGGGTGACCGTAGTGCGTCAGCGGCTCGCCGCATGTCTGCTTGGGCGCCGAGACACTCGACCCCATGAGCGGCCAGTCGTCCACCCAGCGCACAGGCTGCAGGTGCACCAGACGCCCGGCTACGCCGACATCCTGGAAATGGAAGAACCAACTATCCCCCTCGGGTGTCTCCACCCATGCGCCCTGGTGCGGGCCGTTGATGGCGGTCTTGCCCTGCGCCAACACAACGCGCAACTCATAGGGGCCATAGATAGTACGGCTACGCTGCACCACCTGCCACCCCTCCTTGACGCCTCCCGCGGGGTGCATGATGTAGTAGTAGCCGTTGCGTTTGTACAGCTTCGGCCCCTCGCTGGTGGGGTGCTCCTCGTGGCCGTCAAAGACGATGCGGCTCGGGGTCTTCACGCTCAGTCCGTCGGCGGTCAACTCTGCCACCAGGATAACACTCTTGAAACCGGCGCGGCTGCCCGCCATCGCGTGGCAGAGCCATACGCGGCCGTCCTCATCCCACAGCGGGCACGGGTCAATATAGCCCTTGGCAGGCATGACCAGCACCGCCTCTTCCCACTCTAACGGGAACCGCAACTCACCCGTCTCCGGCAACTGCCCGCTGCGGATACAGTAGATACCGCGGTCCGGGTCTCCGTAGTAGATGTATATACGCCCGTCGTGCTCGCGGATAGCCGGTGCCCACACCATGCGTCCTAACAGCGGCTCGCCCTCGCCGTAGCCGGGCACCCGGTAGCGGATAGCGGCATCCACTATCTCCCAGTGCAGCAGGTCCTTGGAGGCCAGTATCTGCAGACCCGGCACGTTGTTGAAGGACGACGAGGTCATCAGGTACGTGTCCCCCACGCGGCACACGTCGGGGTCGGAATAGTCGTAGGGCAGAATGGGATTGGTGTAACTCACCGCAGCAGCACCTGCCGCAACAGACGGCGTCAGACACAACACCGTCAGCATCATACACAGAGTGAAGAAAGGTTTCCTGTTCATATCGCGTAGTAATAAGTTATTTCTGCTGCAAAGGTAGGAAAAAAAAGCCAATCCTGCAAGTCCCCCTCCCTCTTCTACCCGCCCGAAACGCCCTCCATAACGCCTTTCTTCTGTAACGGTCAATTATTTGAGACAGCCGTAAAATACGCACGAATAGTCTTGTTATCAAGCACATACACACCCACGTGTACGATATGAAAAGGGTGTGACCGTTTTGGCGCGCGAGTGCTTGGAGGATTCGCATCTTTTTTATACCTTTGCATCAAAAAACTAATCATAAATCCTTTTATTATGAGAAACAAAACATTGCGGCGTATATTGCTACTATGTCTCGTCCTGACGGGGCTGGAAGGGTATGCGTCAGTGACGGTGAAGGGCGTTGTGACAGAGGCGAATGGCGAGCCCATCATCGGTGCGAACATCATCGCCTCGGGAACGACGACGGGTACAATCACCGACTTCGACGGCAACTGGGAACTGGAAGTCGAGAGCATGAACACCCTGCTTCAGTTCAGCTATATCGGTATGCAGACCAAGGAGTTGACAGCCGCCGCTGCCAACGGCCGGACGATTATCCTGCAGGAAGATGCCGAGGTGCTGGAGGAGGTTGTGGTCGTCGGCTTCGGTACGCAGAAGAAAGAGTCGCTGACCGGCTCAGTGGCCGTGGTCAGTGCGCAGGCCTTCGAGGGCAAGGGCTCGCTCTCCAGCCCGCTGGAGGCGATGCAGGGCCAGGTGGCCGGCGTCATCATCACCCGCAGCAGCTCCGCCCCGGGTGACGAGGGATGGTCGATGAACCTCCGCGGTCAGGTGTCCATGAACACGACCGAACCGCTCATCATCATCGACGGTGTGGCCGCAGGCAGTGTGAACGAGATGCGTAACCTCAACCCGAACGACATCGAGTCGATGAACTTCCTCAAGGACGGCGCCGCCGCTATCTACGGTAGCCGTGCCGCCGGCGGCGTGGTGCTCATCACCACCAAGAGCGGCAAGGAGGGCAAGGTCAAGGTCGAATACAGTGGCTCAGTGACCACCAAACTGCTCGGCCTGCAACCGACCATGATGAACAACCTGCAATGGGCCGAAGGCGTGATGCAGACCCTGGAGAACGACCATAACACAGGACATGTCTGGTACACCTACGCCCAACTGGCACAACTCTATAACGGCCGCTACATCGACCTGACCAAGTCGGCCAACCCCTTCGGCACGGCTGCCTTCACCGACGTAGCGGACTTCGTTTTCTCCAACACCGACTGGCTCGGCGGCCTGTTCGGCACGGGCTATTCGACGCAGCATAACCTGAGTATCAGTGGCGGCAGCGAGAAGAACACCTACCGTATCTCTATCGCCTATAACTACGACGGTTCGAACCTCCGCTACGGCCATAACAACAATAACCGCCTGAACTTCCGCGTGAACGACACCTATAAGTTCACCAAGGACCTGAGCCTGACCTCACAGTTCGCTTACAGCCGCCAGGAGCAGGTGGTGCCGACGGAGATAGGCTCGGCACTGACCACCTCAATGCCTATGCCGGGTCTGCCGATGACCGCGCTCAACGGCCGCCCCTACGCGTGGGGTACATGGGGAAGCCCCGTAGCCAAGATTGAAGAGGGCGGCGACAACCGGCTGAGCGTCGGCAACATCTCCCTCAACGAGGCGCTCAACTACAAGATAACCGACTGGCTGGACATGAATGTCAGCTTCGGCTATACCAATAATCAGGCGCAACGCAACACCGCTTCCTACGCGATACAATATTATAATATAACGGGCGAAATACCTACGCTGCTCGGCCCGAAACAGGAGAACAGTTACTACAACCAGACACATAGCCGCAAGGACTTCATCTCCGCCAGCGGTTACTTCAACGCCCACAAGACCTTCGCCTCGGCACACACCACCAGCCTGACCGTGGGTGCACAGTATGAGTACGAGCAGTACAACTACTTCGGCGTACAGGCCAAGGACGTACAACCCGGCATCCAAACCGTCAACGGCGCCGGCGATGTGACCATCTCCCAATCGAGTATCTACAAGTATGCCATTGCCTCAGTCTTCGCACGTGCCAACTACGACTACAAAGGGCGCTACCTCATCGAGGCCAACTACCGATTGGACGGTTCCTCTAAGTTCCTGCCCGAGAATCGCTGGAACAGCTTCGGTGGCGTGAGCGTCGGATGGCGCATGAGCGAGGAGGAGTGGATGAAGACCGACTGGCTGTCGAACCTCAAGCTGCGCTACAGCTATGCGCAGGTGGGTAACCAGTCCGGCATCGGCTACTACGACGGCGTCCAACTGTACGGTATCCACTCGAATGAGGGTGTGTATGTCGGTGACGGCCTGCTGTCCTATATCGCCACGAACGGCACCTTCGCCAGCCGCGTCCGCACATGGGAGCGTATCAGCAACTACAATGCCGCTATCGACTTCGGCTTCTCCTTCGGCAAGCACAACATCAGCGGTACGGTCGAGGCCTTCCACAAGCAAAACAACAACATGCTCATCAACGTCAAGAAACCCGCCACACTGGGTGACAACGCACCCAGTGCCAACGCCGGCAAGTTCCGCGACTACGGTCTGGACGGCCAACTCAACTACGACGGCCGCACAGGCGACTGGAGCTACGGCATCGGCGGTACCGTCACATGGGCACGCAACGAACTCGTTGAGTACGAGGGCACCAGCGTACGCTCCAGCGGCTACTCCAGCACACAGGTCGGCTACGGACTGAACAGCCTGTTCGGACTGCGCTATGGCGGCAAGATACAGAACGAGGAGCAACTGGAAGCCTACCTCGGACTCTATTACCCCAACAACAGCATCGGCATGCCGAGCAACCTGCGCGTGGGTGATAACATGTTCTACGACGAGAACCACGACGGCGTGCTCGATGAGAAAGACTATATCTACCTCGGCTCCGACAACCCCGAAATCAGCTACTCATTCAATGCCCATGTCAGTTGGAAAGACCTGATTACCGTTAATGTCGTCTTCCAGGGCGCAGGCAACCGCTTCGTATGCCGCTCCGCCTACGACATGAACAACTGGGTAGTCCCCTTCCGCGGTATATACATGAACAGCACCACCTCCTCCATCGGCCGCACATGGAGCACCGAACGACCCGATGCCTACTATGCGCCCTATACCATGGACGACAACATCAATCGCTATAACTACCAGGCCTCGTCACTCACGGCACAGGACGGCTCATACATCCGACTCAAAGAGGTGTCGCTCCGACTCAACATGCCGCGCAAATGGCTCGGCACACAGCAGGCCGTCAGTGCCGTCAACCTCTACGTGACCGGCACCGACCTCTGGGAACATACCAAAATCACCGACGGCTTCGACCCTGAAGCCAAACTCGCCAAGGGCGGCACAGCCTTCTACCCCTTCACACGAAACGTGACCGTGGGAGTCAACTTAACATTCTAATGACAGGAGGACATGATTATGAAAACATATCGGAAAATAACCTTTGTACTTAGTACTTTGCTCCTTTGTACCCTCCTCTCGGGTTGCATGGACTTCGAGCCCGAAGATAAGATGGGCGACAACCAGGTATGGAACTCGCGGGATAACTTCCAACTGTTCGCCAACCAGTTCTACGGCTGGCTGCGCGATATGCAGTCGACTGATTACCAGTGCGGCTTGAGCGACGGCGTGCACTCCGACTTCCGCTCCGACCTCATCTGTACATCCACGGAGAATATCTACAGCTCCGGCACCTTCACCAAGCCTGCCACGGACGCTAACTACGCCTCACTCTACAAGCGCATCTACTACACCAACCTGCTCATCAAGAACGCCGACGAGTTCGGCCGTTCCCGGGTCGGCGCACCGCTCGGCGAAGCCTATTTCTTCCGCGCCTACCTCCACTTCGAGCTCGTGCAGATATACGGTGACGCCATCCTGCTCACCGAGCCGCTGGACCTCAATAGCGACAAACTCGTCGGCCCGCGCGACAGCCGCACCGTCGTCATCGACCAGGTACTCGCCGACCTCGACAGTGCAGCCGTCTATCTGCCCGAACTGCCCAACGAGGACGGACGCCTGTGCAAGGACGCCGCCTACGCCATGTCGGGACGGGTAGCCCTCTACGAAGGCACGTGGGAGAAGTTCCACAAGGACGACCTCTGGCAGACCGGCGACATCAACAGCACCACGAATAGCGAACGCGTGCGCACACTCCTCCACAAAGCCATCACCAGTTCTGAGAAAGTGATGTCCGGCGGACACTACGCACTCTTCTCCAACGCCACACTGGCCGAGACATCCTATCGATACATGTTCATCCTCGAGGATGCCGCACAGTGCAACCCCGCCAATGTGAACAAGTCGGCCAACCGCGAGTACATCATCAAGCGACGCCACCGCGCCGGAGACGCACTGCCGCTCAACATCACACATGCCATGACGAACAACATCGTCTATTATACCCGTAAGTTCGCCAACATGCACCTCTGCCAGGACGGTCTGCCCATCGACAAGAGCCCCCTCTTCGCCGGATACACACTGCCCAACGATGAGTTCAAGAACCGCGACAACCGCATGCTCATGAACATGCTCCAACACGGCGAGAACTACTGGACCAACGACGGCAAGTGGCGCACCGCATGGACCGATGCCGACCTGGGCAACTCGCTCACCAACAGCGCTACAGGCAACTCCGGCTACCACAATAAGAAATGGGGCGTCGAACGGCAGGTGGACGACAAGTACGAGTCCATGGACTGGCCCGTGCTCCGCTATGCCGAAGTGCTGCTCAACTGGGCTGAGGCCAAGTATGAGTACGACGGCGCTATCAACGACGGAGACCTCAACCGCTCTCTCAACCAGGTGCGCAAACGCTCCAACCCCAAGATGACACTCCTCTCCAACGCCCTCGTCGCCGCTAACGGACTCGACATGCGCGAGGAGATACGACGCGAACGCACCGTCGAGTTCATACTCGAAGGCATGCGTCTCGACGACCTCAAACGATGGGCCACCGCCAAGACCGAGATGCCGCAGGACCTCGAAGGCGTGCTCTATAACGATTGGTTCCAGGCTAACTGGCCCGGATGCCCCTACACCATCAGCCCCAACGGATGCGTACTGCTCTATACCGGCCGCCAGTGGGACGACAAGTGCAACCTCTACCCCCTCCCCTCCGACCAACTCCAACTTAACCCCGGAATGGAACAGAACCCCGGATGGAACTAACAACCCGAAAACAGCGAGATTATGAAAACACTATTCAATAAATGGTACTTGGTACTTTGTCCCCTCGTACTTCTTACGGCCTGCGAGAACCCCTCCCTCATCCCCGATGTGGATCCGGCCTACTGCCCGTCATCTATAGAGATCCTGCTGCCCGAAGCGCAAGCCGGACTTGTCTATGACGACCCCGCCACAGGAACACTCACCCTGCCCCTCATCGTGGGAGAGAAAGTATCCCTGCAATGGAACCTCCAACCCGACACCGCCACCTTCACCGACGTCCTCTGGAACAGCAGCAACCCCACCAACGTCAGTGTGAACGCAGACGGCGTCATCGAGGCGCTGAGCGGTGCAGGCTTAGGCTATAGCATCATATCCGTCACGCCCAAAGGCATGTACTCTGCCAGCGGCGTGAGTGCCTCCCTGCGCGTCAAAGTCAGTCAGACACTCACTCCCGCCGAGTCCATCACGATTACCTCCGCGGACGGAGAGAGCAGTATCTTCATCGGCGACCAACTCCGCCTCGTGGCTAATATCCTGCCCGCCGAAGCCACCTACCGCACCGTCACATGGTCCAGCCTCAACGAGGAGATAGCCACCGTGGACAAGAGCGGTGTCGTCACCGGCGTCAGCACCCACGGACACCTCAACGAGACCGTCACCATCGTCGCTACAGCCGCAGACGGCAGCGGCGTCGAGGGACGCTTCGACGTACGCGTCAAGGACGTTGTGGACCCCTCCGCCGTCACACTCAGCACCGCCTTCGACAAGGACCACTACACCTGCTGTATATACGACAAATCCGTCGCTCTCGCCTACACCACCGTGCCCGAAGAGAGCACCGTCTCCAAGATAACATGGGAGTGCTCCGAACCGGACATAGCTACCGTCGTGGACGGCGTCGTCTATTTCAACCAGCAGGGCAACTTCGGCGACTTCACCATCACCGCCACATGCCCCAACGGCGCCACTGACCAGATACGTATGACCCTCCCCGCAGGACTCATACGCGAACATTTCACCGACGAGAACAACCTCACATGGGGCATCGCTTCGCAAGCCGGCAACGGCACCGAGACCTCGCAGCAGTGGCACAGCGAAGGATACCTCACCTGCACCACCTACAACCAGAACGCCACCACCCAACGCGGTGACTTCAAGGCTCAAAGCAAAGTATGGCTCTGCTCCGCTAACTACCCCGTCATTGCCTTCCGCATGGACTATGTCATCGACAAATACGAGTCCGTCACCTCCTGCGCGTTCAAGTTCGACTGCGTCGGTGCTGACAAGGAGACCGGCACCAAGTACACCGGTGAACTCGGCGGCGGTGACAAACGCTGGTCACAACGCTACAAGTTGTCCGACGGCTCCTCCGTCTTCATCTACGACCTGCGAGACAAGGCCTTCCCCACCGGCGGCGTACTGCCCGCAACAACCGTGGCGGAGTTCACTACCTTCCAGATTAAGTACGCCGACATGAAGACCAGCGAGACACCGCTTGACTATAACGTCTATTGGGTCGAGACCTTCAAGTCCCTCGAGGATGTCCAAACAGCCATCGAAGCCGACGGCTTGAGCATCGTGGAATAACTTTCGTTTAATGCTAAAGTTGAATCAAATATGAAAACACTATTCAATACCTCGTACATCGTACTTCTGTCCGTCGTACTTCTCTCCGTCTCTTGCCAGGTCAACGAACACGGCGACATGTCCGACATCGTGGAACGCTGGGATAAAGTTAAGCCTCAGCCCATTGACACACTGGTCTTCACCCACCCCTGTGCGCTCTATACACAGGCTGACTTCGACCGCGTGACACGCTCCCTCGAGAACGGCTCTGCACCAGCGGCTGTCCAACAGGAGTTCGAAGCACTCAAGACCAACCAACTCGTCATGGGCGACTACGGCCGCGTCAGCCACGCCACCATTGAGATTGTCCGTGGTGACCCCAAAGGTACCAAGGCCGGCTCCGAGAACTACGGAGCCGCCATGCGCGACGCCGCATCCGCCTACCAGTTCGGACTCCTGTGGAACCTCACCCACGAAGAGGAATACGCCAAACGGGGCGTCTTTATCCTCAACGACTGGACCAATACCTGCGAACGCGTCACCGCTAACGACCCCAACTTCTACCTCGCCGCCGGAGCACAGGGATTCACCTTCGCCCTTGCCGGAGAACTCCTCCGCAGCTACACCGGCTGGACCGATGACGAGCAGACCGCCTACCGTCAGTGGATGCTCGACGTCTTCGCCGAGCAGAACATCGACTTCCTCCGTCGCCACTGCTCCACCACATGCGGAGCCGGGCACTACTGGTCCAACTGGGACCTCGTCAACCTCTGCTCCTATTTCCAGATTGGTATCCTCTGCGAGCGCAAGGACATCATCGAGTATGTATGCAACTATTTCCTCCGCAACGGCAATAGCAACGGCAACCTCACACGACTCATGACCGCCGAACATACCGACCCTCTCGGCACCGGCGAACGCCTCTTCCAGATGCAGGAGTCCGGCCGCGACCAGGGACACGCCACCATGGCCCTCGCCGTCGTCACCCAACTCTGCCAGGCCGCATGGGCGCTCTATCAGGCTAACCCCCTCATCACCGACCTCGACTTCTACGCCGCTAACGACCATGCCGTCCTCCACGGCGCCGAGTACATAGCACTCACCAACCTCCGTCAGGGCTCCAAGAACGACAACTCCGACGGCGCATGGCTCATCAACATCGACCGCATACCCTTCACCACCGTCGGACCTTGGTGCAACGGAGGCGACAACCACGAGGCCGCACACGAGCACACGGCCTTCTCCTCCGTCGGACGAGGCACACCCCGACCCAACTGGGAGATGCTCGTCGCACACTACGGCAAACAACTCAACCTCCCCTGTCTCTACACCGAGACCTTCGCCGCTAAACTGCGCCCCGAGTGCGGTGCCGGCGACGAACGATATGGTATGAACTCCGGTGCCTTCGACCAGATTGGCTGGAGCACACTCATGCTCTATCAGGAGTAAAGTGAAAAAGTGAAAGCATGAAGCGTCTGATTCTCGTAGCAACGATTATTGCACATTGTACATTGTCCCTTTGTACATGGGCAGCAGAGCCGATACCTGTTCATCAGGTTCGGCTGCTGCCGAGCCGTTGGCAGGATAATGTCCGCCGCGACTCCGCGTGGATGTGCTCGCTCACCACACAGCAGCTCCTCCACTCTTTCCGCACCACAGCCGGCGTCTTCTCCGCCTACGAGGGCGGCTATGATGCCTTCCCCCACCTCGGCGGATGGGAGTCGCTCGACTGCGACCTACGCGGACATGCCGTCGGGCACCTGCTCTCTGCCTACGCCTATGCCTATGCCTCCACCGGATATGACATCTACCGCCTCAAGGGAGACAGCCTCGTCCAGGGCATACGCGAGTGCCAACGCGCACTCGGCACAGGCTATGTCAGTGCCTTCCCCGAAGGACTCATCGACCGTAACATCGCCGGAAAGAGCGTCTGGGCACCGTGGTACACCCTCCATAAGGTCATGGCCGGACTGCGCGCACAGGCCGACCTATGCGCCAACGACACAGCCGCCGTCATCCTGCGCGACTTCACGGCCTGGGCCGTTGCCAAACTCCGGGACGTCCCCGACCGGCCACGCATGCTACGCAATGAGTTCGGAGGCATAGCCGAACCGCTACCCGAACTGCAACCCTATTTCTACGACGCCGCCAAACTCGACCCTCTCTACAACGGCAACTTCAACATGGGCACGCTCCATTGCAACACCTTCCTGCCCAAAGTCCTCGTAGAAGCAAAGAAAGCCGAATCGGCTTTCGACTTTCGACTTTCGACTTTCGACTCGACGGCTATGCCCGCCCATTTCTTCCACGAGATGATTGCCCACCACTGCTACGCCTCCGGCAGCCTCAGCGACAAGGAGCACTTCTTCCCGCCCGAGCAGATGAGCAAGCACCTCAGCGGATACACAGGAGAGAGTTGCTGCACATACAACCTCATGCGACTCGCACGCGAACTATATGCCCATGACCCCGCCGACCCCGCTTATATGGACTACTACGAACGCGCACTCGTCAACCATATCCTCGGGCAGCAGGACACCATCACCGGCATGACCCATTACTTCCTCCCCATGCTCACCGGCGCCTACAAACTCTACTCCACACCCCTCCACTCCTTCTGGTGCTGCGTCGGCACAGGCTTCGAAAACCCCATGCGCTTCACCGAGTCCATCTATTGGCATAATAGCACAGGAAAATTGAGAATGACCAAATGCCCCAATGACCAAATGGTAAATGAACCAATGGTAAATGGTCTTGATACCCTGTATGTCAATCTCTTTATCCCCTCACGACTGAATTGGGAAGAGAAAGGACTCGTTCTCCGTCAGGAGACAGACTTCCCGCGTGGCGACCGCACGACCCTCATCATCGAAGCCGCACCTAAAGAGAAACTCACCATACTCGTCCGTACACCCTATTGGACCGGTGCCAAGAAGCCCTATCGCGCTTACACCCGCCGCTGGCGCGCAGGGGACCGCATCACCATCGACCTGCCCATGACTGTCCGACGCGAATACACCCCCGACTCCACACGCGTCGCACTCCTCTACGGACCCATCCTCCTCGCCGGACAACTCGACACCGTCGCCAACCCCTTCTCCGACCCCGCCAAGCATAACGACTACTATACCTACGACTTCCGCGTACCCGACAGTCTCCGCTATCAGCCCGAACCGGCCCGCCTCACGCCCGCTTCGCGCTTCGCCGAGTTCATCGCTCCCGACGGTACACGACTCGCACCCCTCTACGACACCCACCACCGGCGATATGTCGCCTATTGGAACGCACTCAAAAACAGCCACATCCCGAAACCAAACGGGAAGCAATAGTATGTGATTAGTATGTTATTAGTATGTGATTAATATGTAATTCGTGAATAACCAGCGCATTATGACAGACAAGAAACACCATATCCCCCTTCGCTCCCTTGTACATCGCACATTGCTCCTTTGTACTTTGTACATTGTACTTAGTCCTTTGGAACTTTCCGCCGCCCCTATCGAGCACTACCGCGACTCCGGAGCCACCTACCTCTCCGACCGCCTCTGCATGCACTGGAACACTCATGCCACAACCACCTTCATCAAGGGCGAGTTCTTCGACCACCTCTCCGCCGACTCCGCACCCGTACCCACACTCATGATGGCCGGAACACGCTCCCATGTCACCAACTACCGCCGACCCAAGCTGGAGGAACTACAGCCCCGCCAAGAAGACCCACGAGGCATGTACCTCTATAACAACGTCACACAAGCCTACAAGTGGGCACCCATATGCGAGACCGGAGGCATCATCTCCTCCATCAACCTGGAGATATGCCGTCTCGGACGGGATGCTGCACGCAAATACATCGCCACCGGCGACACCGCCTACCGCAACATCGCACGCAACATCCTCCACACCTACATGCACGGAGTCTTCTACACCCGCATGCCGCAGGACATCCTGCACGGCCACATGCAGACACTCGTCGGACTCCAGACCTTCGAGGTCATCCACGAGGAGACCGTCCCCTTCCTCACCGAGACCTACCGACTCCTCAAGGAAGACTCTTCGTACATCGCACATCGTCCCTCGTACATCGAACCTGCCTTCAAGCACTGGGCCGACATCATCATTGCCAATGGCGTACCCCACAACAACTGGGACCTCATGCAGGCACGCTTCATCTTCAACATCGGCCAGTGCCTCCTGCCCGACTCCGCCTATACGGACGCCAAAGGACGCGACTACTACTTCGACATCGTCGAGAACAGCCGCTCCGTCCGCCAGTGGAGCCTACGCACACTCACCGACTACGGCTACGACCCGGCCACGGCCATCTGGTGCGAGTGCCCCGGCTACAGTCAGGTCGTGCTCTCCGACCTCGCAGAGTTTGTCCGCCTCTACCGCGATGAACTCGGCCGCGACCTCCAATCCGAGCTACCCATCATCCCGCGCGCCGCACGCGCTAACATCGAGTACCTCTACCCCGACTCCATGATTATGGGCTTCGGCGACACACACCCGCACCGCCTCAACCCCGCTGTCTATGCCAAGCTCGGCATCGACCTCTCCACCCTCCACCCCTCGCGCATGTTCGCCGCACCCAAGACCTCCTGGCTCGTCCAACGCACAGGCATGGACCCGCGGCACAGCCTCGCCTTCAGTCTCAATGCTTCGCAAGGCAACCACATGCACGCCAACGGTATCAGCCTCGAACTATACGGCTGCGGACTGCGCCTTGCACCCGACGCCGGCATCGGCTACAGCCTCTACTCCGGTGATGACTACCGGGAGTACTACTCACGCTTCCCCGCACACAACACCGTCTGCGTGGACGGCGTCAGCGACTACCCCGTCATGATGTCACAACAGCCCTTCCGCATACTCGCCATGGACACCCTCCCCGTCCAGTATGCCGAGGTCTATATGCTCGACTCCGAGACACGCGCCGACCAGCAGCGACTCGTCCTCATGACCGACCACTACTTCATCGACATCTTCCGCTCGCGGCGTCAGGATGGCAAGGACCGCTTCCACGACTACTTCTACCACAACCTCGGCACCGCCATAACCATGAACCTGCCCACCACGCCCTCCGACGAACTCGCCTTCGCCGGCGGCCACCTCTATGCCTACTCCTACCTCTACGATGTACAAGGCACAACGGACAATGTACAAAGTACACCCATCGTCACGTATAGCATACCTGACGGCACACAGATGACCCAGTGGACTATGCCCACACCCGACACCCGCTACTTCCGCGCCCTCGCGCCCTCCACCGAAGGACTCTCGCGGCTCAAGGACATGCCCTACGACATACGCAACACCCCCACACTCACCTACGTCGCACGCCGCTACGGCGAAGCATGGACACACCCCTTCGTCCACGTCTTCGAACCGACCGCCCCCTACAAACCCTCCGTCATCGACCATGTCGAGTTCCCCGAGGTCATCATCAAGGACCGTCACACCACCTCCGCTGTAGCCGTACTCGTCGTACGCAAGGACGGCCACCAAGACCTCTTCGTCTCCACAGACAACGACCGCGCCCGAGTTAAAGTAAATGGTAAAACCTATAAAGGACGACTCACATGCACCTCCTTCTGACCATACTCCTCTCCACCTTCCTGCGCCTGCCCGCCAATACGGACTCCGTGCGCGCGGTTCTCTATTGCCACCAGAATATGACCGAGGAAGTCCTCTTCCGAAGCCCCTATTTCACCGCCGAGATGGACCGCCTCGGCGTCGCTATGGCCTTCGTACAGCAAGGCTCGCAGAACTGGGACACCACCGTCATCGGTGCCGACCGCCTCAACTGCCAACAGCGCTTCGAGGCACTCATCCGCCGCTGGGCGGACTCCACCGCACATCCCGAACTGACCGTTGCACCCGTCATACCCTTCGGACACTCCGCACAGGCCACCTTCCCGTGGAACTTCGCCGCGTGGAACCCCGGCCGCACACTCTGTATCATATCCTACAAGGGTGACGCCCCCCGCACAAACCTCTGCGGCTACGGACGCGCCAATATTGAGTGGGGACGCACACGCAACATCGACTCTATACCCGCCCTCATGGTCATGGGGGAATACGAGTGGTGGGAGGCACGCCTCAACCCCGCACGCGCCTTCCGCATCACCTACCCCGACAGCCGTATCTCTTTCCTCCGCGATGCCGGACACGGCCACTTCGACCTCAGCCTCGCCACTCAGCACTACCTCGTCCGCTTCATCGAGAAGAGCCTCGCTGACCCGCGCCCGGCCAGTGGCGTCGAGCACGACGGCTTCTGGTATCAGGACCGCGAGATGGTCGCCCTCACCAAGGCACATCAGCGCGCCTCTCACGGCAAGCGCCCCCAATACGTATCCGCCCGCCTCGACGGCTCCCTCCTCCCCTACAACCCCGACAGCCATATCCGCATACGCGCTCAGTGGCTCACCGACACCCTCCGCCTCGAACCGGTCTTCGTGGACTCCACCCACACCCGTCTCAGTACTGCCCACGCCTCCACAACACCCCGCGTCACACTCATCTCCGGCGCGGCACGGGAGGTGGCGCCGAACACCTTCGTGCGCGACACCGCCTACCGCGGCCATGACCCCCGCCGACTCTGGGACGGCGTCACCTTCTGCGTCGAAGCCCCCGGCGACCGACGTTACAAACCCGCCGTACGCGAGATAAACTTTCAATCCCCGCAGCCCCGTATCGACACCGTCCGCCTCGGCACCCTCCAAGCCCGCTCGGGCGACACCATCATCCTCGACCCCGCTAAGTACTACGCCGGACAAATCCAAGTGCACAACTGCCGCGACGTCGTCATTGACGGCCGCGGTGCCACACTCCGCCCCGACGAACGAGGCTTCGGCGTCGAGATACGCAACAGCCGTAACATCACCGTCCGCAACCTCATCACCTCCCAAGTGCCCACCGGCGCCAGCGACTCCGTCCTCATCGAGAACGTCCGCTGCTACTCCTACGGACCCTGGGGCGACGGACTCAACATCTTCGCCTCCTCACATGTCACACTCCGCGGCTGCTACTGCGAGACCAGCGATGACTGCATGACCGTCTATGCCACACGCAAGGGCTATGCCGGCTCCTCGCGACATATCCTCGTCGAGGACTGCGTCTTCAATCCCAAAGTGGCGCACCCTATCTTCATCGGACTCCACGGAGCAGCCTCCGAAGGCGAGGACCGCACACGCATCGACACCATCGAAGACCTCACCTTCCGCCGCATACGTATCCTCAACCAGCATGAGTCTCAGGTTGACTACCAGGGATGTATGGCCATCGTTGCCGGTGACAACAATGTCGTGCGTAACATTCTCTTCGAGGACATCACCGTCGAGCATATCCACCGCGGCTCGCTCCTCACACTGCGCATCTTCCGCAACGAGAAATACTGTCAGGCGCCCGGCACCGTCATCGAGGACATCACCTTCCGCCGCATCACCGCGCCCGACGAAGGCGAGCTGTCTGTCATCCAGGGCTACAGCCCCGACCGCCCCGTGCGTAACATCACCTTCGACCACCTCGTCATCGACGGCCGGCATATCCACGACACCATGCCCGGCAAACCTCGCTGGTACAAGACTTCCGACATGTGCCGCTTCCTCGTCGGACCCTATGTAGAAAACCTCATCTTCAAGTAACATGAAATTGCTCCTTGTATTGGCATCGCTGGTTAGCCTTGCCTCCCCCAACAACCAATTGGTAGCCACATTCTCGCAAACAACTGCTAAGCCCTACGTGACCACCTACAGCCTGAGTTACCAAGGCGACACCGTCCTGGCGCCCTCGCGCCTCGGACTCAACCTCGACAACCGCTGTTGGGAGATGGCACTCGGCATGCGCACCCTGCCGCAGTACGCCGACTGGATAGACCCCATGGAGTGGGACTCGGTCAGCGTCACCGAGCGTCATGAGGACTATAACGCCCTGACTATCTACCTCAGCCGCAAGCCCGAGCTCCCGGTCGAGCCCTCCGCCCCGATGGGCAACGCACGCACCGCGGACCGCGACGGACTCGTCCGCTCTAACTACCGGCTCAATATTGAGGTGCGCCTCTATAACGAGGGCCTCGCCTTCCGCTATTTCTTCCCCGAACACCCCGCAGCTATCTTCCACAAGGTCATTGCCGACGAGACGACCTACGCCCTGCCGCACGGCACCATGGTCTATGCCGAACAATGGGCACAGGCGGGCTTCGAGCATATACCTTTCGAGCAGATGACACAGCCCGTCGAGATGCCCCTCCTCTGCCACCGTGGCAACCTCTGGACGGCTATCCTCACCGCCGACGTGGACGACTGGTGTCATAGTAAACTGAGCGTCGAAGATAAGAAAGACCCCAATGACCAAATGGTACATGACCCAATGGTACATACAATGATGTATTCACCGGTGGATTTGGTCACCTACTACGCTACGCCGTGGAAGATTGTCATGGCGGCACGCACACCCGGGGCGCTGCTGGAGACATCCGTGGCACTGGTGGACGGACTCAACCCCGAGCCGCAGGGCGATTTCTCCTGGGTGCGCCCGGGTAAAATCATGCGGGAGACCACCCTCACGATGGAGGGGGCACGCGCCACTATCGACTTCTGCGCCGCGCACAATATCCAATACATGCTCTTCGACTGGAAGTGGTACGAGCCTTGCACCTCCCACGACGGCGACGCCACCCGCATCATCGACCGCCTCGACATGCCCGAGGTATGCCGCTACGCGGCCTCCAAAGGCGTCGGTGTATGGCTCTATGTCAACCAGCATGCCCTCATGAAACAGGCGCGCGAACTCTTCCCGTTGCTCCGCGAATGGGGCGTCGTGGGCGTCAAGTCCGGCTTCGTGCAGTATGCCTCCCACCGCTGGTCCACATGGCTGCATGACCTCGTGCGACTCGCCGCGGAGAACCACCTGATGATGAATATCCACGACGAGTACCGTCCCTCCGGCTTCTCCCGTACCTACCCTAACCTCCTCACCCAGGAGGGCATATGCGGCAACGAGGAGTTCCCCGACGGCGACCACGACGTACGCCTCGCCTACACACGCATGCTCTGTGGACCGGCCGACTATACCATCTGCTACTACGACCGCCGCCTGCGTAACACCCACGGCCACCAACTGGCCGCATCCATGGTCTATGCCTCGCCACTCGTCACGCTCTTCTGGTACGACAAACCGCAGTACTACACCGGCGAACCCGAAATCAGTTGGTTCGAGCAACTGCCCACCACATGGGACGAGACACGCGTGCTCGGTGGAGACCCCGAGTCCTATATCCTCATCGCGCGCCGCAAGGGCGACACATGGTTCGTCGCTGCACTCAATAACGGCACCGAGCGCGATATTACCCTCGACCTCGCCGCACTCCTGCCCACCGGCTCCGCCGTGACCTACCGCCTCTACACCGACGACCCCGCAGTCCCCACCAAGACCCACATCCGCATCACCGACAAGACCCTCAAGCGCCTCAACAAGCGCAACACCCGCATACCCCTCCACCTACTGCCCAACGGCGGTGCCACCCTAATCATTGAGTAGATGGCTCAATAGGTAAATGAAATATAAATAGTAAATGGTAAATGAACAAATGGTAAATGAAATAATCGTGCCCCTAAGGGCTAAGAACAATATGGTAAATAAGATATCGTACTTCGTACTTCTCTCCTTCGTACTTCTCTTCGCCTCTTGTGCCAAGCAAAGCGAACTCGACCGGGCTGTCGCCTATTCCGATGCCAAGGTCCACTTGACCATGGCGCAGATGGCCTCCGTCACCGACTCCATGCCCCGCAATGTGTTAGAGCCCGGGCAGACGCGGTGGAACCTGCGCGCCAACGTGCCCCAAGAGTGGTGCGGCGGCTTCTGGGACGGCTGCCTGTGGTACGACTACGCCCTGACGGGCAAGCCTGATGTCCTCGACGCGGCCACACGCACAGGCGACCGCATGCTCTATCTGGCCACCGCCCCCGTCTTCGACCACGACCTCGGCTTTCTGGTCATCACCTCGCTGCTCAACGGCTACCGCCTCTCCCCTGACGCGGCCACACGCGAACGCTACCGCGACGCCCTCCTCGCCTGCGCCGACAGCCTATGCACGCTCTACAACCCCGCCGTGGGCACTATCCTCTCCTGGCCGCGGCACATACGTGACTACGGAGGACATAACACCATCATGGACAACATGATTAACCTCGAACTCCTCCTCTGGGCGGCCGAAGAGACCGGCAACCGGACCTACTACGACATCGCCGTCCATCACGCCGACACCACCATGACCTACCACTTCCGCCCGGACGGCACATGCTACCATGTCGCTGTCTATGACACCCTGACGGGCCGTCACCTCTACAACTGCACCCACCAGGGGCTGGCCGACTCCTCCGTCTGGGCGCGCGGGCAGGCATGGGCCGTCTATGGCTATACCATGGTCTATCGCTACACCCGCGAACCCCGCTTCCTTGCCTTCGCCCAACACGTCACCGACGCCTACCTCAAATTGCTAAATGACCCATACGGCGAAGCAGATCGTTCAAGTGAAACGAGAAAAGAAATGGTACATGACCAAATGGTAAATGGCCAAATGGTAAATGACTTCGTTCCTCTTTGGGATTTCTGCGACCCACGGGGAGCGGATGCACCAAAGGACGCCTCCGCGGCCTGTGTCGTTGCCTCGGCGCTACTGGAGTTGCAGCAGTATGTCGAGCCGGACAAAGCTGCCCGGTACGCCGCCGCAGCGGACTCCATGCTCCACAGCCTCACCGCCGCCTACCTCGCCCCCGAGCATAACCCTGCTATCCTGCTCCACTCCACCGGCCACCACCCCGCCGGCTCCGAGATAGACGCCGCCATCATCTATGCCGACTACTACTACCTCGAAGCCCTCTACCGCCGCACCCGACCGTAGCACACACCCGGGACGCGGGCGGCTCGCCCGCGATTTTTGCCGAACGCGACCCGAACCTGACCCGAACCTGACCCGAACCTGGAACGAACCTGGAACGATCCTGGAACAGACCTGGAACAGAGCTGGAACAGAGCTGAAGGCATAACCTCCTGTCAGGTAACGGCCAGGTAACGGTCAGGTAACGATGCCCCGCGACAAGCGACACATATGCACCACGCATCACCTGTTGTCTCTATCAATAAATTGATACTGCCCTCGGATGGCCGCCTAACACCCTGAAACACAAATAGCTATATTTACCCCTTTTGCGATTGCCTTACGCGCGACACCCACAACCGCCACACCCCTTGCACATTGCGCGAAAAAGCAGTACCTTTGCAGCACATTCCCTCCAATCCGTGACATCCGTACTCACCAAAAGCAAACAACATTAACAACCATATTCATCATGAAAAAACTCTTCTTCCTCGCTGCGGCATCGCTCATGAGCCTCAGCATCTTGGCGGAGACCGCCAAAATCAATCCCACATGGGAAGGCAACTACCGCACTAACAACGCCGTGCCCACCGGTTGGACCACGGTGACCACCACTGCCTCGGAGTTTGAAGTGAAGAACCAGGCACGCTTCTTCGCCGTACAGACATGGACCATCGCCAACATCAGCACAGTGGACAGCCTCGAGTTCATGTACCGCCGTCACCAGACCAACACCGGCACCCTGTCCATGTGGCTCTTCCCCTACAACTCCATGGTAACCTCCTCCGCTAACTACAGCACTGACGGCGTCGCCTTCCTCAACGATGTAGAGACCGTCCTCGGCGTCATGCCCGGCAACACCATCACGAACGCGCCCTTCAAGGCCGGAACTGCTGTGGACACCCTCGGCGGCGTCTATCGCATCGTCGCCTTGGGAGCCGAAGAGATAGAAGCCCTGAAGGCCGCAGGCACCGTCGAGAACGACTACCTGACCGTTAACGTGCTGCTCTGCACCTATCAAGAGGACGGCAACTATGCCTCCGAGATGAACTTCAAGTACTACCACACCGGCGAGAACGCCTCCTACTGCACCGTGCATTATCAGGGCGAAGTGACCGTACCCGCTATCATCAATAACACCACCTTCGTCGGCTACACCGACCTCGCTACCGCTGTGGAGGAAGCCACCGCAGGCGATGTCCTCACCCTCAACGAGGATGTCACCATCTCCGGCAGCCGCCTCACTATCCTCAAAGCCCTCACCATCCAGGGCACCACGGGCGAGGAGCGCATCATCTGCGACGTAGCCTACAACACCCTGATGGTGCTCGCCAACGATAACACCGCCGACTACACCGTTACCTTCCGCAACCTCATCGTGGACGGTCAGAACGTAGAGCGTACCATTCAACTCTTTGACCTGAACAACAAGGCCAAGATGGCCTTCGACGGCGTACGCGTCATCAACACCACCTACGACGACCCCTTCAAGGGCGACGTCAAGTCCGCAGGCTCTAACGTCATCCTCTCCGGCGTCAACGACTTCCCTGCAGGCATAGCCCTCAACAAGAACAAGCGTATCGACCACCAGGGCGCATCGCACACCTCTCCGATTCGTATCGTCCTTTCCGGTGACTATGTGGAGGACTATGTGGTTGTGCTCAACTGTGCCGACGCAAGTCTCTATACCGCTGTCGATGCCGCCGACGTGACCGGTTGGGAGCTCTATAAGTCGGATTCCAAGAACGAACTCAAGTGCCGCAAGGTCGAGAAAACCACGACCGCCATCGACGAGCAAATGGTAAATGGTACATGTCCAAATGGTAAATTCTTACGAGGCGGCCGCCTCGTCATCGTCCGCGACGGCATCGAGTACAACGCCACCGGCATCAAACTGTAATCACTAACATCGGGAGGCAGGGCGGACACACCGCCCCGCCTCCCGCCAAACACAATAATACTATGAAACAATCACGTTTTATATTCTCCCTCCTCACTGCCCTGCTCTGCACTGCGGCCGTCTGGGCTAATGTCGGCCCCCAATCCATCCGCGTCACCTTCAATGGTGATAATAGCGAGGGGTGGACGGCGAGTAGCGGTGGTTCTGTTACTTCGGTAGCAGACGGTGTTGCTAATGTGCAGATGCATAACCAAGGCTCGAACTACCGTGCTGACTTCCAATATCAAACATCCGGCACCTTCACTTTCGACAAGACGAAAGATATAGTATGGGCGATTAAGTTAACTGGTGCATTGCCGGGATCAAACAATGCAAAGAAGTTCGAGATGAATTATAAAAATTCCTCAGGCACAGATACATGGATAAATCACCCCGGGGAAGGAACAAGTGGCGATATTACCTTAAACAACCTGTCTTGTAATGACGGAGGCGTTATATACTATGTTAATCTCGCTACTACAGCATCGACATTGTGGGGAAATGTGCAGTCTGGCTCAGTAGGTATAAACAAAATCCACTTTATCTTTGCAGACGCAACCAACCTAACCGATGAGACCGCTAAATACGCCGTCGACTGGATAGCCTCCTTCGCCTCCGTCAACGACCTCCAGACCTTTAAGGACTGGACCGACGAAGCACAAGAAGCAGACCCCTCCCTGCCCTACCTCGAACTCTGCTTCCGCCCCAAAAGCGACCAAGATAGCCATGAAACCGGTTATCCATACATAGGCTTCAAGAGCAGCGGATTTGAGGGTAACTACCAGGCTCGCATCTTCGCCGTGGAGTACTTCCTAGTGGACTACAGCCTCGAGAAGATATACACGCTCCAACTGAACCCCTATGCCAGCAATAACGCTGGCATAGCTGTATGGGACTGTAATCAACAAATCAGTGCCGACCACTCCGTATCCGAACTTAGACTCCTTGCCACCTCCATCGTAGGCATTGCACCTGGTAGCAGCGAAGGTACATCCAACACCCCCATCACCACCGCTAGTTGCTCGGACTCCAAATGGTTGCTCAACATCCCTGCTTATAAACTCACACCATTAGCCACCGTCGGCAGCAAGACCTTAGTCGGACTCTTCATTACCTCCAAGGACCTGACTAACAGCTCCAGTGCTAAGTTCACAACCTCCAATGCCGAAGCAGGAAAAGTCAAACCCTCCTTCACCCTCTCCGAGACCATCAACCCTGTTGTCAACCTCACGCAGAGTACCGCATCGGCTAATCTTGCAGACGCAGTATCCGCAGCCAATGCGAACGATGTACTGGAACTGAGAGGCGATGTAACCACGTCCTCGTCACGATTAGACATACAAAAAGCACTCACCATTCAAGGCGCTACAGGCGAGGAAAAAATAATATGTGGTGTTGCCGCTAACACAATCATGATTCTTGCAACTGGTTCTGAAGAGAAAACAGTCACCTTCAAAGACCTAATTGTGGATGGTAATAACACTTCTCGTAGTACGCAAACGTTTGAGTGTGGTACAAATCAGACTAAGTTAGCATTCGACAATGTGCGATTCATCAATACTACCTATTCAGTCATCTGTGGAGATGTGAAGAATAATGGTTCGAATATTATCCTTAAAAACGATAACTCTTTCCCCAATGGCATTTACCTAAATAGGGACAAGCGCATTGATGGACAGTACGCAACGCATACCTCACCTATTCAAATATATCTATCTTACGACTATGTAGAAGACTATGCCATGGTACTTTGTACCTCTAATGTCTCGCAATATGAGATTGTCGGTGGGCAAAAAGAAAAGGAATCCGCTGAATATTCTGTTCCATGGTATTTGTACGATGGATTAAGCGGTGACAAGGGGCACGAGTTGAAAGGCAAGAAACAGACAGAACTGACCCTTACCGATAACACAGATAACGCCTCTTCCCTCGCCGCAAATCAAGACAAACATTGCTATGTCACCCTCAATCGTACCATTGCCTGCAACGGCGACTATGCTACGTTCTGCGCACCGTTTGCCATATCGCGTGAAGCACTGGAGGAGCACCTCGGCACAACAGAGGTGTTGCGCTACAAACGCACTGTCATCGAGGGCGACGAAGCTGTCCTTATCTTCGACGATGATGTGACCGACCTCGAGGCCGGCGTCCCCTACCTCATCAAGCCCGCCGGCGGCGACAATGTCACCTCCATGACCTTCAACAATGTGGTCATCGACAACACCCTGCGCGAGTCCGCCGACGCCCACTACCGTTTTATCCCGCTCTTCTCGCAGGAGACGGTCAGCAACACCGGCGCAGAGAACAAATCCGTGGTTTACTTGGGTGCTTCTAACCGACTCTATTGGGCAGGGCTCACTTGTACCATCAACGGCTTCCGCGCCTACTTCCGCGTGGCTGACGGAGCTGCCGCCACGATGGCTCCCGTGCGTCGCATGTCCTTCGGCCGCGGTGCCGGTGTGACGACCGCGCTCGACAACAGCGCTGCCGACGCAGCACAATCCAAGCGCCTGGAGAACGGCCGACTCGTCATCGTCCGCGACGGTGTCCGCTACAACGCACTGGGACAAGTAATCCAATAACGTAGAACCCTAACAGAAGAACGCTTTATGAAAACATATATCATTCCCGAAATCTCGGTTCGCGCTATCCTGACGAACACGTTCCTTTGCGCCAGCGTACAAATCAACAAAGGCACCAACGGCATCATCAATCCCCACTCCAACGGAGACGGCTCCGGTGCCGTCTGAATCGAAGGGAGGTCTGACGCCCCCGCCATATACGCTACAGCCGGTATGTGCACCCCACATACCGGCTGTAGCATGCTATACCACCCCGCCTTATCACGGAGTTCCTGTATGTCCCCGTATGATTTAGCCAGGAGACTAACGAGCCTCTGCGAAAGACTAATAACAACTAAGAATCACTAAGAACCACTAACGAAGCACCGAGGCGGTTTGCCCCCATTAAGCAAAAAAACGCTTTGCACTTTTTGCACTATTTGCACTTTTAAGGTAGTGGAAGGAGTTTAAGATGGTTCAAGATAGTTTAAGATGGTTCAAGATAGTTCAAAATAGTTTAAGATAGTTCAAAATGGTTCAAGATAGTTTAAGATGGTTGAAAGTGCAGAAAGTGCAAGGCAAATAATTTACGGATATCAGAATAAATCATCCATCGTCAGCGTTTGCGTAACTTGGTTGGAGTATGGGTTGGACTGCAGACCATACGAAGTGATGAAGGTCAGTTGGATAGACATCCGTTTAGGCAAGAGCTCACGTAAGGCCTGCAGACGGTTGCGCAGGTTCAAGTCCTCAGACTTGTCTATAGTGTACAATCCCTCCGTAAACTTCATCTCACACAAATTGGCCGTGTTGTCCGCCCGTTGCAAAACAGCGTCTATCTGTGTGTCTCCGTGGGAACCATAAGTACGTAGCGAGTACATATCTGTCTGCACTCCCTCTATTTTAAGTGCCCGCTTGATTTGTTCTGCGTGCTGTATCGCCAACAACTCGAAACGTGTCCCCGCCCACTGATAGAACGTTGATGTTCGTTGTATATGTGTCCAGTAAGCCGGCTCTATCTTCTGTCTGTCCTTGAGGAAACGATGATAGAATAACACGTAGAAATCAACCAATTGGTAGTATTTCTCTTTCCCCCCCATAGGAGAATACCTCCTGATAAACCCACATCGTTCCAGATTACTCAGCACGCGTGTTATCCCCTCGCCGGAAGTCATATGGGTGTGCTCTAACAATTCACCACGCGTCATTCCGTATTGTCTGTCGGCCAGCGCATGCACCACCTTAATATAATTCTCTGACCGACGGAACATAGCAGGGAACAGGTGGTCATATTCATTATACAAGGGACCATTGGGATTAAATAGCGCAAAATCCACACTTCCTGCCAGACTGCGTTGGGGGTCAATGGCATTAAGATAGTAGGGGATACCACCGAAAATCATGTATGCCTCGCATATCTCGTAGCGAGACAAGTGCATACCGCGAGACAGGAAGTACTCCTCACATTCTGCCAAAGTGAAAGGAGCCAGCGGAATTTGTCCGGTCAGTCGCCCATATAGACCACCATGGTTGTTAATCAGGTTGTCCATCATCCATGATGTGACCGAACCACAGACGATTAACAATATATCTTTGCGGGCAGATGCCCATCCGTTCCAGAAGGCTTCCAATGCAGGTATAAACCCTGAACGAGGAGTATCCAACCATGGCAACTCATCTATGAAAACGACCTTCTTCCCTGAGGAAGGAATATGTTCCAAATACCGCTCTAACCGATAGAAAGCATCCAACCAGTCAGTGATAGCCGCCGGTTCGGTGCCGGTATAGTGCGACAATGTCTGAGCAAAACGCTGCAGTTGCTTGTCAGTTGTCGAATTTGCCATACCCGCAAACTGGAACACCATCTCATCCTCCATGTATTCGCGGATAAGAAATGTCTTCCCTACACGACGCCTGCCGAACACGGCCACAAACTCTGACTGCCCCGAATGATAGTACTTGTCCAAAGCCTCTTTGGCTATTTGCCTGCCACAAACATTTGCCTTCATAATAGTCTGTCTTGAAAAATCACCACAAAGGTACTACTTTTTCCTCAATTTGGCAAGTTTTCTGCATAAAATCTGCCAAAATAATATATTTTTATGCTATTTTGGCAAGTTTTCTGTATAAAATCTGCCAAAACACGACTCTTACATACTGATTTGGCAAGTTAATCGTATCCGCAAGGTGCAGCGGCATCAGACCGCCCCGCCTTATCCGCCCTTGCTTGCGATGTACTCGGTCGGCGTCATGCCCGTCACCTTCTTGAAGTTACGGAAGAACGTCGCACGCGAGTTGTAGCCGCACCGGGTCGCCAGCGCGTCTAACGTATAGCGCCCCGTCTCGCCGTTGCGCACACGCTGCTTGAAGCTCTCCACGCGGTACTGGTTGATATAGTCGTAGAACGACGTCTTCATGTGCTGGCTGAACAGGAACGACAGCATGTACGACGACGTGTTCAGCCGGTTGGCGATGTCCGACAGCTTCAGCTCCGGATTCAGGTACAGCCGTTCCTCTTCCATCAGCGCGTCCACCTCCTTGCGCAGCTTCCTCAGCTCGGCTACGGGGATATTGGTTGTCTTGTATTTCTGCTCCGCCTCGTTGCGCGCCTCCTCTTCCTGCTGCCGTCTCAGCATCTCCTGCTTGCGGCGGATATTGCGTCGCCGTATCTCCAGACAGACGCCCGTCCCCACGACCACCGACAGCAGCACTACGGTCAGCAGGAGCAGCATCTCGTTGGTCATCGGCACACGCACCGTCATCACGTACTCGCCCTCCGGCTCGCCGGGATAACGCAGGCGCAGACGGTAGGTGCCCGAGCGCAGGTTATGCCATGTATGCTCCGACACACCCGTCAGACATTGCCAATCCTCGTCCATTCCCTCCAGCAGACACTCGCACTTCATGCAGGCGGGGTCCGTGAACGACATGTCCGAGAGCAGCACGGTCAGGTTAGACGTGCCGCGAGGCAGACGCAGCATCCGCTCCTCCACCGCACGAATACCATCCTTGATAGGGGTGTTGTCCGCCAGTATCCGACTGATATGCAGCGCATGAGGACGTTGGGGCGAGTATAAGCAAATACTGTCCGGCTTAATCCACACCAGCCCGCGGCTGTTACCCAGCCACACCGTGCCCTCGTCGTCCGTCTGAGGCTGGCAGTGGGTGAATGTCGGACTGGGCAGACCGTCCGAGAAATCCAACCGCTCGGACGTGCCGTCCGGGTGGCAGTACCACAGCCCGTTGCTCGTGCCTATCAGCAGGTTACCGCGCCCGTCGTCGGTGATGAACAGCGCATCCACACCCTCCGTGTCGGGCACGGGACGGGGGCGCCACTGCTCGTCGTAGGCGAACAGGTCCCCCTTCTCCGGCACGAAATACAGCACGCCCTCCTCCGACTGCCATATCTGCCGCACCACCGCCCGCGCGGGGAATGTCTGCGGGAAGTTATAGGTGCTCACCGCCCGACTCGCCGGGTCGTACAGGGCCACGCCGCCCGCCGTACACAACCACCCGCGGCCCATCCGGTCAAAGAAGATATGATACACACGCCCCTCGGGCAACTGCGACGTGCGCGACGTATAACTCTCCTCCACACGCAGGCGCCCGTCCTTGCCGGTCAGGCACCATACACCCCGCTCCGTACCTGCCCACAGGCGTCCCTCGCCGTCCGTCGCCAGCGTGAACACCTGCCCGCCTATCGCCTCGGGCAGACTCGCCGGACGCACCTCCGGCGTGCGCGGGTCAAGACGGTGCAGACCACCGCCATACGTTCCTATATAATACTCCCCCTCATACAGGCTCAAGGCGAACACCATCTGCGAGTTCAGCTCCTCCTCGCCGTACGCGCGGAACCGGCGGTCGGCCTTGTCGATGAAGTACAGCCCCTGACGCGTGCCTATCAGCCGCTGCTCGCCGTGGATACATAGCGCACGGACGGCCACGCCCTCGCTGTTGAACAGCGGCGTATGGTGCACGCCCACACGGTCGCCCTGCCACAAGGTGTAGTCCACCCCGTTCTGGTACAAGCCCACCCACAGCACCTCACGACGGTCCTGCAGCAGCGAATAGACGCTGTTGGATGTCAGTCGATTGGGGCCGGCCTCCTGTTGGGACCAGCGCTCTATCAGCGCGAAATCGTCTGTGTCGTACAGCAACACGCCTACCCCGTCCGTTCCGACCAGCAGACGCCTGTCGCTGCACACCTGAAGAGCCTGTATCGGCACGGGGATGTTGCTCGCCTGACGAAGCGTCCCCGATGCGATGTCCCACGCGTAGATACCGCTATGGAACGTGCCCAGCCACACCGTCCCGCCGCCCACGGCGATGCTCGTATAGCCGCCGTCCGGCAGGTAACTGCTCTGCTGAACCATCTGACGGTCAGCCGTCAAGGCGTACAGACCCGTCGTACTCGTCATCCACAGCGTGCCCGACTCGTCCATGCACATCGCCTCTATACCGCCCGCAGGCAGACCCGAAGCGGGCTGCAAACGATACGGACGGACCTGCCCGTCCTCCACCACGTACAGGCACACCGTCGTCGCCACGTACAGCACCCCCGTGCTGTCCAGCAGCACACTCGTCACACCGCCTGCTATATCCGCCTCGTACTGAGGCACGAACTGCTCCGTATGGCTGTCGAACATCCATAGTCCGTCGCCGTTGCCCGCCCACAGACCGCGCGCGGGACTGCCCGTGATGGCAGTCACACGCTTCTGCGGACCCGCCTTGCCCTCTATGGGAAAATGCCGGAAACGCACGCCGTCGAAGCACTCCACCGTCGAACCCGTACCCAGCCATATGACGCCCGCGTCATCCTCATGGATACAGTTCACCAGCAGGTCCCGCAGCCCCTCGCGGCTACCCATATTGACAATCCTGTGCGGCTTGGCCACCGCCATCGGCGGCAGGCATGTACACAGCATCAGACATACGATAATCAAGGAAAAGACATGGCCGGAAACGGCAGACAGTGCCCCTCGCAACAGCGTGCGCACAGGGCGGACAAACAAGTGGTTCTTCATGGTTATTGCGCGTGTTTAGGACTAACGCACTGCAAAGATACCGCTTTTTTCGGATATATACAAGTAATTTTATGAGAAAAATCGCACCCGTCCCACAATATTAACGCACAAAAACGCCCGTTTATAATAGATTGAGACCGCCGCCCGCCCACAAAACAGACCATTCCACCCCCGACATTTACCCCTCAGGTAACGGTCAGGTAACGATCAGGTAACGACCGGGTAACGGTCGCGGTCGGGAGCGCAACACGAACCTGAAACGAACCTGAAATGAACCTGGAACGAAGCTGCCCCATGCAACCGTCTGTTTTTCTCCCTGTTCCGCACCGCCCATTGTAGTCCTAAATAATTTGACACTCCCGCCGGCACGCACTACACACCACTATCTATCAGTCGATTAAGCAACTGAAACTCGCCTCCTGCTTTATCTTATACACGATTTTTTGCACACAAACTTGCACACATGCGGAATTTTTCATACCTTTGCATTGCAAAACATCAAGCCACAATCATCAATACTAATGCATATGAACCTCTTCTCTTTGGAAGGCAAGAATGCCTGGATTACCGGCGCAAGCTACGGTATCGGTTTTAACATCGCCAAAGCCTTCGTGGCGGCGGGAGTCAAGAACATCATCTTCAACGACATCAACGAGGAAGCCCTGGCACGCGGCCTGAAGAACTACGCCGACGCCGGCATCACCAACGTCCACGGCTATGTCTGCAACGTCACCGACGAGAACGCCGTGGCTGAGACCGTCAAGAAGATTCACGCCGAAGTGGGTCAAATAGACATCCTCGTCAACAACGCCGGCATCATCAAGCGCATCCCCATGCACGAGATGAAACGCTCGGAGTTCCAGGCCGTCATCGACGTGGACCTCGTAGCCCCCTACATCGTCAGCGCAGCCGTCCTCCCCGAGATGATGGAGCGCAACGAGGGCACAATCATCAATATCTGCTCCATGATGTCCGAACTCGGCCGCGAGACCGTCAGCGCCTATGCCGCCGCCAAGGGCGGACTCAAGATGCTCACACGCAACATCTGCTCCGAGTACGGCCAGTATAACATCCAGTGCAACGGCATCGGCCCGGGCTATATCGCTACGCCCCAGACCGCTCCGCTCCGCGAGAAACAGCCCGACGGCAGCCGCCATCCCTTCGACTCCTTCATCTGCGCCAAGACACCGGCCGGACGCTGGCTTGAGCCCGAAGAGCTCGGAGGACCCGCTGTCTTCCTCGCCTCACACGCATCCGACGCCGTCAACGGACATATTCTCTATGTGGACGGCGGCATCCTCGCCTATATCGGCAAGCAACCCGAGTAAGAAAAATCCCCCTGCTAAACCTGCTGCATGAAGATGCGGTAGGCCACATCGCAGTTGATACATGCCTGCGGCTGGCAGTAGGTCTGGTACAAATGTAGCAGCGCCTGCGTGTCAGCCGCATTACGTACCGCCTGCCCTAACATACGCCACTGGCGGATGATACTATTGTCCTCTGCCGGTATATCGGCCATCAGCCGCAGCGCACGCTCTGCCTCGGCCGTGTCGTGCACCGACAGCGCATGCGCATACCGGTAGGGTAGCACCGTGTTGATGAGTAGTATATCGAGGGACGCACGCCCGAGGGCGGGTGCGAAATCCTGCCCAAGGTCGAACAGCCCCCGCAGCGATTCGATATCCGAGCCTTGCATCAGGCGCGAGAAGAGGAACTCCGACCTGTGTATCAGCGCCGCAAACTGGCGGATGCGCGTCTTCGGCGCGTTCTGCGGACGGATACGCCCCTGCTTCCACAGCCCCGCCTCCACGGGCGTCAGGCTGAACTTGACGCGCAAGAAGCTATACTCCTTCTGCAGCAACGCCTCGTCGCTGCCTTTGCTCCCGGCCCGGCCGTCTAACAGGCCCGACTGCCCCAGCAGCAGCGCCGTCAACTGAAACAGCGAGTCGCGGTGCTTGCGCAGGTAGGGCAACGGCGTCTGGATAGCCAGTTGCTCGAACGGCGCGCTGTTCGTGTGGAAGCCGAAATTGCGGGCCAGGGATATATAGAACGCCTGCTCCCAGTCGTTGTGCGTCAGTTCCAGCAGCCGTCCTATCGCCTCCCGCTTGCACTCCATCCGCTGCCTGAGCAGCGTGTCCCGCCATCCGGCGGTCAGCAGCTCCGGCCGGTCCGGCAGCCACTTGGCGCAACGCATCGTGCGCAGCGGCGAGTCCATCTCACGCGCCGAGGCCAGCAGCAGCCCCAGGTAGTCCCGCTCCATGGGATAACGCAGCACACACTGCGCCACCGTCTTGCCCTGCGACGTACATACCGCACGGTCGCTGTCCCGGACCACATGCAGGATGACGCGGTCGTACGCCGGGTCCGTGTCGTGCCGGTGCCGGTACCAGTCCGACGCGCGCACATGCAGTTCCACGCTCCCCACCCATTCCTCCACGGCCTCCACCGCGCCGCTCGGCGTGAGCGTCGTCAGTCGGATACGTGCACCGCTGAAGTCCGGCCCCGCGTCGCGGTTATGCACACCCGGGTCCAGCACCTGCAGCACGCGCCCGTCATCCGTCGCCTGCGGCAGGGCCGCATACAGCCCCTGCTGCCAGATATAATGTAGGAGTAGTTCAGGCATATAACAACACCTCCCGGCCCGGCCTGCACCTGCGGTGCCTGCCTATGCAGGATTCAGTAATCGGTCTTCCATCAGATAGACCTCATCCAGCGGGATACCCCGCTCCACGAGCAGCCGTCTGTCGGGACGAAACGAGATGAGGAACTGCTTGGCCGTGCCTGCCATACGCCGCGCCTCGCGGTAGTTCTCGTAGGCGGTCACACGGTCGCCGCGCAACCAGCACAAGTGCCCGTAGTTGATGTAGTCGTTCACCTCTGCATCATCGCTGCGCAGACGCGCCAGCATATACTCCTCCGCCATCTCCATATCGCCCGTCAGCAGCGCACACCAGCCGATGCGGAACAGCGTGCGCGCGTCGCCGGGATGCGACTGCTCTATCTCGCGGTAGGCCTCCAGTGCCTCGTCGTACAGCCCCTGGTGAAGCAGCATGTCCGCACGCAGTCGCGGCGTCGTGCACAGGTCCAAACGACCCAGCAGCACCGAGTCGAACGCTACATCCGCCATACCCGCACTCATATACAGGTAGGCTATCTTCTCCCGACGCACCTCATCGTCCACCAGCGTCTCGAACACCCATGTCTCCGGCAGCATCGACACGATATCCACCATGAACGTGTTCTCCCCGTCCGGCAGCCACTGCGTCAGTTTGTCTATCGTCAGGTCCCCGTCATGGCCGGAGAACGCCTCGCGCAACTCGTCCGGCAGGTCCTCGTCCGTCAGTTCCTCCGACTGCAGCAGCTCCTTGAGCTTCGTCTTCGCCCCCTTCACCATCGCCGCCAGCACGAGGAACGCCTCCTCACCATTGCCGATGAGGTCCTCGAACGCCTCCTGCAACTCGGGGAAGAAGTCGATACGCAGGTCGTAGTTGCCCAGTGTCATGATGGTATGTACCAGCGCCTGCTCACGCACCAGGTCACTCCCCTCGCGCGCCACACGCATCAGCGCCAGCAGGTAGTGCTCGTTGAAGCCGCTGCGCAGGTTATGCCCCAAGGCCGCCGAAGCCAGCAGCGTCATCGCCGCATGCTCCGCCTTGGCCGACGTCCGCACCAGCCACTCCAACTCATCCTCCCGAATCGACAGACAGGAACCGAAATAGCGGATGACGCTGTCGGGGTTGTCCGGGTTGAAACCGTGCATCTTGGGCGACAGGCCACGGCTCATACGCAGGTCCGCATACACCTCGTCCACCAGCCGGTACGTCTCCCGAGTCATCTCCTCCAGTATCGCGTTCCGCTCCGGGTCATCCGTTGTCAGGTAGAAATCAAACAGCCGGTCATAACCCGCCTGCAGGCTGTTGATGCGGTCCACATACGCCCCGTAACGGGCGCTCTCTTTCCCTCGCTTGCCCAGCAACTCCTGCACCCAACTGCGCAGTATCGTGAACGCATGGTTCAGCATGCACTCGCTCAGCGCATGCTCCAACATATTCCGCTGTTCTTCAGGATCCATCATAGTGTCTTGCCTATCAAGTAGTCGTTACGCGACGGCGAGTTGCGGATGATGAGCTCGCCCAGGAACCCCGCCAGGAACAGCATGCAACCCAGCACCATCATCAGTATCGACAGATGGAAATAGGGATTATCCGCCACTAACATGGCCGGCGTATGGTGCGACAGGGCGTACAGCTTCATGCCGCCCACGATGACTATCGCCACCAGACCCAACATGAACATCAGACTGCCCACCAGTCCGAAGAAGTGCATCGGCTGCTTACCGAACTTGTTCAGGAACCACAGCGTCAGCAGGTCCAGATACCCGTTCACGAAACGGTTCAGCCCGAACTTGCTCACGCCGAACTCACGCTTGCGGTGCTGCACCACCTTCTCGCCTATCTTCGTAAAGCCCGCGTTCTTAGCCAGATACGGGATATAACGGTGCATCTCACTGAATACCTCGATGTTCTTCACCACCTCCCGCCGGTACGCCTTCAGACCGCAGTTCATATCGTGCAACGGAATGCCCGTCACGCGCCGCGCCGTCGCGTTGAACAGCTTGCTCGGCAGGTTCTTCGTCAGTGCGTTGTCGTAACGCTTCTGCTTCCATCCCGACACCAGGTCATACCCGTCCTCCGTAATCATGCGGTACAACTCAGGTATCTCGTCCGGGCTGTCCTGCAGGTCCGCGTCCATCGTGATAACCACCTCACCCTGAGCCGCTTTGAAACCGCAGTACAGCGCCGCCGACTTACCGTAGTTGCGACGGAAACAGATGCCGTGCACTTGCTCGTCCTGCGCATGCAGGTCCTCTATCACCTGCCACGACCCGTCCGTCGAACCGTCATTGACAAACAACAGCTCATACCGAAAATCGTGCTCACGCATCACGCGCACTATCCACTCATACAACTTCGGCAGCGACTCCGCCTCATTATACAGCGGCACCACCACCGTGATATCCAATCCGTTATTCTCCTTATTCATATAGGTTTATTGTTTTATTCTACAATCTTACAGGCCACGATTGCCACCTGGGACGCGGGCGGCTCGCCCGCGAGTGCGCCCCAAGGCGCAGCTTTTTCCAGCTTTTTCCCAAGCTACCGCCACAGACCGCGCCGCAAAGATACGACTTTTTTACGAATTGTGCAAAAAAAACCTCCTCCGTTTGCATAATTCGCATAATTATCGTACCTTTGTCCCCATGTTTAGACTCGAATCACCCTATAAACCCACCGGCGACCAGCCCGAAGCCATCCGCGCACTCGTCGAGGGAGTACGTGCCGGAGCACCCGCTCAGACACTCCTCGGCGTCACCGGCAGCGGCAAGACCTTCACCGTCGCCAACGTCATCGCCCAACTCAACCGACCCACACTCATCCTCTCCCACAACAAGACACTCGCCGCACAACTCTACTCCGAGATGCGCGCGTTCTTCCCGCATAATGCCGTTGAGTACTTCGTCAGCTACTACGACTACTACCAACCCGAGGCCTACATCCCCTCCACCGACACCTATATCGAGAAAGACCTCAGTATCAACGAGGAGATTGACCGGCTCCGACTCTCCGCCACCGCCGCACTCCTCAGCGGGCGCCAGGATGTCATCGTCGTCTCCTCCGTCAGCTGCCTCTACGGCATCGGCAGCCCCCAGGACTTCTCCCAGAACAGCATCGTCCTCCGCACCGGCGACCACCTGCCCATGGACGAACTGCTCCGCCAACTCGTCGCCGCCCAGTATATACGCAACGATATCGAACTCACCCGCGGACGTTTCCGCGTCAAGGGCGACACCATCGACGTCGCACTCGCCTATGCCGACTATGTCGTACGTATCGAGTTCTTCGGCAACGAGATTGACTCCCTCTCCACCATCGACCCGCTCAACAACACCACCATCGAGCGCTTCGACACGTTCCATATCTCACCCGCCACCATCTTCTGCGTCAGCCGCGACCGCATCGAGGCCGCTATCAGCCAGATACGACTCGACCTCGCCTCCCAGGCGCTCTTCTTCCGCGAACAGGGCGAAGAACTCTACGCGCAACGCCTCGAGGAACGCGTCAAGTACGACCTCGAGATGATACAGGAACTCGGCTACTGCTCCGGCGTGGAGAACTACAGCCGCTACCTCGACGGACGACAACCCGGCACACCGCCCTACTGCCTGCTCGATTATTTCCCTGATAACATGCTCGTTGTCATCGACGAGAGCCACGTCACCATCCCCCAGATTCATGCCATGTACGGCGGCGATAAGGCACGCAAGGACAACCTCGTCAACTTCGGCTTCCGACTCCCCGCCGCACGCGACAACCGCCCGCTCACCTTCGACGAGTGGGAATCCAAGGTCGGACTCGCTGCCGAAACCGAACCGGCCTCGGAGCAAACACGACAAAAAGACGGCAACGAGACGACAACGAGACGACAACGAGACGACAACGAGACGGACGCCAACCCCTCCGTTATCTTCCTCTCTGCCACACCCGCCGACTACGAACTTGCCAAGTCCGAAGGCATCGTCGTGGACCAACTCATACGACCCACCGGACTGCTCGACCCCGAGATAGAAGTGCGGCCCTCCGAGCACCAAGTGGACGACCTCATGGACGAGGTGCACACACGCATCCATCGGGGCGAACGTGTACTCGTCACCACACTCACCAAACGTATGGCCGAGGAACTCGATGAGTACCTCCGACGCTACGGCATCAACAGCGCCTATATCCACAGCGACATCGACACCATCGAACGCGTCAAAATCATGGAGGACCTGCGACGGGGCGTCTATGACGTACTCGTCGGAGTCAACCTCCTGCGCGAGGGACTCGACCTTCCCGAGGTCTCACTCGTCGCCATTCTCGACGCCGACAAAGAGGGCTTCCTCCGCGACAAACGCTCACTCACACAGACCGTCGGACGAGCCGCACGACATGTCAACGGCAAGGCTATCCTCTACGCCGACCGCATCACGCCCTCCATGCAGGCCACTATCGACGAGACACAACGCCGACGGGCACGCCAGATGGAGTATAACCGACTCCATAACATCACGCCCACCGCTATCCGCAAGGAGATTAACACCTCCGCCATCGCCGCACTCTATAAGGACACCGAGGCCGAGAAACAACGTGTCGAGAACGCCATCCGCGAGAGTTGGAAGACAGCCCCCTGGCAGCAACTCGGTGCGCGGGAACTCCGACGCGCCGCCGAGCAGAAACGCCGCCAGATGCTCGCCGCCGCCAAGGACCTCGACTTCAACCTCGCCGCACGACTCCGAGACGAAATGCTCCAAATGGAAGCCCGACTCCAAATACTCGACTCCTAATCCCCTCCCCTCACATCTCATAATAAGAATTATAGTTTCCATTTAGAAACGCAATTTTTAGGAGAACAATATCCCTCCGTTCTGTCGGTTGAGGGTACCCGAAAGCGACAGAACGGAGGGGCGAAAAGTCCAAATAAGAAGACAAAGTTTGACAGCAATGCAAAAAAAACGGGAAAGATTTGCACCTTTCCCGGAAAATAGTTAATTTTGTATTTGTTATGTCAAAACAACTAAATTCGGAGCAAAGGTACGAAATTTATTTGGGACTTACAAGAAAATGGACAAAAAAAAGTATCGCGCATGAAATCGGCGTGTCTCCGTCCACGGTGACCCGCGAGATCAAGCGCAACAGTAACAAGTACGGTCAGTATGTCCATACAGTCGCCCAACAAAAATGCGAGAGTCGCAGACACAGTACCTTGGGAAATCACCGCAAGAGTGAGCTTTTGTGGTGGCGTATAGAACAGATGATCAAAGAGGATGACTGGTCTCCCCGCCAGATCAGCGGTGTGCTGGCCAAAGAAGGCGTCCATATCTGCGCCCAGACCATTTACAACCATGTGCACGCAGACACGACGGGCGAATTGGCGAAGCATATGCCTCATGAGTTGCGTTACAGGCGCAGGGAGAAGAAGCAGCGTATAACGAAAGCGCCCTCTATTCCTAACCGCACAAGCATCCATGACCGCCCGGCAGAGGCGGACGGGAAACGGTTCGGCGATTGGGAAATGGATCTGATAGTGGACAGTTACAAGCACTGCATCCTTACTTTGGTGGAACGCAGTACGAACATGCTGTTGATGGAGAAACTGCCGCACGGCAGAAAGTCGGTGCCTATTGCCAAAGTCGTGACGAGGCTGCTGATGCCTTACCGGCAAACAATCAAGACCATAACCACAGACAACGGACCAGAGTTTGCAGCGCATGAGATGATAACAAAAGGGCTGCGGATGAAAGGGAAAGAAGATGTAACCGTTTATTTTACGGATGCATACTCTTCTTGGCAGAAAGGATGCATCGAGAACACCAACAAACTGATAAGGAAATACATCCCTAAAGGTGCCAATTTTGCACGCTATAGTGATGAAAAAGTCAAAAAGATACAATACAAATTAAATCGCAGACCAAGAGAAAAATTACATTTTGACACCCCTTTATTTTGTTTTTCAAAATATTTTTACTAACTTTGCAACCAAAATTGCATTTGCTGTTGGACAGTACATCATAATAAGAATAGCTGACAAAACTTATTTTTCTTCTCAAATCCTTGCATATATCAAAAATTATTAGTAATTTTGCAGCGAGCCTAAAATAGGCTTATTGTATACCCGCTAAAGAAGGAAAAACTATGGCAACAGCAATTAAAGCAATTCCTACGCTATACGGTGAGGAGGCAACACGCTTCCGTACGATGGCAGAGGAAGCGGAGAGGCGTTACGAGTCAAAGCCGGTGCGCGACCGGAACAGCGATCCGTTTGTTATCAGAATGCGAAATATGCTACATCGTAGCGGTATGCCTGTTGTGCAATGATTGATATCCTACAAGATTGCACATTGCATATCCTGACGGATGACGTTCTTAAGGAATGTTATCCCTTTAGTTGTGGTCAAGACGATGACATGGATGAGTTCTTCCGTGTTGATGCCTTGGAGTACGCTCGTTTCCGGATGGGGAAGAGTTATTGTTTTCGTTTGATTAGCGACCCAAAGCAGATTATTTGTTGTTTCACGCTTTCAAGCGATAGCATTCGTATTTATGATTTGCCTAATTCAACCCGTTGGCGGAATTACCCCAGCGCATATTTAATTCTTCCAATCGGTTTGTTGTTGATAAAGTTAATATATTGTAGGACAGTGATTGCGCTGATTTTGCTGATAATACGAGCAAAAAGTCCTACTTGTTGTTTGGCATA
>JAFUUE010000070.1 GCA_017483945.1 Paludibacteraceae bacterium | reverse complement strand
TTCACTCCAAGAGGAACACTAAAATCATTTTCGTATTATCTTTGCACCGTCTTTCGTCAGAGAGGCGGTGTTCTTTAACTACCCATTACGGTATCTCTGCAGTGTTAAAAACATAACACTAACAACAGAAATCGAACATGCTTGAGATATGCTTGAGAGATGCTAGGATGTACAAAGGGACGAGGGACAATGGAGAAGCCATTCGGCATAAAGCCGACATGATATGTCGGGCAATAGATAACAACATTATTAACCTAAACCCCTCTACGCCGGCCGGAGGTGAAACATGGTCGGCAAGTAATGGCAAAATACAAGCCTATCGACATGGTCAAAGAGTACCGCGGTAAGATTTGCGAACACTCCGACACCTATTTCCAGAAACGCGGACGCACACTGTGCACGGGCCGCATCTGCAACCCGCGTGACCTGAGCAAGAAACCGTATTCAGCAGAAGAGACAACCGTCCACAACAAGTTCACGCAGGCCATCGCGGCCGTCAAAGCGCTGAGCACAGAACAGAAGACCGCTTACGCGGAGGCGTTCGAGAAACAGAGCAAGTACACGAACCTGCGGGGGTATATGTTCGCACAAGAGTACGCCAAACTCGCGTAAGACCCAAGACCGCTTCGCTAAAAGTCAAAAGTCAAAAGCCGGGTATGAAACCGACTGCCCCACCCGGGACGCGGGCGGCACGCCCGCGATTCGCCGCCCTACGGCGACCACACAGAACACAACTCACACTTCTGCGCCCTTCGGTCGCACTCGCGGGCGAGCCGCCCGCGTCCCAGGTGACACAGACTAATCCGGCTTTGGACTAAAACAAACCATTTTAAACAACTCTAAACCAATCTAAACAACCATTAAACCTAAACCTTAACTATTATGGCAAACGTAACATGTATCGCTCCTATCGAGAGCATCTCCGGCAAGCTGGCCAAGCGCCACGACGTCGTCTTCAATGTGCGCAAGAGCGCTAACGCGCTGGGCGAGCGCAAGAACTACACCTCCATGCCCATCCGGGGCACCTACGCTCCGACCGTGAGTCAGCAGCAGGCCGCACACCGCTTCGGGCTCATCGGTAAGAAAGTGGCTCAGTACCGTCTGGGTGCTAACTTCGCCGACATGAAGGCGGCCTTCAAGGCTCAGTCCACCTACAAGACCCTGCAGCAGTACCTGTGGCACACCGCGGCCGCGGAAATCGACAACAACGCCTAAAGGCGGTTGGGGATTTAAGATTCAAAATTTAAGATTCAAGATTCTTAGTCAAAAGACCGCTTCGCTACAGTCGAAAGTCGAAAGCCAAGTATGGTGCCGACTGAGACCACCCGAAACGCGGGCGGCTCGCCCGCGATTCGCCGCCCGACGGCGACTACACAGACCACGACTGACACTTCTGCGCCCTTCGGTCGCATCCGCGGGCGAGCCGCCCGCGTCCCAGGTGACACAGACTAATCCGGCTTTGGACTAAAACAAACGATTTTGAACCATTTTAAACAGCTCTAAACCATTTTGAACCACTCTAAACCACCTTATATCTATGAAGAAGATTCTTTTTATTGCCCTGACGGGCATGGTGTTGGGAACGGCACTGACAAGTTGCAACGTGACGCGGACCGTCACTACCCGCAGCGAGGCCTGGCAGAAAGGTGACACCTCCGTCATCATCCAGTCCAAGACCATCGAGCAGTACGACGCGTCGCGTAAGCTCGGGCTGTAAATCAGCCGAAAGGCGATTTAGAATTTAAGATTTAAGATTTAAAATTTAAAATTTAAGATTGCGAATTTTGAATATTAAATCCAACAAAAAACCTCGGTGCTATCCGAGGTTTTTTGTTGCTGTCTATCGTCGTTCGTCTCCCACGATGAAGAGGATAATCCATGTCAGGATGGGCGAGACGAGCAGGGAGAGCAGCACCCAGCCGAGCGGGTCGCGATGGCGATGCTTGGCCATCACATAGGCTATGTGTATCCGGAAGAGGTAAATCAGGAACAGGGACAACAGAATGCACCCTATGACATACCATATCTCCCAGCCTCCGAAACTGAGGCCTTCCCATACATCAGACAGCATTTGCTGCATCGCTGTTACTATCTCCATAAGCGTTCTTTTGTATAAATTAGTGCGTTTTCGCTGCAAAGGTACAACAAAAAAATCACATACGCAAACAGAAAAATGCACCCGACTCTTGCATATTTGCGATTTTTGTTGTACCTTTGCATAGAGAATTGCCTTAGAGCCAAAACATCAGCCTATGAAAGAGCCGAAACGCATCCTGTTTATCGACCAGGAGATTTACCCCTATCTGGACGTAGAGAGTCCTATACGGCTGCTGAACCGTCAGCTGCCCGAGTATTTCCAAGCCAATGGGTATGAGACTCGGACTTTCATGCCTAAGTTCGGCGAGATCAACGAGCGTCGCAACCAGTTGCACGAGGTGATTCGTCTGTCGGGCATCAACGTCATCATTGACGACTGCGACCACCCTATCCTCATCAAAGTGGCGAGTATCCAGTCCGCACGTATCCAGATATACTTCATCGACAACGACGACTACTTCAAGCGTCGTCGTGGCGTAGCGGATCCGAACGGCAAGGAGTACGCCGACAACGACGAGCGCACCATCTTCTACGCCCGCGCCACGCTGGAGACGGTCAAGAAACTGCGCTGGACGCCCGACATCATCGTATGCTCGGGGTGGATGGCCGCTCTCGTGCCCCTCTACATCAAGAAAGCCTTCGGCGACGCCCCCTTCTTCCGCAACACGAAGACCGTGCTCGCCATCGACGACAACGAATACAAGACCCCCTTCGGCACCAAGTTCGCGCAGAAACTGCTGGCGGAGAACATGTCCCCCAACGACGTGCGCAGCATAGCCGGCTTCCCCGTAGGCTACGAGGAGCTGATGCGGCTGGGTATTGACTATGCCGACGGCATCATGTTCAACAGCCCCCAAATCAACCAACGTATTGTCAACTACGCAGAGACCAGCGGCAAGCCCCTGATGCACTACAGCGGTAGTGAGCCCGCGGGCTACCTGGACTTCTGCAACAGTCTGTTAGAGAAACATTGATGAGACTTCGTTTACTATCGATTATACTTCCGCTTATTATGCTCCCGCTGTTGTTGTCCTGTCAGGGTGACTCGACAACGACGGGCTCGTCGCTGCTGACCGCCGAGGACAGTATCCTCGTCTATGCCGACACGTTCGACATCCGGTCGCAGCTCATGCCGTGCGACAACATCATCTCCTCGCCGGACTCGTTCCTGCTGGGTGAGATAGAGAGCGACTACGGCCTGGTGCGCGGCGAGCTGCTGACCCAACTGGCTTGTCCGCTGGGTTTTGAGTACCCGCAGGGAGCGGAGGTGGACTCGGTGTGTCTGTTTCTCTACTACCGTTCGTGGCAGGGCGACGGGCATGCGCCGCTGCAGCTGGAGGTGCGTGAGTTAGACCTCCGGCCGCTGTACTACACCTCGCAGTACCACACGGACATAGACATAGACGACTACTGCAGCATGGCGGACTCGACGCTGGTGTCCGCGCAGCCCCGTATCGTCGTGGCGCAGGTGCCGACCGACTCGGTACAGGACGGCACGTCCGGCAACTACTACGCCCAGGTGACGTTCCGCATGACGGATGCGTTCACGCGCCGCTTCTTCGCCCTGCGGGACTTCAGTCGTCAGGAGGCTTTCGACCGCCTGTTCCACGGGCTCTACCTGCGCTCCACCTTCGGCGGCTCGACCATGCTCAACGCGACCGACGTGACCATGGCCGTCTATTACCACTTCCCCTATACCCGCGCGGGGCGCGACACGGTCGTACACGACATCAAGGCCTTCTACGCCAACCCGGAGGTGCGCCAGATCAACCGCATCGTCTATGAGGCAAAGGAGGAACTGATAGCGGGGCTGACGCTGCAGTCGGACAACAACTACATCATCGCTCCGGCGGGCGTCTATACGCGTCTGAGTCTGCCGATGGAGCAGATGGAGCAGACCATCAACGGCCGGCTGGAGCGCCGGCGTCCGTATGTCAACATGGCGCGCGTGCGGGTGAATGTGCTGAACGTGTATGACGGTTCGCAGAAGGATATCACGCGCAACGACTGGACCCAGCCTGCATCGCGGATGCTGCTGCTCAAGCAGGACATGCTGCAGCGGTTCTTCGCCGAGCGGATGCTGCCCTCGGACACCACGGCCATACTCAGTTCGCTGACCACCAGCACGGACAGCACCGGCAACAGCATCCACTACTACGACTTCGATATCTCGCTGCTGCTGACCAACCAGTTGCGCCATCCGGACAACCCCGACACGCTGCACATGGTGCTGGTGCCGGTCGATGTGCAGACCGCCAGTTCGTCCACCGCGACCGCGGTCATCGGTATCCAGCAGTCGCAGACGTTGTCCACGACCGTTATCCACAGTGCGGCCAACGCCACCGACCCGATGAACCTGGAGGTGGTGTATTCCGGATTCTGACGGTAGTATCCGTCTTTTTTTCACTAATACTTAATAGAGAACGGGTAGCGCAAGGCGATGAGCAGATGCGCCCAAAGCGTGGCGGGCAGTCCGAAATGGCGCCGCATGATGAGGAAGCGCTCGTGCCATGCGCGTTTGCGCTGTCGCGCGCTGACGCCCTCGGTGAGGAACTTACACAGATAGTCGTCTATGTAGGTATTGCGCCGGGAGGCGGTGACGGCCCGCAGGACCCAGTCGTAGTCGGCGGCGACGCGATAACGGGTGTCGTAGTCGGGTGCGAGGGTACGGCGCACGAGGATAGCCTGGTGGCTGACGACCAGGCCGTTGAGCAGATGACGGCGTTGCAGGTCGGGCGGCGTCGGTTTATGGTGCTCACTCACCTTGAGTCCGGCGGCATTGACGATAGAGGCCTTGCCGTAGATGATGTCGGCGTCCGCGGCCACGGCTGCTATACGGGCCAATGTGTCGGGTGCATAGAGTTCGTCTCCGGCATTCATGAACCAGACGAAGTCCCCCTGTGCACGTTGCAGCCCCTTGTTCATCGCGTCATAGAGGCCGTTGTCCGGCTCGGAGCGCCAGGAGAGACGCCCCTCGAAGAGAGGCTCCATCTGACGTATGATTTCCACGGTTGTATCCGAAGAATTTCCGTCCACGATGATATACTCGTAGTCGTGGCAGGACTGGCGTGCGACGCTCTGCATCGTGCGCGGAAGCCATTGCGCGGCGTTATAGGTGATAGTGATGATAGAAACCAGCATAATGTACAAAGGGACGATGTACAGGGGGGATGTTAATTGGTTAGTTTGGGGGCGACGGGGGAGCAGTCCTGGAGGTTAGGGGACTCCCAGTTAGCCCGGCTGCCGCCGTTCACTTTCTCGAGTCGTGTGCACCAGGAGAAGGACTGCAGGTGGACCTGCCGCACGGATTCGGGGAGTGTTATCTCGCGGAGACATGCGCACCGCATCATGGCCCAGGGGCCTATCTCGCGCAGTCCGTCGGGGAGGATGAGTCGCTGCAGGGAGGAGCAGTCCTTGAAGGCCGCGGCGGGCAGCATGTCCGTCTCGGGGAAGTAAGCCTTATAGCAATAGCCGTCATCGTCGCGGACGTACCGGTAGCCGGGGGTCTCGCTGCTGCCGAAAGCGTCGCAGAAAGCCTGCCACTGGTAGGGGGACATATAGCCGCTCAGGTCGTAGCGTGTGGAACGGCCGTAGCCGTCGGTGACGGTGAAGATGTCGCTGGCCCGCTCGCGGTAGTTGGGATAGGCGGTGCGTGTGAGGACCGCTTGGGAGAGGTCGAGGTCGATGAGGTTGCCTCCTCGCCATTCGCGGAGGGAGGTCTCCTCGTCTCCGCCGGCCATCTTACGCAGCAGTCGGAGGTCGCGTCCGTCGATAGGTCCGCGTATAACGAGGGCCGTGGTTATCTCCTGCTGCCGCGGAGAGAGGACCTGGGCAAGTTGGCCGGGGGCGGTGAGGGTGACCTCAAGCCCATAGGGCTCACGCATGGGCTCTATGCCGGTGATGAAGTCTTTTATGCTCAGCAGGTTGCGGTCGGCGAGGTTACGCGCAAGCAGATGACGGAAATAGCCGTTACCGCCTCCGCACCAGCCCCAGTTGCAGTGGAAGAAGTCGCCGTCGTAGCCGTCGATGACGTAGGTATGTTCGCCTGTGGAGACGAGGCAGGGGCGTTGTTCGTCCAGTTCGCGGTAGATGAGTGCGAGTCGGAGCGTGTCGGGAATGTCCTCCTGGTAGTGGTGGATACGTCCGGAGTAGCCGAAGGTGGTGCAGAGGAGTGACTTGACGTTGCTGAGGCTGGCGGATGTGCCGTTGACGCCGAACTTGGCATTGAGTCCCATGCCGGCCAGGGTCATGAGTTTGGCGACCTCGCGTGCGTCATACTCCTGCTCGGGTGTATAGGAGTCGGCCGTCTCGTTCCAGTCGGGCATCCACTCGGCCACATCGAGCCACGAGAGTTTGCCTGTCACGGGGTCTTCGTAGTGGATGATGCCGGTGGCATGCGCAGGGAAGCGGTAGGCGTGCATGACCTGCGCCACGGCTACGGGGACACAGCCGACGATGGTGCGTTTGGAGCCTTTCTTGACGCTCTGGGTGTTATAGGGGGCGCCTTGTCCCCACGTGGTTGCGCCGAGCAGCGGGCGTCGCTGGGCGAGTTGCGGGCGGTAGGGAAGCCCGGATAAGACGAGGGGTGTAGAGGCGGAGGTGAGATGACGGAGCTGGAGGGAATAGGTGTCGAAGATGGAGTAGTCCGAGAGGTTATAGTATGAATCGAGGCTATAGGCCAGCACGGGGTTGCCGATATGGGGCCAGTAGCGGTGCTGCGCCATGACGATGAAGCAGGCGGAGCGTGTGTCGCTGAAGACGAGGATATAGTCGTTCTTGGCTTTGAGTTCAAACTGAGGTGCGAAGCCGTCGGCGCGTCCGGCCTGGGCGGCTTTGCGTAGCATCCATTGCTCGGCGCTGGCGTATTCGCGGGCGTAGGCCGTGAGATGGGAAGGGACCGCGGCAGAGAGCGCGCAGGGGCAGAGCAGCGCGAGGCAGAGGAGGGCGGTGAAGAGGCGGGGCAGGTGTTTCATAGCAGGGGGGTCAAAGTGCAGATTTTCCCGATGAATACGGGAAAATCTGCATGTATGAAGGATGTTATCTGAGATAGTTTTCCCAGCGTGTGTTACGCATATCTCCGCTGCGGAGGAACTCCTCGTGCATAGCGAGTGCACAAGAGAGGACGTGGGGTGTGTGGGCCGTCTTGGCGAGGGCGAGGTATCCGTTGAGCAGGTCGCGGTACTGCGGGTCCACACAGTGGTCGATGATCTCATGTGCCCGTTGTATGGGGCTTTTTCCGCGCAGGTCGGCGATGCCGTGTTCGGTGATGATAATCTTGACGGAGTGCTCGGAATGGTCGAGGTGGCTGACCATGGGGACGAAGGCCGAGATGGCGCCGCCCTTGGCGGTAGAGGGTGTGGTGTAGATACTGATATAGGCGTTGCGTGTGAAGTCGCCGGAGCCGCCGATGCCGTTCATCATCTTGGTGCCGCAGACGTGTGTGGAGTTGATGTTACCGAAGATGTCGGCCTCGAGGGCGGTGTTGATGGTGATAAGTCCCATGCGCCGTGCGAGTTCGGGGTTGTTGGATATCTCCTGCGGGCGGAGGACAATCTTGTCGCGGAAGAAGTCGATATGGTCGATGATGTCCTGGAGCTTATCGGCTCCGATGGTGAGTGAGCATCCGGAGGCAAACTTGACGCGTCCCTCCTTCATGAGTCCGACGACGGAGTCCTGGATGACCTCGGTGTACATCTCGAAGGGCGGGATGTGGGGGTTCTCGCCGAGCGCTCCGAGCACGGCGTTAGCCACGTTGCCGACGCCGGACTGGATGGGGAGGAAGGATGCGGGGATGCGTCCGGCCTTCATCTCGGCCTCGAGGAAGGCGGCAACGTTCTGTCCTATCTGCTCGGTGACGGCGTCCAGCGGGGTGAACTTACCGACCTCGTTGGGGCGGTTGGTGCGGACGATGGCGACAATCTTGGCGGGGTCCACTTGGATGCAGTCCGTGCCGATGCGGTCGGAGGGTTTATAGACGGGTATCTCGCGGCGCTGCGGGGGGTCGGCGGGCTCGTAGATGTCGTGGAGTCCGCGCATGGTGGCGGGCATGGCCTCGTTGAGTTCGACGATAATCTTGTCGGCCAACCGGCAGAAAGTGGGCATGTTACCTACGCCTGCGGTGGGGACAATCTGTCCGTCGTCGGTGACGAGGCAGGCCTCGATGATGGCGAAGTCGGGTTTGGGTAGGAACCCATAGCGGAGGTCCTGGGCGAGTTCGCTGAGGTGCATGTCGAAGTAGTGGGCGCCCTGTGCGTTGAGTTCGGTGCGCAGGTCTTTGTTGCCCTGGTAGGGTGTGCGGAATTCGATGGCATGTGCGCGTGCGAGTGCTCCGTCGCAGCTGTCACCGGTGGAGGCGCCGGTGTAGATGCCAATCTTGTAGGGTTTGCCTTCGGCGTGTAGCGCCTCGGCCATGTGTGCGATAGCGGTCGGTACATCTTTGGGTGCTCCGGCGGGAGTGAAGCCTCCCATTCCGACCACTGCTCCGTGCGGCACGAGCCGCGCAGCCTGTTCGGCTGTCATGTAGTTGTACATAGTTTTCTGCCTATTATGAAGTTAGTTATTATGGTGTCAAAAGAGGTTGCAAAGTTACTATTTTTTTGCGATATATGCAAGGGGTGGTGCATTTTTGTTGTACTTCGGCACGCCCCTTCCCCCTACGGGGGCGGGTTCCCTCCGAACGTACAGTCGTGTCCTGCGGGATATACGCAGGGGGAGTGCATTTTTTCGGAGAAGAACGCCGCTTTGCGGCTTTCCTTTGCAGGGGGAGTCCTCTGTCTTTGCAAGCAAGCTTCCATGCCAGAGGACTCCCCCTGCAAGGACCATAAATGCCCCTCTTCTCCGAAAAAATGCACTCCGCCCTTGCGTATATGCAATTTTTGTTGTACCTTTGTAGGCTTTTTCGCGCAAGGTACGCGCGGAGCGACACGCGAAACAGATTATATGATAGACTATATCAAGGGACAACTGAGTGAACTGAATCCGACGTATGTAGTGTTGGAGGCGGCAGGTGTAGGCTATGAGGTCAACATCGCGCTGCCGACATACTCGCAGTTAGCGGGGATGAAGGAGGAGTCGGTGGTGAAGCTGTTTGTGAGCGAGATTATCCGCGAAGACACGCATGACCTGTTCGGCTTTATGTCGAAGGGGGAGCGGGAGTTGTTCCTGCTGCTGATGACGGTGAGCGGCATCGGTGCGAACACGGCGCGTATGATACTGTCCGCCTACAGCGCGGGCGAGTTGCGTCAGATTATCGCGACGGGTAACTCGCGTGCGTTGGCGCAAGTGAAGGGGTTGGGGCCGAAGACGGCTCAGCGCATCATTGTGGACCTGAAGGACAAGGTGCTGAAAGTGGAGGTGGACGGCGATGCGACGGCCCTGTTCCCGGAGGGCGAGACGGGTGTGGACAACCCCGTGAAGGAGGAGGCGGTAAGCGCATTGACGATGCTTGGTTTTGCCGCCGCAGCCAGCAGCAAGGTGGTGGACAAGATACTGAAAGACAATCCGAGTGCCCGCGTAGAGCAAGTGATACGCATGGCGCTGAAGATGCTATGATACCATGAAAAAGTAAGAACCCCGTAAAAGCCATTGCCTATCGAGTAGATTTGTACTTCGTTATTATTACTTTTTCATTCGGATGAAGCGACGTTTTTTCCTGATACTTCTCTATATACTGCCCTTTGCGGCAGCGTTTTCTCAGACCCCTGCCCCGACAGATGGGGCGGATGAACTGATGCCGGCCGAGTCGGAGCCGGACAGCGCCATACTGGCTCCTGTGCAGGTGCGTCAGACGGGTGCGCGGACGTATGACGAGTTGACTGCTCCGCAGAGCAGCCTGGACCTGCAAGACCCGGACAACATGCGCACGGAGGTGGAGTATGTGGCCGACAAGGGTTACTACATCGTGCATACGCGCGTGGGCGACGTGGACATCGCGACGCCGTACCTGATGAGCGAGAGCGAGTACAAGGACTGGTCGGAGCGGCAGTTGATGCAGCGCTACTGGCAACAGAAAATCAGCGAGGTAGAGCATGACAACGAGCGCAAGTTCGACATCACGGACATGAAGTTCAACATCGGTCCGGCGGACAAGGTGTTCGGTCCGGGCGGTGTGCAGTTGAAGATGCAGGGTTCGGCGGAGTTGCTGTTCGGATTCAAGCACCAGTATATCAACAACCCGTCGCTGACGGTCCGCGCGCGGAACAACAACATCTTCGACTTCGACGAGAAGATACAAGTGAACGTGACGGGTAAGGTGGGCGAGAAAATCAACTTCAACCTGAACTACAACACGGAGGCGTCGTTCGCCTTCGACCAGCAGAACCTGAAGCTGAACTACAAGGGTCATGAGGACGACATCATCCAGAGCATCGAGGCGGGCAATGTGACTATGGACCTGAACTCGAGTCTGATACGCGGCAGCCAGGCGCTGTTCGGCATCAAGACGAACCTGAAGTTCGGCAAGCTGCGTGTTCAGGCACTGGTGTCGCAGCAGAACTCTGAGAGTCAGTCGGTCAGCAGCCAAGGCGGTGCGCAGACGACGAGTTACGAGATCAGTGCGGACCAGTATGACGAGAACCGCCACTTCTTCCTGAGTTATTTCTTCCGCGACCGTTACGAGGAGGCGATGGCGACGCTGCCCTATATCGCGAGCGGCGTGACCATCAACAAGATAGAGGTATGGGTGACCAATAAGAAAGGCAGCTACGACCAGGCCCGTAACATCATCGCCGTGACGGACTTAGGCGAGACCAGCACGC
>JAFUUE010000069.1 GCA_017483945.1 Paludibacteraceae bacterium | reverse complement strand
TTTGTTTACGGTATTAGAGCATTCATTTGTTTGGCGTATTCGGCTAAAGGCGGCATTCCAACTTCCGCGCGCCAATAATCCACACTATCTTTATTAAGGAGCGAATATATTACAAGTTCTCCTTCAGCGTTCTCTACGGCTTGCGAACCATACTTTTGCGGTCTGCCCTCATGCATGGCTATGCGGTCTTCCAGAAGTGCTATGTCGTCCCACCTCAATTCACCTTTCTCAGCGGCATCGCGCAGCATTGGATAATAAGCCTTTTGACATTCGACATCACTATGTTGAATAACCAACCATATGACGCTGTTGTTGGTCCCGACTATTGCTTTCGACGGAAATCCGTGTGTCTGCAAAATATCTTGGATTTCTATCAAATTGATAGAATCTGCTCTCTGCATCTCACGCACAAGTGAATCAATCAAATCAACAGCTTTCGTTTGGTATGCAAACAGGAAATCGTGTCGTGGCTTTTGGTCACGCTCATGTATCGCTTGCAAACGGGCTATCAGCTCATGGTCGTAATCTTTCTCGATACGTTCTTGTCGTGCCTCCACCGTGTCTTTCAATACCTTCCACTGCGGGAAAGTATGTAAATATACGTAATCCGGATTCTCCGCAAAGTTCGAGGCGTACCATTCCTTATCGTTTTCAATCAATTGGTTCAGCCGTTTGAATGCCGTTTGTTCATCTCCAGCCATGGCAGCCACTCCTGCGGCATTGGAATAATGATAACTCTGCGGCGCAGCATCGGAAGCCTTGAACGCCTGCTTGTAATACTCGTTGGCTTGACGGTAGTCCTGTGCCATATAGCACGAATCCGCCTTTCGCACTGCCGTTTGGAAAGGAATAGAAGGCTTGCACGCATAAAATGCCAGCGATGCGATAAATATATAGGTTAGTCTCTTCATACTTGTTTTGTTTGTTCATGTGGTTCTATTGCTGTAAACATTTTATACTTTTGCGGTTGTTCTGCGTTAGTCGACCGAGTATGCTGTGTTAATCTTGTGTTAATCCTGTGTTAATCCTGTGTTGGAGAGTCGCAATTATTAGTATCTTCATTTTGCACTTACTTGCCACTTACGAGAGACATACGAGAGACATACGAGAGACATACGAGACAGATACGGAACGATAGAGCTAAACAGTTAGTGGATAAACAGCAGCTCGCGGTACTTGGGGAGGGTCCAGACTTCGTCATCGACGATGAGCTCCAGGGCGTCGGCGTGGGTGCGGATGTCGGCCATGAGGGGGAGGACGGTGTCGTGGTAGGCGACTGCCTTGCTGCGCTCGTCGGGCATCCGGTTGGCTTTGTGGCGCGCCTCGGTCATCGCTTCCACGCCGGCCAGTATGGCGCCGGAGTGGTTCTCAATGCGGCGGATGATGGAGTAGTCCATCTCGTTGAGCGAGGCGGTCTCGTCGGCAGGGAAGACCTGCTTGACGGCGAGGACGTTCTGCAGGAGCATGGTCTGGTAGCGTTTGGCGGCGGGCAGCACATGGTTGACGACGAGGTCGCCCATGACGCGGCTCTCGATCTGCAGTTTCTTGGCATAGGTCTCCCACTTGACTTCGCAGCGGCTGTGCAACTCCGCCTCGCTCAACACGCTCGTCGTGCGGAACATCTCAATGCTCTCGGGGGCGAGGTAGCGGTCGATGACGACGGGGACGCTCGTCTCGCAGTCCAGTCCGCGCTTAGCCGCTTCGGCTTTCCACTCCTCGCTATAGCCGTTGCCGTCGAAGCGGATGGGCTTGCAGGCAACGATATATTTCTTGATGACGTCAAACAGCGCGCGTTCTTTGGGTTCGCCTTTCTCGATGCGGCTGTCCACTTCGGCTTTGAAGAGCGTGAGTTGCTCTGCCACGGCGGCGTTGAGGGCCAGCATCGCCGCGCCGCAGTTGGCGGAGGAGCCGACGGCGCGGAACTCGAAGCGGTTGCCGGTGAAGGCGAAGGGCGAGGTGCGGTTGCGGTCGGTATTGTCCAGCAGTATCTCGGGGATGTTGGCCACGCCCAGTTTCATCTCCTTCTTGGCATTGATGATGATGCCCTTGTCGGCAGCAGCGTGCTCCAGTTTATCGAGGACTTCGGTTATCTGCTTGCCGAGGAAGACGCTGATGATGGCGGGCGGAGCCTCGTTGGCGCCAAGGCGGTGCTCGTTGGTGGCGCTGACGATGGAGGCCTTGAGCAGGCCGTTATGGCGCTGGACGGCCATGAGCACGTTGACGAGGAAGGTGACGAACTGCAGGTTCTGGTAGGGGTTCTTGCCCGGCGCAAGCAGGTTGACGCCGGTGTTGGTCTGGATGGACCAGTTGCAGTGCTTGCCGCTGCCGTTGACGCCCGCGAAGGGCTTCTCGTGGAGCAGCACGCGGAAGTGGTGGCGTTGCGCCACGCGCTCCATGATAGACATGACCAGCAGGTTGTGGTCGTTCGAGAGGTTCACCTCCTCGAAGACGGGGGCCATCTCGAACTGGTTGGGTGCCACCTCATTATGGCGTGTGCGCACGGGTATGCCGGCTTTGAGTGCTTCGTGCTCGAGGTCCTGCATGAAGGCCAGCACTCGTGCCGGAATGGCGCCGAAGTAGTGGTCTTCCAGCTGCTGGCTCTTGGCGCTGTCGTGGCCGAGGAGGGTGCGTCCCGTGAGCATCAGGTCGGGGCGGGCGTTGTAGAGCGCCTCGTCCACAAGGAAGTACTCCTGCTCCCAGCCGAGGTTGGCGTGCACGTGGCGGACGCCTTTGTCGAAGTACTGGCACACTTCACGGGCGGCCTTGCAGAGGGCTGCGGTGGAGCGTATGAGGGGCGTCTTATAGTCGAGTGCCTCGCCGGTGTAGGCGACGAAGACGGTGGGGATACAGAGGGTGTCTCCGCGCAGGAAGACGGGGCTGGAGGGGTCCCAGGCCGAGTATCCGCGTGCCTCGAAGGTGTTACGTATGCCGCCGTTGGGGAAGGAGGAGGCGTCGGGCTCCTGCTGGTAGAGGGCGTCGCCGGTGAACTCCTCCATGACGGTCATGCCGCCGTGGCTCTCGCCTTGGGCTTTTGGGGAGGGGGTCATGGTGAAGAAGGCGTCGTGCTTCTCGGCCGTGCCGCCGGTGAGGGGCTGGAACCAGTGGGTGTAGTGCGTCGCGCCGTGCTCCGTGGCCCACTTGCGCATGCCGATGGCCACACTATCCGCTATCTCGCGCTGGATGGTACGGCCGTTGTCCACATCGTCAAACAGCTGCTCCAGCACGCCGCTTGCTATATATTCCTTCATTTTCGCGCGTGTGAAGACATCGCTTGCGAAGTAGGATGAGGCATGCACGGAGGGGCACTCTACCGCTATCGGTTCGTGTTCGCACGCTCTCTGTAACGCTTCAAAACGGATATTTGCCATAAAAAAGAGGTTGTTTTTGGTTTTTAATCGGATTAAATTGAGAAATTGTCGTAATTTCGACGCAAAGGTACAACAAAAAATGCATATATGCAAGAGGCAGGTGCACTTTTTTTGCGGGCGGCCTTGTAGGACCGGGTGTAGGGTTGGGTGTAGGGTTGGGTGTAGGGTTGGGTGTAGGGTTGGGTGTAGGGTGGGTGTAACGTTGCGAAAGGTTACACCCAAAAAGAGCCCTTTCTTCGCCGAGGAACTCGCTCCGAAAGTCCGCAGGGTGGCGCCTTTATCGGGATTTATATACACCCGCGCGCGCGATAATACGCGTTACTATAATATCCCCGCGTGCGCGGGTGAAGAGAGTTTTATAAACCTCCAACCCTACACCCTGCCCCCGTGGTGTGTTTTTTTTGTTAGGGGAGGGGCGCGATGCGTGGGGAAACCCGAACCTGACCCGAACCTGACCCGAACCTGACCCGAACCTGACCCGTACCTGGAGCGATGCCGGAACGAAGCTGGAACGATGCTGGGGGTCGGATTTGCCTGATTGATAGGGAAATGAATGGGTCAGCTCTGTTCCAGGTCTGTTCCAGGTCTGTTGCGCGTTCTGATAATGAGGCGGATAGACGAAAGCCGAAGGTCCAAAGTCCAAAGTCGAAAACATCATCCGAGCACTCCGTTTCATTGGACTCTTCTGGGACGCGGGCGGCTCGCCCGCGGATGCGTCATCAGACGCAAGAGGTGTAGTAAAACCTGATGCCCTGCCCGTTCCGGTCATCCGCGGGCGAGCCGCCCGCGTCCCAGGTAGGGTCAGGTAACGGTCAGGTAACGGTCAGATAACGGTCAGGTAACGGAGCGGAAGGGGGTAGGGAGAGGGCGGAAAAGGGGAGGGAGGGGGTGGGGTGGAGATTTTTTTGCAGAAAAAAGCGGGGAACTCTTGCGTATGTGAAATAATTGTTGTACCTTTGCATGCTTTTTCGCGCCAGGCTCTACCGAAAGACGCCACAGGCAGCGTATGAGACCGCCGTATTTCCGAAGAGACAAAGGGGGCTTGCCTCTCGAAGTCACACAGGACAGAGGATGTTAGCACACCGAAGTCACATTGGACAGAGGGTGTTAGCACACCGAAGTCGCAGAGGGAAGAGGGCGTCAGCAGCGCCAAAGACCTGTCAAGCCGCCTGCACGATGTAACTTAATACATTATAAATCAATGTACGCAATTGTAGAAATGAAAGGCCAGCAGTTCCGCGTAGAGGCTGGCAAGAAACTGTTCATCAATCGCATGGAGGGCCTGGAGAAGGGTCAGGAAGTGACGTTTGAGAACGTGCTGCTCGTCGAGAACGACGGCAAGGTGAAAGTGGGAACTCCCGTCGTTGAGGGCGCAAAGGTTGTCTGCGAAGTGCTTGACAACGAGTGCCGTGGCGAGAAGATTCTGGTCTTCCACAAGAAACGCCGCAAGGGCTATCGCAAACTGAACGGTCATCGTCAGAACCTGACGGACCTGTTGCTAAAAGAGATTATCGCGTAATCTCTGTTGAATGTTAAATGTTTAATGCTTAAAAGACAGTAGATTATGGCACATAAGAAAGGTGTCGGCAGTTCTAAGAACGGTCGTGAATCAGAAAGCAAACGCCTTGGCGTGAAGATCTGGGGCGGACAGTTTGCAAAGGCAGGTAACATCATTGTACGTCAGCGTGGTACGGTGCACTATCCCGGTGAGCACATGGGTATGGGCAGTGACCACACGCTCTATGCGCTGAAAGACGGCATTGTGACCTTCCGTCGCAAGAAGAACAATCGCTCCTATGTCTCTATCGAGCCGGTAACAGAAGCTTAATCGGCTTGGGGACAACCACTTAATCTCCTTCCGAGGGCTTCGGCATTCGGCGGGAGATTATTCTTTTATAACGATACGAACAGGGCCTTGTGCCCGGAATGAACAATACACCATGCTTACACTCAAACAGATATACGAGGACAAGGCGCATGTGATAGCCGGCCTCGAGAAGAAGCATTTTGCGGATGCGGCGGACGCGATAGCGCGTGTGCTGACCCTGGATGCGGAGCGCAAAGGCGCTCAGGTACAGAAGGATAATGCGCAGGCGGAGATGAACCGTATCTCCAAGTCGATAGGCCGGCTCATGGCGCAGGGCAAGCGCGAGGAGGCCGAGGCAGCCAAGGCGCAGACCGGTCAGCTGAAGGCGGACATCGCCCGCTACGAGGCCGAGATGGCCGAGGCGGAGAAGGCCCAGACGGCGCTGCTGCTCACTATCCCGAATATCCCGTACGACATCGTGCCCGAAGGCTCTTCGGCGGAGGATAACCTGGCCGTCACAATCGGCAACTGGCCCAACCAGACCATGATTGACGCCATCGCCAAGGACGGTGCCGTCGCACTCCGCGACTGGGATACCGCTACCGACGAGGCGATTGCAGACGACCGCCTGTCGAAGAATACGGGTGGTGAGCCTCTCGCCCCTCACTGGGACCTGGCGAAGAAGTATAACCTCATCGACTTCGACCTGGGCGTGAAGATATCGGGCGCCGGTTTCCCCGTCTATATCGGCCAGGGTGCACGCCTGCAGCGCGCACTCATCAACTTCTTCCTGGCCGAGGCGAACAAGGCCGGCTACACGGAGATTATGCCGCCGACGGTGGTCAACCAGGCCTCCGGTTACGGCACGGGCCAGCTGCCTGACAAGGAGGGACAGATGTACCACTGTGAGGTGGACGACCTGTACCTGATTCCGACGGCGGAGGTGCCGGTGACGAACCTCTACCGCGACGTCATCATCGACGAGAAAGACCTGCCCATCAAGAACTGCGCCTATACCGAGTGCTTCCGCCGCGAGGCAGGCTCGTACGGCAAGGATGTGCGCGGACTGAACCGTCTGCACGAATTCAGCAAGATAGAGATTGTCCGCATCGATACGCCGGAGCACTCCGACGCCTCGCACAAGGAGATGTTAGCGCATGTCGAGGGCCTGCTGCAGAAACTGGAGCTGCCCTACCGCATCCTGCGTCTGTCCGGCGGTGATATGTCGTTCACGGCCGCGTTGTGCTATGATTTTGAGGTCTATAGCGAGGCGCAGCACCGCTGGCTGGAGGTGTCCAGCACCAGCAATTTCGACACCTATCAGGCTAACCGTCTGCACTGCCGCTACCGCCGTGCGGAGGACAAGAAGGTGACGCTCTGCCACACGCTGAACGGTTCGGCCTTGGCGCTGCCGCGTATCGTGGCGGCCCTGCTGGAGAACAACCAGTGCGCAGAGGGCATCCGTATCCCCGCCGCCCTGCAGCCGTACTTCGGAGGCGACATGATTCGCTGAGGTGCAGCGGCCGGGTGCTGATGCAGAGGCAAAGAAAATCGCTCTTCGGGGCGATTTTTTTTAGCCTCTATGTTTTGGGCGGAGGCAGATGCGCCGCCGGCTATTCTTCCGGAAAAGGGAATAAAAAGCGGTTATGGGTTGCGTATATGAAAAAAAATGCGTAACTTTGCACCCACGTTTGACAAGACCCTCGCCCGTGCTCCCGCGGCGCGGCATCGTCTTGTGCTCAAATCCGGTTGGTTATGCAGAATTTTCAGGAGCTATGCCGCCTCCGGCGGTCTATTCGCAAATATACAGAGGAGCCGCTGACGCAAGAGCAGTTGGATTATATCCTGCGCTGTGCGTTGATGTCGCCGTCCGGTAAGCGCATCAACCCATGGCGCTTTGTTGTGGTCACGGACCGGGCCGTGCTTCGGCGGATGGCGGGCTGCCGCACGTATGGCAGTCAAATGTTCGACACGGCAGCGGCCGGCATTGTCGTAGCGCTGGATGCCTCGCTCACGGACACATGGCAGTGCGACGGCGCTATCGCTGCGCAGAACATGCTGCTGGCGGCTGCCGACCTGGGACTGGGCGCATGCTGGTGCCAGGTCTATGGGCGCGAAGGGGCGGAGCAGTTGATACGTGAGGCGGCGGCCGTGCCCGAGGGGCTCACTATCCTGTGCGTCGTCTCGCTCGGACATCCCGACGAGCAGCGCCGATCCTATGACTTCGACAAACTACAATACGACAAAGTAATTCAATCGAATATATGAAACCGACAATAGCAATCACCGCCGGCGACATCAACGGCGTAGGCTACGAGATTGTCCTCAAGGGTATCGCCGACCCGCATATCTGCGAGATATGCCGTCCCGTGGTCTATGGTAACGCGAAGATAGCGCGTATCCATGCGCACACGCTCAGCGAGGAGTACCACAATATCCAGTTCAACCTCATCGACGACCCCCGTCAGGCGAAGGACGGCCGGCTCAACCTCATCACCTGCTATCCCGATGAGACCCCTGTGCAGATAGGCGTCTCAACGCCCGAAGCCGGACAGGCGGCTCTGGCCTCGCTGGAGCGCGCCAGTGCGGACCTGAAGGCCGGCAAGGTGGACGCACTCGTCACCGCCCCTATCAACAAGGAGAATATCCAGTCGGACCGCTTCCGTTTCTCCGGCCACACCGAGTACCTGACCTCCCTGTTCGGCAAGGATGCGGCGGACGGCAGCCTGATGATGATGGTGAGCGAGCCGATGCGCGTGGCGCTGGTGTGCAACCATGTGCCTATCGCCAAGGTGGCGGGGATGGTGACCGAGGAGCGTATCCTGCACAAGTTGCGCGTGCTCAATAAGGCCCTGCAGACCGACTTCACCATCCGTCGCCCGCGTATAGCCGTGTTGGCGCTCAACCCCCATGCCGGAGACAACGGCCTCATCGGCACCGAGGAGCAGACCATCATACGGCCGGCTATCGCCAAGGCGAACGAGGAGGGCATCCTCGCGGTCGGTCCCTATTCCGCAGACGGTTTCTTCGGCGCAGGCAAATACGTGCATTTCGATGCGGTGCTGGCCATGTATCACGACCAGGGGCTCATCCCCTTCAAGTCGCTGGACATGAACGGCGTCAACTTCACCGCCGGCTTGAGCATCATCCGTACCTCGCCCGACCATGGCACGGCCTACGACCTGGCCGGCAAGAACACCGCCGACCCGCAGAGCTTCAGTCATGCGCTCTGCATGGCTATCGACCTGCTGCATACGCGGGCACGGAACGCCGAGATAAACGCCAACCCGCTCGTCGTCAAACCCGAGGAGCCGCGTGAACGCCCCGAGCGCTTCGAGAAACGCTTTGACCCCGCTACGGCAGACAAACAGGCCGCCGAGACGGGCAGTGAGAAAGAAATAACTGAATAAAACATAAGCAACGTGACAAGTAAAGAGATTCGTCAGTCCTTCTTGGACTTTATGGCATCCAAGGGTCACCAAGTGGTGCCGTCCGCACCGATGGTCATCAAAGACGACCCGACCCTGATGTTCACCAACGCCGGCATGAACCCCTGGAAGGGTATCATCCTCGGCAACGACCCCATCAAATATCCCCGTGTGGCAGACAGCCAGAAATGTCTGCGCGTCTCGGGCAAGCATAACGACCTGGAGGAGGTAGGCCACGACACGTACCACCATACGATGTTCGAGATGCTGGGCAACTGGTCCTTCGGCGATTACTTCAAGCAAGAGGCGATTGATTTCGCGTGGGAGTATATCGTCGATGTGCTCAAGATAGACCCCTCCAACCTCTATGCCACCGTCTTCGAGGGCTCGCCCGAGGAAGGGCTCGCCCGTGACGACGAGGCGGCGGCCATCTGGGCCAAGCACCTGCCTGCGGACCATATCCTCAACGGCAACAAGCACGACAACTTCTGGGAGATGGGGGAGACAGGCCCCTGCGGCCCCTGCTCGGAGATACACGTGGACAGCCGCTCCGCCGAGGAGCGCGCCCAGGTGCCGGGACGCGAACTGGTCAACAAGGACCACCCGCAGGTCATCGAGATATGGAACATCGTGTTCATGCAGTTCAACCGCAAGGCCGACGGCTCCCTCGAGCCCCTTGCCAAGAAGGTCATCGACACGGGCATGGGCTTCGAGCGTCTCGTCCGTACCATCCAGGGCAAGACGTCCAACTACGACACCGACGTCTTCCAGCCGATGCTCAAGAAGATAGGCGAGATATGTCACTGCACCTATGGCGCAGATGAGAAGACCGACATCGCTATGCGCGTCATCGCCGACCATATCCGCACCATCGCCTTCGCCATCACCGACGGCCAGCTGCCGTCCAACGAGAAGGCCGGCTATGTCATCCGCCGTATCCTCCGCCGCGCCGTGCGCTACGGCTATACGTTCCTGGAGATGCGCGAGGCGTTCCTCTACCGGCTGGTGCCGCAACTCATCGCCGACATGGGCGAGGCCTACCCCGAACTCGTCAAGCAGCAGGCGCAGATAGTGCCCGTCATCAAATCCGAGGAAGAGGCTTTCCTCCGCACGTTGGACAAGGGTATCGGACTGCTCGACCGCCTGATGGACGACGCCCGCAAGGCCGGCAAGACCGAGATATCCGGCGTGGACGTCTTCACGCTCAAGGATACGTATGGTTTCCCCCTCGACCTCACGGAGCTTATCCTCCGCGAGAACGGCTTCACCACCAACGAGGCCGAATACAACCGCGCCCTGGAGCACCAGAAATCCATGGGTCGCGAGGCCAACAAACAGGACCTCGGCGACTGGGTCGTGCTCGCCGAAGCGGACACGGAGTTCGTCGGTTATGACCGACTGACCTGCCCGACGCATATCCTCCGTTACCGCCAGGTGTCGCAGAAGGGAAAGACCTTCTATCAGGTCGTGCTCAGCCACACGCCTTTCTACGCGGAGATGGGTGGTGAGGTCGGCGACACGGGTACGCTGGGCAATGTGCGCGTGCTCGACACCAAGCGCGAGAACAACCTCCCCGTGCATATCCTCAGCGAACTGCCCGACGACCTCGGCGGCGAACTGACCGCCACGGTGGACGCCGAGCGCCGCGCGGCTATCATGTGCAACCACACGGCGACCCACATCCTCCACTACGCCCTGCGCCAAGTGCTCGGCCGGCACGTGGAGCAGAAGGGCTCGCTCGTCACGGCCGACAGCCTGCGCTTCGACTTCTCCCACTTCCAGAAAGTGACGCCCGAAGAGCTCCGCGAGGTGGAGCGTCTGGCCAACCGCCTCATCCGTGAGGATATGCCGCTCGAGGAGAGCCGCCACACGCCGATAGCCGAGGCCAAAGCGATGGGCGCTATGGCACTCTTCGGCGAGAAATACGGCGACGACGTGCGCGTCATCAAGTACGGTCCGTCCATCGAGCTGTGCGGCGGATGCCATGTGCCTTCTACCGGCAAAATCGGCTCCGTGCGTATCGTCATGGAGACCTCCGTCGCAGCCGGCGTGCGCCGTATAGAGGCCGTCACAGCCGCCAAAGCCGACGAGCTCTACTATGCCGGTCAGGACATGCTCACCGGCCTGCGCGCCCTCTTCAACAACGCGCCCGACCTCGCCGGCGCTATACGCAAGTCCATCGACGAGAACGCCGGACTCAAGAAACAGGTCGAGGAGTTCATGGCGCAGAAACTCGAGCAGTTCCGCGACCGAATCATCGAACGCGCCGAAGTGGTGAACGGCGTACATCTCGTGCAAATGACGGGCGATGCCGATAACGCAATGATACGCAGCGTCCTGCCCTTGCTCAAGGGACGCTTCACCGACATGCGCTTCGCCCTCGTGGCGGCTACCGTCCAGGACGGCAAACCCCAGATAGCCCTCTTCCTGAGCCAACCGATGGTCGAGGCCGGACTCAACGCCGGCGCCATCATCAAGTCGGCGGCACGCTGTATCCAAGGCGGCGGAGGAGGACAGCCCCAGATGGCCACCGCCGGCGGACGCAACGCGGAGGGACTACAAGATGCTATGCAACAAATGCTTAATGAAATCCTGCAATGAAACTGCCTACCTCCTATCTTCCGCCCGAGACACGCTCGGTCGTGCGCTTCCTGATTATAGGTAACCTCGGCACGTGCATACAGTACGGGCTCTACTACGGCTTTATCAAGCTCTTCCCCCACATGGGCTGGGAGGGCGACCTGATGGTCAGCTTCTCCTTTACGCTGGCCTATCTGCTGGAGATTATCTATAACTACCTCGGCACGAGTTACTACACCTTCCAGAGCAAGCCCAACCTCAAGAACGCCGGCGGGTTCGCCCTCGCGCGCGTGTTCAATTATTTCTTGCAGATGGGACTCCTCGCCCTCGGCATCCAGGTGCTCAACATGAGCGATGCGTGGGGTGGGGCGTTCGCGATACTCGTTGCGGGTGTGGTCAACTTCTTTATCATGCGTGTCGTCTTCCGCGAGGAGAAGATACGCAAGATTAAGGCGTGGTTTGCCCGCTTCTGCCATAAGGACGATGAAGATTTATCGCGCTAATATACTGCATACGCCCACGCCCGACGCTTTCCAAGTGCTCGAGCGGGGCTATGTCATCGTCTCGGACGAGGGTAGGGTCGAGCGGCTCTGCCCGACGCTGCCGGACGACCTCCGCGACGTCCCCGTCACCGACTTCGGCGACCGACTGCTCATCCCCGCCATGAACGACCTGCACGTCCATGCGCCGCAGTATCGTAACATGAGCCTCGCGATGGACTTGGAGCTCCTGCCGTGGCTCAATACCTACACGTTCCCCGAGGAGCGGCGCTTTGCCGACATCACTTATGCCGGGCATATCTACCGCCGCTTCGTGCACGAACTGTGGATGCAGGGCACCATGCGCAGTGCTGTCTTTGCCACTATCCACCCCGAGGCTACGCTCCTGCTGGCCGACCTGTTCACCGAGGCCGGCCTCGGGGCTTATGTCGGCCTGGTGGGCATGGACCGCAACAGCCCCGACTACCTGTCTAATACGACCGAGGAGGTCGTCGAGGGAACGCGCCGACTCGTGGAGCATCTGCGCGCTAACCCGCTTGTGCACCCCATCATCACACCGCGTTTTGTGCCCTCCTGCTCCGACACGATGCTGCACCGGCTCGGGCAACTCGCCGAGGAGCTGCAACTGCCAGTCCAGTCGCATCTTAGTGAGAATATGTCCGAAGTCGAATGGGTGCACAGCCTCTGCCCCGACGCCTCTTCGTACGGAGACGCCTACTACCGCCACGGACTCTTCGGCCAGACGCCCACACTCATGGCCCACTGCTGCTATACGGAGGGCGAAGAGCTCGAACTCATGAAGCGCAACGGCGTCTATGTGGTCCACTGTCCCATGTCCAACAGCAACCTCTCCAGCGGCATCGCGCCCGTGCGTACCTTCATGGAGCAGGGGATGCGCGTGGCCTTGGGCACGGATGTCTCGGCCGGGCATAACATGTCCATGCTGCGCGTGATGCAGTATGCTATTCAAGTCAGCAAACTCCGCTATGCCGAGAGCAAGGGCCGGTGCCGCTTCCTCAGCTTGAGCGAGGTCTTCTATCTTGCCACCAAGGGCGGAGGCTCCTTCTTCGGACATGTCGGCTCCTTCGAGCCCGGCTATGACTTCGACGCCCTCGTCGTGGATGACTCCTATCTCAATTTCGATAACTATACAGTCGAGCAGCGGCTGGAGCGCTATATCTACCTCGGAGACGACCGCGACATACGCGTCCGTTTCTGCGCCGGTCGCGAACTGCCCGAACCCCCACTGGAATGAAAATACTCCGTTTCCCCGAAAAACTCCCGCTCACCGACTATCTCGACCTCGAGCAACAACTGGTGCGCGATGTGCAAGAACCCCTCTTCTTCACGTGGATTGTTGCGCCCACCGTCATCTACGGACGCCATCAGCAGGCTGAGGCTGAGCTCAATCAGGCCTACTGCCGCGAGCACGGCATAGCCGTCGTGCAGCGCAAGAGCGGGGGAGGCTGCGTCTATGCCGACTCGGGCAACCTCATGCTCTCCCTCATCTCCCCCTCGCCCCACAGCGAGGTTGTCTTTGCCGACTTCCTCCGCATGCTCTGTCAGGCCCTGCAAGACGGCGGACTGCCCGCCGTCACCACGACGCACAACGACGTGCTCGTCCGTGACAGGAAGGTCTCCGGCTGTGCCTCCTACACCACACCCACCGGCACCATCGTCCACAGCACGCTCCTCTTCGACGTCAATCTCGACGCCATGATGCAGGCGCTCACACCCTCGCAGACGAAGCTCTCCAAGCACGGCGTGGCCTCCGTACGCCAGCGCGTGGCCAACCTGACCGAACTGACAGACGTCTTCCCTGACATCTTCGCCCTGCGCGCCCACATCGAGCACGCCTTCTCCCGCTTCTGATTCCCCCTCGGCATCCGCTTGATTACCAGTCCGTTCGCGAGCGCCTAACGAACCTGGAACGAACCTGGAACGATGCTGACCCTGTTATCGCACTATGAATCAGCCGAATCCGCCCCTCAGGTTCGGGTCAGGTTCGGGTCAGGTTCGGGAGACCGTTCCTGCCAATTTGGCAGTCCCGACTGACAAATAACACTTTGGCACAAGGTTTGTCTATTCTATAGCGAATCCGAAGCGCAACATCAGCGCCGACGGAACCAAACAGAATGTCAAACTAAAAAACTATACAACTATGTCAAAGATTATCGGAATCGACTTGGGCACAACTAACTCCTGTGTTGCAGTCATGGAAGGCAATGAGCCTATTGTAATAGCCAACAGCGAAGGCAAGCGCACCACTCCTTCTGTTGTAGGTTTCGTGGAAGGCGGCGAGCGCAAGGTGGGTGACCCCGCTAAGCGTCAGGCCATCACCAACCCGACCAAAACAGTCTATAGCATCAAGCGCCTCATGGGCGAGACATACGACCGCCTCAGCGGAGAAATCGCACGCGTTCCCTACAAGGTAGTGCGCGGCGACAACAACACCCCCCGCGTGGACATCGACGGACGCCTCTATACGCCCCAGGAAATTAGCGCTATCATCCTCCAGAAGATGAAGAAAACCGCCGAGGACTACCTCGGACAGGAAGTGACCGAGGCCGTCATCACCGTGCCCGCTTACTTCAACGACAGCCAGCGTCAGGCCACCAAGGAGGCCGGCGAGATAGCCGGACTCCACGTCCGCCGTATCGTCAACGAGCCTACGGCTGCGGCCCTGGCCTACGGACTCGACAAGTCCAACAAGGATATGAAGATTGTCGTCTTCGACTGCGGCGGCGGTACGCACGATGTCTCGGTACTCGAACTCGGCGACGGCGTCTTTGAAGTGAAGGCTACCGACGGCGACACCCACCTCGGAGGTGACGACTTCGACCACCGCATCATCGACTGGCTCGTTCAGGAGTTCAAGAACGAGAACGGCGGAGCCGACCTGAGCAAGGACCCGATGGCCATGCAGCGACTCAAAGAGGCCGCAGAGAAAGCCAAGATTGAGCTCTCCAACACCACCTCTACCGAGATTAACCTGCCCTACATCATGCCCGTCAACGGCATACCCGCACACCTCGTTAAGACACTGACACGCGCTAAGTTTGAGCAACTCATCGACGACCTCATCCAGCGCACCATCGCTCCCTGCCGTACCGCGCTCCAGAACGCCGGCCTGAGCACAAGCGACATCGACGAGATTATCCTCGTGGGCGGTTCGACACGTATCCCTGCTATCCAGCAGGCTGTCGAGAAATTCTTCGGCAAAGTGCCCTCCAAGGGCGTCAACCCCGACGAAGTAGTGGCCGTAGGTGCTGCCATCCAGGGCGGCGTCCTCACCGGAGAAGTCAAGGATGTGCTCCTGCTCGACGTCACGCCGCTGAGCCTCGGTATTGAGACCATGGGCGGAGTCATGACACGCATGATTGAGGCCAACACCACTATCCCGACCAAGAAGACGGAGATCTTCTCCACAGCCGTGGACAACCAACCCTCTGTCGAAATCAAGGTCCTCCAGGGTGAGCGCCCCATGGCCGCACAGAACAAGCAAATCGGCATCTTCCACCTCGACGGCATCATGCCCGCACGCCGCGGCGAACCGCAGATTGAAGTGACCTTCGACATCGATGCCAACGGTATCCTCAATGTCAGCGCACGCGACAAGGCGACCGGCAAGGAGCAGAAAATCCGTATCGAGGCCAGCAGCGGACTCAGCGACGAGGAGATTAAGCGCATGAAGGCCGAAGCCGAGGCCAACGCCGAGGCGGACAAGAAGGCCAAAGAGCATGCCGACAAACTCAACAAGGCTGACTCCACCATCTTCCAGACCGAGAAGCAACTGGCTGAACTCGGAGACAAGATTGCCGCGGACAAGAAAGCGCCGATTGAAGCCGCTCTCAAGAACCTCAAAGAGGCCTACGAGAAGAAGGACGCAGACGCTTGCGAACGCTACACCAACGACGTGATGACCGCCTTCCAGGCCGTAGCCAGCGAGATGTACGCCGCACAAGGCGCACAGGGCGCACAGGCCGGACCGCAGGACTTCGGCGGACAGAACGCAGGCAACGGCAAGTCCGGCGATAACAACGCCGCCGAGGACGTGGACTTCGAGGAAGTTAAGTAATCCTGAAACCACCCGGGACAGCCCCACCTGAGACGCGGGCTTCTCGTCTCGGTCACAGACCGCGCCCGCGATCGGGTCATCAGACACGGCTCTCCCGCAACATAGAATGACAGACCGCGCACCCCGCAAAACACTTGCGGGGTGCGTTTTTTCACTCTCCCCTATTGCGTATGTCAGAAATAATGTGTACCTTTGTAGCCGATATTCACCAATAAAACTATATCACTATGGAAGATTTGACAATGGAAAACACCGTCATCGATGAGCGTCGTCAGGAAGTCGTGGGCCAACTCATGCGTAACGTCTATCTCTGGATGACCGGAGGACTCGCCCTCACCGGCCTTGTGGCATGGTACGTGGCCTCCTCGCCCGCTATACTGAGCATTGTGTTCGGCAGCTCTGCCGTTCTCTGGGGCCTGTTTATCGCCGAGCTGATACTGGTAGGCCTGCTCAGCGCGCTGATTCAGAAACTCAGTTTCTCAGTGGCCTCGCTGCTCTTTGTGCTCTATTGCACGCTCAACGGCGTTGTGTTCAGCAGTATCTTCCTTGCGTTTGAACTCGGCAGCATCGGCCAGGTGTTCTTCATCACCGCGGGCATGTTCGCCGGACTGGCGGTCATCGGAACGGTCACCAAGAAAGACCTCAGCCGACTGGGGACCTTCCTCATCATGGCGCTCTGGGGCCTCCTCATCGCGATGGTCGTCGCCTACTTCTTCGGCGACCCTAACAGCCTATTGATTAACATTGCGGGAGTGGTCATCTTCGCCGGACTGACGGTGTATGACGCGCAGAATATCCGTCTGCTTATGCTCAATGAGGAGACTGTCAATGAGGGCAATATGAAGCTTGCGCTCCTCGGGGCACTCTCGCTGTATCTCGACTTCATCAACCTCTTTATCCGCCTGCTCAGTCTGTTCGGTAAACGCAAGTAACGCTCGATACTCCATTTTGTAATATCGTTTCCATTCTTTATATGCTTCTTTTGGAGCATATTCTTCCTTGTTCGCTGTTTCTACCCGATAGACGAGCCGCGCGTCAGGGCCGCGGTCCTGCTCTTCTATCTGGCCGCCACGGTCCTCTATCTTGACCACTGGTTGTTCTTCTCGGATGTGGAATCGGTGGCCGGCGAATGGAGCTACGCGGTCGTTAACCTCTGCGTCTATCCCTTGTATTACGCCTACCTGCGCGCACTTGTGCGCGCCCCGGTGGGGGGGGAGGTGCCGGTGCTGCTCGTTCCGCCTGTGGCGGTGGCTATTCTCTATCCGCTCTGTCGTTGGGGCGGGGTGATGGACCATGACTCTCTCTCCCTCATCTGCCGCATGTGTTTTGCGGTGCAGGTAGTGTGGGTGCTTGTGCGCGGGTATCAACTCGTGCACACGACCATTCGTCACATGGACAACACCTATTCGGACGACCGCAGCTATCTCCTGCGTCCTGTGCATCTGTGGCTCATCCTCTTTGCCGTGACGGCGGCCGTGTCCATGGTGCTGAACTTCTTCGGGCGGGAGTACTTCACGCATGATACTATTCTGTTGGTCCCGGCGGTGGTCATGTCTGTTCTCCTGTTCGGGCTGGGTTTTATCGCCGCGCATACGACCCTCCCGGCCGAGGCGGCGGACGACTCTTCCCCGACTGCCGCGAACGAGGAGGAGAGCCCCGACGAACTGATTCGTCGTATTGACGCGACGATGCGTGAGCAGATGCTCTACAAGCGTCCCGGTCTGACTATCTACGACTTGGCTAAGCTGTTGAACAGCAACCGCACGTATATCTCGTCGGCTATCAACCGCACCTACGGCGTCTCTTTCTCGCACTATGTCGCCCGGCAGCGGGTCGAGTATGCGAAGATGATTCTCGGTGACACCCGCTACACGACCGACAAGGCCGCCGTTGCCGACGCGATAGCCCTGAGTGGTTTTGCCTCCGAGCAGACCTTCTACCGCGTCTTCAAGCAGCACACCTCCCTTACTCCTCTTGCTTTCCGCAAAGCCCAAACCGGCATCAACTGATGTCGGTTTTATTACTTTGAGTGAAAACCGGCACTTTGGGTGTAAAATCGGTGGGAAGTAATACTATATTTTACAACTTTCGTTTGTGTATATCGGGAAAAAGTTGTATATTTGCAGCGGGAAATGTGATTTTTGGCTAAATAATTATGCCGAAAATGTGATTTTGTGGTAAAATAACACTGTAAAAATGTGAATGTTAAAAATGGAACTGCTTGAAAGGAAGATAGATGCGTATCTTAAGGAGTGGAAGAGCAATTCGGAACGGAAACCGCTTATAGTCAAAGGCGCTCGGCAGATTGGCAAAACAGCGTCTGTCCGGGCGTTTGGAAAGGCGAACTACGAGTCGGTAATTGAGATTAACTTTGTGCCTCAGAAGAAGTTTAGAGCTATTTTTGATGACGGCTATGAGGTGGATACTATTATTAAGAATATCTCCTTGTTGGAGCCTTCATGGAAGTTTGTTCCCAATAAAACGCTTATTTTCTTTGATGAATTGCAGAAGTGTCCGGACTGCGCGACCTCGCTCAAATCGTTTTGTCAGGATGGACGTTACGACGTCATCTGTTCCGGTTCGCTGATGGGCATTTACTATGAAGAAATTGAGTCCAATGCTGTAGGATTCAAAGAGGACTTTGAGATGCATTCAATGGATTTTGAGGAGTTCCTATGGGCAAAAGGCTATAGTCGCGAACAGATAGAAGACCTCTATCGTCATATGCTTACATTGCAGCCTTTCTCGGCTCTGGAAATGGACACGATGATGCGTATTTTCCGCGACTATATGACAATAGGCGGGATGCCGGAGGTGGTGAAGAGGTATATTGACAATGGTCATTTTGAGGGCACGCTCAAATTGCAGCGTCAATTGCTTAAGGATTATGAAGAGGACATCACCAAGTATGCGAAAGAAAGTGACAAAGCGAAGATTCTGGCGGTATATAGTCATATCTCGACTTTTCTGGCAAAGGAGAATAAGAAATACCAGATTTCGAAGGTGGCCAAAGGTGCGCGTAATCGGGAGTATATCGGGGCGGTGGATTGGCTCCGGGAAGCAGGAGTAGTGAATGTCTGTTACTGCCTGAATAATGTCGAACTGCCTCTAAAAGGTAATTACAATCCGGAAAACTACAAGTTGTATTATCACGACACGGGATTGCTAATTGCCTCATTGGATGATGAGGCACAGGAAGACCTGCGTGCCAATAAGAACTTCGGCACTCACAAAGGGGCTATATACGAGAATGTAGTAGGTGAGATGTTGCGCAAGTCGGGGTATGAGCAACTCTATTTCTATAAACATGACACTCCGGCATTGGAGATGGATTTCTTTGTTCGCGATGTTGACTCACTGATTCCCGTAGAAGTAAAAGCCAAAGATGGGGCAACGGCTTCCCTCAATAATCTTATTAAATGGGAGTCTTATTCGGAAGTCAAATACGGCGTTAAGTTCGGGTATAAGAACATCGGTTGGAATGGTCAGTTCTACACTTTCCCGTATTTTCTTGCATTTCTGCTGAGGCGTTTTCTTAAGGAACGTTGATACAGGAAACAGTCCCGATTAGGGACGAAAATCCGTATATAGGGACGAACGTATGCATTTTTGTATGATATGAGAGTAGATTTGTACGATTTGAGAGTGCTTCTTCGAAGAAAAGTTGTATCTTTGCAGCGCAAAATCGAAACATAAAACAAATCGTGCATATGAAGAAGATTATCTTTGTTGCCCTTATGCTGGTAGTCGGCATGACGGGCATGCAGGCACAGGGGGGCGGGTGACCCGATGCAGCAAGGCCTGTTCAGCAACTACGGCGGTTGGGTGAACCTGACCGCAGGCGTGACCGCCGACAGTTCGTATTACCCCGTTCCGACCAAGTCGGAGTTGGCGGTTAGTGGTAACACCGTTCATTTCGTATGGGCGGAGAACGAAGGCGAAGATGCAGGGCCAAACAGTTACCGTGTGCTCTATCGCCGCTCGACCGACGGCGGTGTTACGTGGGAAGACGCCCGAACACTCGGAAGGCGATGCTTAGTTAAGACATACGGCACATACGAGTGGGACGGCTATTCCAACATGATGCAGGTGTCTGGAAACACTGTGCATGTCCTCGTTCCCTATAACTATGACAGTCACTGTGTTCCGGACAGACCTGCCGGAGGTGAACTACATTATTACCGCTCGACCGACGGCGGTGCCACCTTCAGCACTATTGTGCTGGACACGGCTGCCAAACACCAACAGAAAGTGTTGGAGTCTATCATCCGCGTGGAGGGCGAGAACATCGTAATCGCTGCCAGGAAAGAAGGGAAGGGTGACACTATCTCTATCTATCGTTCCATAGACGGAGGTGAGACATTCAGCAGAAGTTACGCTCTTCTCATCAGCGGAGGCATTGGCTCTGAGCAAGTTGCTCATCTCGGCGGCTTGGAGATGGTCAACGGTCATTGGGCATTACTCAGCAGCGGCGGCAACGGAGGTATCTATGTAAGTACAGGTACCATGCAGAGCGATGAGATTGCTACCACACAATTGATTGCTAACATATACCATAGTTTCAGTCTGAAAAAACTCTCGCAGGACTATATAGGCGGCATGGGGGATGTCAACTACCACTCGCTGTTAGCTATGCCGGACGAGAACACGCTGCATGTGTTGATTGCAGAGAACGTTGAGTCCAATAGCCATCTGTACTATATGCGTTCCACGGACGGCGGTGCTACATGGTCCGCGATGCAACCGATAGCCGATGCCACGGCAACACATAGCGCCATCGTTGCCAAAGGGCAGAATATCTATGCCGTAGTAGGCGGTGCTACAGGACGCCGCTGGATTGCTTACTCGCACGACGGCGGTGACACTTGGGGCGCGAATAAGACCATGAGTTACGGCACGTATGAATACGACTCGCCTTATTCGTATGATATCGTGCTCGATCCCAACGACCCGACCGGCAACCATGCTTGGTATATCGGCTCGATGGGCTTGGATATAGAGACCCGCGACGGTTTCCAAACCCTCAGCCGCGCCAACCACTACGACGGTTATCTCCGCTATTTCATGGGCGACGGTCGCAGAAATAACTTCTCCCCGCTGGTAACTATCGACAGCAACGGCATCCGCCACTTGGCGATGCGCACCGTGAGTCATTCCAACCCGGGTGCGTTCTCCACCTTCTACCGTAAGGAGACGCCCGAACCCGCTCCCGCCAACACCAACATGGCGTTCCATAACCGCAAGCCGAAAGACGAATACCCGCATCAACGTATTGTGCTGCCTATGACCGATGACCTTGCTTTCGACTCCGCCATGACGGTCGGTTTCTGGATTCGTATCGACTCACTCGCGATGAACACCAATGTCATCAGTCTGCGCACCAACACGCCCGAGACAAGCGATGACCAACAAGTGCAGGAATACTGGCACTTTCCCGGCTGGAGCATCGGTTTCGAGAGCAAGGACCATAACGGTCTGCGCGTCTATCCGAAGGCGTTTATCTGCACCGACAAAGCCGTGGACGGCGGTACCAAACTGATGAACTATGCCTACGACGACTCGCAGGTCTATATGGCGGGCGACGCGGGTATATGGCACTATATCGCCTTCACATGGAACGGTCGCGAGTATGACAACAACACCCATCTTTATATGGACGGAATGCTGCTCCGTTCGGCTACCGTGCTCGGCACCTTCGAGCGCGGTTCTAATCCGATCGCTATCGGAGACTGGATGGTCTGGCAAGCTGACGACCGCGACTGGTATATGGATGAGTTGCAGCTATGGCGTCGCGCCCTGACACACGATGAAGTGATTGCCCTCTCGCAACACCAACCCGTGTCGCAGGAAGGCTGTGTGGTAAACCTCGGTTTCGACGGCACACTCAAAGACCTCAGCGGTCACGGCAATGATGCCGTGGCACAACTCGACTGCGATCTCGTGGAGTACGAAGGACTGCAACTGCCGACACCAAAGATGCAAATAACAAGACCTTATGGAAGTAAAACAATTTCCTTCTCTGACCAAACGGAGGGCGGCGAGGCTGTCTATTGGTATTTCGATGACCCGGAGTTGCCTGTTAGTTACAGTGAGTCAGGTAGTACCTTGCGTCACCCGCAACATACCTACAGCGCGGCATGTACAGTACATCCGATGATGGTTGCACGGGGAGCCAATGCCTGTGCACCTTATACGCAAGAACTTGTAATCAGCGGTATTGCGAAAGTGGAACCCTCGGTAGTAGGACAAAGCGGTGGTGTCAACCTACGCATCATTGGAGGTCTTCCTTGGGGCCCTGCACACAATTATTCTATGCGCTTACATAAAGAGGGGCAACATGATATTCATGGAGTGCTTGAAGATGGTACAACTAATCTATCCATTGCACTACGAGGATTGCGCGCAAGATTTGATCTTTCGGAAGCAGAGGTAGGTCAATGGGATGTTATTGTCGGAGGAGGAGATTTGGGTACTACATACGATACTCTTCGTAATGGTCTTACCATAGAACCATTGGAATATCCCGATGTATGGGCAACCGTTTCCGGCTCGCCGCGCTTCCTCGTCGGTCGCAGCAAAGATTATTACATCGAGTACGGCAACCGCTCCAACGCCAATGCTTACAACGTACCGTTCTATCTCTATATCCCCGACTACGTGGATGTTGAGTTGGGCTTTGCGACCGACCGCTATCCTGAAGGCACCGACCCCGAATTGGCTGCTGCGCTTGACTCGATAGGCGACTACGTGGTCTTCGACGCCGGCGAGTACGGACAGATGCGTTGTTACTCCTTCCTCATTCCGTATATCGAAGCGCATAGCCGCGGAGCGAAACGCTTCCTCATCAAGTCAGGGCAAGATATACACATGTTCTGGGCAATAGACCATCCATGGGGACCGTTGGACTACGACGAGAACGGCGAGCCTGTCTTTGACACAGACGAGACAGAACCTGTTTCTTCCTCTATCCGCCGCATGCCGATGGCGTACGGACGCAAAGGTTTTAGCAACGACCAGATAGAGTGTATGATGAACTTCCTCGGCTGGGGCACGATAGACGCAGTGGCAGGCTCTATTCCGTTCGTGGGCTGCGCCTACGGTATCGGCAAGACAGCCATCATGGGCGTTGCCGACAAACCCAAAGACCGCTGGGGCAACCTCTTCACCAACACGCTGAGCACCGCCTTCAGTTGTGCGATGGACTTCAACCCGCTCGGCTGGGGATGGCGTGCCTGCACATTGGCGTCATTCGCTTTCAACACGGCGATGAATATCTATTCCGCACAAGGTTGCGGCGGTGGCGACGGCGACGACTGTAATCTGTATGGCGTCAGCAGTTACGACCCCAATGAGATGATCGGCCCCAAAGGCTTCAGCGATGTGCACTATATGAAGCCCGCGCCTGAGATGAGCTATACCGTCACCTTCGAGAACAAGTCCTCCGCTACGGCGCCGGCACATGAGGTGTTCATCAACGACACCCTGCCTGCCGACCGCTTCGACTTCTCGACCTTTGGTTTCACCTCCTTTGGTTGGGCGGACACGACCGTCTTCGTGGACGGTCAGCAGATGAAGGAGTTTGTGGAAGAAGTGGATCTCCGTCCGGCGCGTAACCTCATCGTCCGCGTCAGCGGTACGTTCAACGACAGCACGGGTATCGCCAAGTGGTCGTTCGTCAGCCTCGATCCCGAGACGATGGACTACGCCGAAGAGGTGGACGACGGCTTCCTGCTGCCTAACGACGACAACCATGTAGGCGAAGGCTTCGTTTCCTTCGGTGTCAACCACCTCGCCGACCTCGCTAACGGTACGACCATCGCCAATGAGGCAACCATCATCTTTGATGCCAATGCGGCTATACGAACGAACACCTATGTTAATACGCTGGACATCGACCTGCCCGAGAGCCACGCTACTTCCGTTACCTTGGTAGGCGACAGCCTGCTCATCGAATGGACGGCAACCGACGCCACCTCGGGAGCTGCGTATGTTAACCTCTATGTCTCGAAGAACGACTCCGCTTTCGAACTGGTAGAACCGCTTCTGCGCGGCAACTCGTACAAAATGGCCTACTCCGCCGACACCACCTATTGCTTTGCTACCATCGCCGTTGATAATGTCAACTGGCGTGAGGACAAAGCCGAGAGTGACCTGACTTGTGAAGCGACCTTCTTGCCGGAAGGCATAGAGACTATGGGGGCCGCCAAACTTGGCGGCTCCCGGAAGGAACTCCTGGACGGTCGGCTCTACATCATTCTCCCGGACGGGCGGAGATACAACGCTGTCGGGGCCGAGGTGAGATAGCCGCCAAACTTGGCGGCTCTCGGAAGGAGCTCATGGACGGGTGGCTCCCGAAAGGAGCTCACCGAACAGCCCACACGCGCGGAGCAGCAATGCCCCGCGCGTGTGGTGTTTGAGATAGTTCAAGATAGTTTAGAATAGTTCAAGATGGTTTGAGATGGTTTATCTGCGCAGGAGCAGGTCTTTGAGCAGGACTTGGGGGTGGCGGTACTGGCGGTCTTTGAGGGTGGGGAGGCCGTTTACCTCGACGGCCTGCTGCGGGCAGCTATGTACACAGCCGAGGCATGCGGTGCAGTGCGGTCCGATGGCGGCGAGGTGTTTTCGTCCGTCGGGAGTCGGCACCTCGCGGTCAGAGACTACTATATTGCGCATCGGGCACACGCGTGCGCAGATGCCGCATCCGATGCATTTATCTTCGTTGACGACCGGTCGGAACGTGCGTAGCATCCATGCTTCCATCCGTGGTCGTGCCATGAGCCATGCGATGAGGCTCCAGGTGCTGAAGTGGTGTGCGTGGCGGGCGTCCTTGACGTCGGCGATGATTTGCCGGAGTCGTCCGTCGAAGCGTTGGAATTTCCATTGCTGGTCATTGGGGTTGCGCGAGAAGACGATGGCGCTGTTGTCGGGCACGCGTATCTTGTGGCTATAGGCGAGTGTGAGTCCCTGTTCGCGGAGCATGCGTCTGAGTGTCCATATGGAGTTGCCGGCCTGTGCGCCGCAGGGTATGACGGCGAAGATATAGGCCTGCGGGTTAAGCCGCAGGCGGGGGATGAGGTTCCTGACAGCCGGCGGCATGTTGAAGTCATACGACGGATAGACCAGTCCGATGCGTTTCTCGGCCGTGAGGTCGTTGCTGACGGCATTGACGAGCGGCATGACGGGTTCGTCCAGTGCCTGCGCGATGTGTCGCGCGATAGCCAGGCAGTTGCCTGTACCTGAGAAGTAGATAATCATACCTGTGGATTTAAGATAGTTTAGAATAGTTCAAAATGGTCAAACAATTCTAAACAATTCCGAACAATGTTAAACAACTTTTATATTAATGTGCAAAGGTACTACAAAATATTCAGATATGCAAGAGTCAGAGGTATAAAGATTTAAGATTTAAGATTCAAGATTCAAAAGAGAATGTACAAAGGTGGTGCAAAATTTGCACGGTCGAGATTTTTTTTGTACCTTTGCAGTATGATTCCGTTTATCCGCAAATATGCCTCGCTGTTGGTGCTCGTTTTGATGAGCGTTTTTGCCGTGGCGCTGGTGCTGGACGAGTACGGCGACTGCCGCCGTGCGGCGCAGGATGTGCTCATCGAGACCTGTGCGGAGATAGAGGCGGATGACTACGAATGGGACGAGGACGGGACGGACAATTGGGACGGCAGGGATAATGTACAAAGCAGCGATGTACGATGTACAAAGGTGCTTTGTCTGGAGGATTCTACTACGGGGCTGAATGCTGTCTCGCTGAGTTCCAACGAGCAGAAGCGCGGTTTGGTGCGCCGTTATGCCCCGCGAAAAGGCTTTGCTGGCGCGTACTATATATGAACAAGTGGTATAGACCCGATGCGGGTTTATACCATTTTTTTATGGATTCAAGATGGTTCAAGATAGTTCAAGATAGTTTAAGATAGTTCAAGATGGTTTAAAATGGTTCAAGATAGTCAACGATTCTAAACAATTCTAAACAATTCTAAACAATTCTAAACAATTCTAAACGATTCTAAACGATTCTAAACGATTCTAAACGATTCTAAACGATTCTAAACGATTCTAAACGATTCTAAACGATTCTAAACGATTCTAAACGATTCTAAACAATTCTAAACAATTCTAAACAATTCTAAACAATTCTAAACAATTCTAAACAATTTTAAACAATTAATAAATGAACATATGGTAAATGTCCCAATGGTAAATGTGATGACGCTCATCGGTTCCGTGGCGATGCTGATGTACGGAATGAAAGTGATGAGCGAGGGCCTGCAGAAGATGGCGGGCAGCAAACTGAGTAATGTGCTGGGCACGATGACGACGAACCGCTTCACGGGCGTGCTCACCGGCGCATTCATCACCGCCGCCGTGCAGTCTTCTACGGCAACAACGGTGATGACGGTGAGCTTCGTGTCGGCGGGTATATTGAGTCTGGCGCAGGCTATCTCGGTTATTATGGGTGCGAATATCGGTACGACGTTCACGGCGTGGATTATGGTGCTGGGCGGCGGTTCGTTCGACCTGCGGTTCGTGGTTTATGCCACCATCATCCTGGCGGTCGGGCTGATTCACTACCGCCGCAACACCAACCTCGGCGAGTTCCTGCTGGGTCTGTCGCTGATGCTGCTCGGTCTGACGACCCTCAAGATTAACGCGACGGAGATGCACCTCGACCGGATTAGCGCCGTGCGTAATTTCTTCATTACGACCTCCGGTTGGGGCTACGGCAGCTATTTCTTGTACCTCTTGGTGGGCGGCATATTGACCTTTGCCGTGCAGAGTTCGGCGGCGATTATGGCCATCACGATGACGCTGTGCTCGACGCACGTGCTGCCTATTGACATGGGTATTGCGCTGGTGCTGGGCGAGAATATCGGCACGACCATCACCTCGAATGTCGTTGCCCTCTCCGCCTCGGTGCAGGCGCGCCGTGCCGCTATGGCGCACTTGGTATTCAACCTCTTTGGTGTGGTATGGGTGCTGTGTGTGTTCCGTTGGTTTGTGGGCAGCGTGTGTGCGGTCTGGGGCGTGGAGTTCACGCCGGGCGTGCCCTCTGACGTCTCGCCGGACAAGCTGAACGCGGTGCTGGCGACCTTCCACACCTCGTTCAACGTCATCAACACTTGCATCCTCATCGGTTTTGTGCCGCTGCTGGAGAAGCTCGTCTCCACCATCATCCCCGCCAAGGCGGAAGAGAAGAAGCGCAGCGACCAGTTGGTGTTCATCTCCGGCGGTCTGATGTCCACCTCCGAGTTGTCCATCTTGCAGGCGTGGAAGGAGATACACGTCTTCGCCGTGCGCACGCAGCGCATGGTGGGCATGATTCACGACCTGATAAGCGAGCAGGACGAGGCGGAGTTCACACGTATTGCGGAGCGTGTGGAGAAATACGAGGGCATCTGCGACCGCATGGAGTACGAGATAGCGCAGTACCTCAACGAGGTAGCTAACGGCCGTCTGTCGGAGCAGTCCAAGCGGGAGGTGCACAAGATGCTGCGTATCGTGGGCGAGTTGGAGTCCGTGGGCGACGCCAACTACAAACTCTCGCGGCACATCCGCCATAAGCACGAGGCGCAGATTACCTTCACGGACTACCAGAACAAGAACGTGGAGCTGATGCTGTACTTGGTCAGCGGGGCGGAGACGAAGATGGTGGAGGCGTTGGAGCGCGGGGCTATCACCGAGGACGAGTTCCTCGACATGACCAATATGGAGAACGAGATTAACAACTTCCGCAGCGAGCTCAAGACGCAGAACATGCAGCATATCACCGACAAGGAGTACGACTACACCACCGGTGTCAACTACATGGACATCATCGTCGAACTGGAGAAGATGGCGGACTACATCATCAACGTGGACGAGGCCATCTACGAGCACAAGCACAACAAGTGAGAACGCTTGTTATCAGGCACATACGCAGAACCGGCTCCTTTGCGAAGTCTCATGCAAAGGAGCCGGTTCTTTTTTGGTATGTATCAGTCGGTTAGACCTGTCAGCTTCGTTCCAGCTTCGTTCCAGCTTCGTTAGGGGGAGGCGCGGCTTTGCCGCAATCGCCCGCGTCCCAGGTGGGTCAGGTAACGGTCAGGTAACGGTCAGGTAACGGAGCAGGTTAGGCGACGGGGATGTCGCGGTTGACGTTCTTGCTGCCGAAGAGGGCGTAGAAGAGGATATAGGCTACGCCGAGGACGGGGACGATATAGCTGAGCAGGCAGTTCTGTGCGGCGATGAGGCTCTGGATATAGGGGACGACGCCGCCACCGACGACCATCATCATAAATATACCGCTGGCTTTGGCCGTGTATTTGCCGAGTCCCTCGGTTGCCATGTTGAAGATAGAGCCCCACATGACGGAGGTGCACAGTCCGACGAGCATGATAAGCAGTGCGGCGACAGGCATCTGTGCCGTCTCGAAAGCCCAGTTGACGGGCAGTGCTACGTGGGCGGAATCGCCGAGGAGCATGGCGGATACCAATAGGATGATAGCCAGTGAGGCAACGCAGATGACCATGGTCTTGCTGCTGACCTTACCTCCGACGAACGACCCGATGGTACGTCCGACGAGCATGAGGAGCCAGTAGAGTCCGGCTACGAATCCGGCAGCGGCAAAGCCGGCGACGGGGGTGAGGTAGGAGATGAGTGTGGCGGGTACGCCGACCTCGACGCCTACGTAGAAGAAGATAGCGATGACGCCGAGTGTGAGGTGGCGGAACGCCCAGGGGCTGTGCTCATAGGTGACCTGCTGTCCGGCGCCTTCGGGTTCGGCGATGGGTGTGAGCAGGAGGATGACGAATATCAGCGCGAAGACGGCCATAGCGATGTAGAGGACGATGTTGACATCGGCGATGGTCTTACCGTCCAGCGACTGGCCGATGATGGCGCCGACGAGCATCGGGGTGAGTGTGCCGGAGAGGGAGTTGAGCGTGCCGCCGATCATGTTGAGCTGGTTGCCTTTGTTGCCGCCTCCTCCGAGCAGGTTGAGCATGGGGTTGGTGACGGTGTTGAGCATGCAGACGCAGAATCCGCAGATGAGTGCGCCGGTCAGATAGACGGCGAAGCTGTTCATCGAGCCGCTGAGCCATTGCACGGCAATGCCGCAGAAGCCCAGCAGAACGGCCGCGAGGGCGGTCTTTTTATAGCCGTACTTGGACAGGATATTGCCTGCGGGGATACCCATGACGAGGTAGGCGAGGAAGTTGAACAGGTTGCCGAGCATGCCCATTCGCTCCGCCTGTGCGGGGTCGTCGAACGAGGCTCCCCAAATCTTCCCGACGGGTGCGGCGAGGTTAGTGACGAAGGAAATCATCGCATAGAGGAACATCATGGCGATGATGGTGATAAGACGCAGCGTGGCGTTGGACTGATTGTCTTTCATGTTGCTGAATGTTTGTGGATTATTGTAGTTGATTATGTAAGAATCGGAGTAAGCGCCGGTGTAGGTGGAGGTAGTTGGCGCGGCGGCGCAGGAAGTGGTCATCGTCGGGGTAGAGCTGCATGTCGAACTGCTTGTCCGCTTGGACGAGTGCGTCGATATAGCGCAGGGTGTGCTGCGCATGGACGTTGTCGTCCGCCAGTCCGTGTACGATGAGCAGTGCGCCGGAGAGGTCCTTGGCCATGTGTGTCAGTTCGGCGGCGTCGTATCCGCCCTCGTTGACCTGCGGGCGCCGCATGTAGCGCTCGGTGTAGGCGCTGTCATAGAGCCGCCAGTCGGTGACGGGGGCGATAGCGATGCCTGCGCGGAAGGGGTGTCCCGGCATGCTCATGGTGTATAGCGTCTCGTAACCGCCATAGCTCCAGCCGAGTATCGCCATGCGGCCGGCGTCGATATACGGTTTGCGGCCGATATAGTCCGCTGCGGCGATGAGGTCCTCCGCCTCTTTTTGTCCCAGTTGCATATAGGTCTCGTTGCGCCACTGTTTGCCCCGTGCGTCTCCGCCCCGCGGGTCCACGATGAGTACGGCGTATCCCTCGGCGACGAGTGCGTACTCGAAGCGCTTGCGCCACCGGTTGAGTACGCGCTGGCTGGCGGGGCCGCTGTAGTGCATGACCACCATGGGGTAGGGGCCGCCGTCTTCACGGGCCGTCAGTTTGCCCTCGGCATCCACGGCGCTCGGCAGCATGAGCATCGCCTCTAACGACTGACCGTTCCGGTTGGGTATCTGCAGCAGTTGCGGTTCCGGCAGTTCGTTCGCGGCCCATGTCTCCCGCAGGTCGGCGTTGTCCTCCAGCAGGGTGCGTTTGGTTATCTTCGCGCCCTTGAGTTCGCACAGGGTGTAGCGGTTGGGCGTGTGGAACGACTGGTAGCACTCGATGAAGCTCCTGACGTCGCGGGCAAAGCGTGCGCTGTGCGTGCCCTCGCCCTCGGAGAGCAGGGTGGGGGCCGCCTTGCCGGCCGGCTGCTTGAGCGAGGTGGCGTAGAGTTGGCGCGTGGCGGGTGTGGGAGCGGCCTGGTAGTAGAATGTCCCTGTCGCCTCATCCACGGCGTACAGGGCGGTGACGTCCATGTCGTCCGGCGTGAGCCGGCGCAACGGTTGGCCGTCGGCGGCGTGCAGGAACACACCGCGGTAGGCCTCGCGTTCGCTCAGTACCAGAAAACGCCCGTCGCTGAGCCACAGCCACTGGTCGAACTGGCTGTAATCGACGTAGTAATGCGGCTCCTGCTCGGTGTAGAACGTGTTGCAGAGCGTCGTCTTGGGATTGGCGCGTAGGATGTCCATCTTGTTCTGGTCGCGGTTGAGGTGCTGGATAAGCAGGTCTGTCCCGTTCCAACGGATGCGGGGGAAATAGCCGTCGTCCCACTCGCCGGTCTGCATCGTCTGTATGGACTTGTAGTAGATGTCATAGACGCATACGCTTGCCTTTGCGTTGCGGCATCCGGCCTTGGGGTAGCGCAGCCGCTCGGTCTCGGGGTACTGCGGCGCTTCGTCCGCGTCCGGCGCATCGGCGTCACGGTCCCGCCCGAGGTAGGTCTGCCATGTGAACTCAGGCACGTCATGCTCGTCCAACCGCACGAACGCAATCTGCTTGCTGTCAGGCGAGAAGGCGAACAGGGCAGTCGTGCCGAACTCCTCCTCGTACAGCCAGTCGGCTGTGCCGTTGATGATGTCCGGGTCCTCGTCTTTGGTCACGGCTACCTCGGTGCCGAAGTCGAGTTTGTGCAGGTACAGGTTGTTCCCCTTGGCGAAGGCTACGTAGCGCCCGTTGGGGCTGATGACGGCGTCACGCACTTTGCCCAAGTTCAGCCCGGCGCCCAGCAGCTTGCGTGTGTGGCGCACGGTGTCCACGATATACCAATCGGCCACCGACGAATGGCGGAAGAGCCGTTCCGTGTTCTCGCATTCGAGGCGGTATCTCATGACGGGCCCCTCGCCCTTGGCGCAGCGGGCGTCGAGCAGACTGTCTTGCTCGGCGGCCGACAGGGTGCGGGCATTGTACCGTCCCCCTAACAGGTCGGTGAGAAAATCTGCATGCACCGGCAGTACCGCCGATAGCAGCAGGAGGTAGAGAATGAGTCTTTTCATAACGTGCTACAAAGTTACAACAAATATCGCACACCCGCAAGTGCGGACGCGCTTTTTTAGCACATCCTGTTTGCAAAATGTATTTTGATTGCATTTTTCTTTGTCTATGTGCGAAAAAAGTTGTATCTTTGCATGCTTTTTTGGCATGGAGTATGCGTCTGAAACGAATTATCCTGATAATAGCCTTGGTTGCCGGTGCCCGCATGAGCGCTGCGGACTTCGTTTCCGTACCCGCTTTCTCTAATACGGACAAGGGGTTATACGGCCGCACGGTGGGGAAGAGCCGTCTCTATTTCGACATCTCTCTGCCGGCGCTGACGCCGAACCTGCTGGTGGATGTGGGGATGAATATGTCCCATTGGGACGGCGTGCTCGGCATGGCACCCCGCTGGTTCGCCATGTTCAGCCCCACGGCATGCCCGTACGGCGAGTTATCAACCACGCCCCGGAGCGAGTCCGCCATCATGTTTACCTTCAGGACGTATTTCTAAAATCCGATAGCAATAAATACACTAATAATCATCAACAACAATTATGCAACAAATCAAACTGAAACGTGGTTTGGACCTGCCGATAGACGGCGCGGCGCAACGGGTGCTGGGTAGCATCATGCGTCCCGCTGTTTTTCAGGTCGTTCCGGACCATTTTGCCGGTGTGAAGCCCAAGATGCTGGTCCATGCCGGAGATGTCGTGAAGGCGGGGGACCCGCTGTTCTGCGACAAGGCGTTTCCCGAGATGTTGTTCACAGCGCCCGTGAGCGGTACAATCCTAGACATTGTCCGTGGCGATCGCCGTAAGGTGCTGTCGATAGACATTGAGGCCGACGCCGAGTTGAAGTACGAGGTGTTCAGCACAGAGTACAAGTGCGCAGAGGATGTCAAGTCGTTGCTGCTGAAGAGTGGTCTGTGGACGCTTATCAAACAGCGTCCGTACGACTGCATCGCGCTGCCGGGCAAGACTCCGAAGGCCGTCTTTATCTCCTCGTTCGACAGCGCCCCCCTGGCGCCGGACTACGAGTGGGTATTGGCCGGTGAGCCGCTGCAGGCAGCCGTGGACGCGCTCGCTCAACTGGCTCCCGTCTATGTCGGCGTGCGCACAGGAGCGGCAGCGGCTGCTTTCCGCTCGCTCAAGAACTGCACCCTCTATGAGGTGGACGGCCCGCACCCCGCAGGCAATGTCGGCGTGCAGATTAACCACATCGCCCCGATGGGCAAGAACGACACAGTCTTCACCGTCAACATCCAGGACCTCGCCCTCATCGGCCGCCTGTTCCTGAAAGGTATCGTGGACATGCGCAAGAAGGTGGCGCTCACCGGCCCGATGGTCGTGGAGCCGAAGTACTATTCCGTGCTGCCCGGCATGCCGCTGGAGCGCATCTTCCGCAGTAATGTCTATGGCGGACAGCCCCTGCGCTATGTGGCCGGCAATGTGCTGAGCGGACATCAGGTGACCCCCGAAGAGATAGTGTCGCCCTACGACAACCAGTACACCGTCATCGAGGAGGGTAGTGACACCCATGAGTTCATGGGATGGCTCCTGCCGCGCTTCAGCCGCTTCTCGGCCGGCAAGACCGACCCGGCTCAAGTGCTCAACTGCCTGACACACCGCAAGGAGTACAACTGGGACTCCCGCCTGCTCGGCGGACGGCGCGCTATCATCATGTCCGGCGAGTACGACAAGGTGTTCCCCATGGATATCTATCCCGAATACCTGCTCAAGGCCATGATAGCCGGTAACCTGGATAAGATGATTGAACTCGGTGCCAACGAGGTGGCTCCCGAGGACTTCGCTTTGTGCGAGTATGTCTGCACCAGCAAGATGCCGCTGCAGGCAATCGTGCGTGCGGCTCTGGATAACCTCAGAAAGGAGATTGAGTGATGAAATGGCTTTATAATATTACAGAGAAGCTGCGTCCCCACTTCGAGGAGGGCGGTAAGCTTCATGCGTTCTGGTCGTTGTATGACGGCTTTGACACGTTCCTCTTTACGCCGAACAGCACCGCTAAACGCGTGGGCGCACAGGTGCATGACACGACGGACAGCAAGCGCACGATGATTCTGGTCGTGCTGGCGCTCGTTCCGGCCCTGCTCTTCGGTATGTTCAACGTGGGTTACCAGCACCTGCTCGCTACGGGTCAACTGGCTGCCGGCCTGACCGCCGCCTTGTGGTGGAAAGCGTTCGGCTTCGGCCTGCTGGCTGTGCTGCCCTATATCATCGTCAGCTACGTAGTCGGCCTGGGTATTGAGTTCACCGTGGCGCAGTGGAAGCACGAGGAGATACAGGAGGGCTTCCTGGTCACCGGTTTCCTCATCCCGCTCATCGTGCCGGTCAATACGCCGCTGTGGATGGTGGCTGTCGCTACCGCTTTTGCGGTCATCTTCGCCAAGGAGGTGTTCGGCGGCACGGGTTATAACATCTTCAACGTGGCCCTCATCACGCGCGCGTTCCTCTTCTTTGCATACCCGACACATATGACGGGCGACAAGCCTTTCGTACGTATCGGCAGCACATGGGGCTGGGACGGCGGCACGGCTGTGGACGGCTTCTCCGGCGCAACGCCGCTGACCGAACTGGCCACAACGACCGATGCCCACCTGATGCCCGTGGACTTCCTGACAGCCGCTAACGGCCTTATCCCCGGCAGTATCGGCGAGACATGCCTCTGGGCTATCCTGCTCGGCGCCTGCCTGTTGCTCTGCACCGGCGTAGCCAGCTGGAAAACCATGCTCAGCGTGTTCGTCGGCGGTGCTCTGACCGCATGGCTCTTCAACCATGCCGGTATGGACAATGCGGCGGCTAACATGCCGTGGTACATGCACCTCGTGCTCGGTGGCTTCGCCTTCGGCGCTGTCTTCATGGCTACTGACCCTGTCACCTCCGCTCGTACCGAGTGCGGCAAGTGGATATATGGCTTCCTCATCGGTATGGTGGCTATCATCATCCGCGTGCTCAACCCCGGCTACCCCGAGGGCATGATGCTCGCTATCCTGCTCATGAACGCGTTGGCCCCGCTCATCGACTGGTGCGTGGTACGCGTCAATGTCAAACGTCGTATGAACCGCGGTATCGCTAAATAAGGGAGGACTGATTATGAAAAAGTTTGATACAAACAGCAACGTTTATACCGTTCTGTATGCCACTGTGCTGGTGGTTATCGTCGCCCTGCTGCTGGCTGTCGTCTCGGGTGCCCTCAAGCCCCGTCAGGACGCCAATGTCCTGCTTGACCAAAAGAAGCAGATACTCGCTTCGCTCAACGAGCGTAACCTCAAGGACGCCCGGGCCGAGCAGCTCTATTCCGAGCAGGTACGCGAGGTTCGCGAAGGCGAACTCGTCTGGTATGAGGCCACTGTGGATGGCGCACACAAGTATGTGCTGCCCATGCGCGGTGCAGGCCTCTGGGGACCCATCTGGGGCTATATGGCGCTCAACGAGGACAAGAATGAGGTCTTCGGCACCTATTTCGGACACGAGAGCGAGACGCCGGGACTCGGCGGCGAGATTGTTACCGAGGCTTTCCAGAAGAGCTTCAACGGGAAGCACGTGCTGGACGCCGACGGACAGTATGTCGGTATCGCCCTCATGAAGAGCGGCCAGACGGCCGATGGACAGGACCAAGTGGACTGCATCTCCGGTGCCACCATCACATCCAAGGGCGTGGAGACCATGCTCCGCACCGCTATCCTCCCCTATGCAGAGGCAGGGTGGTTCGGCGCGCAGCCCGAGGACAAGGCTCCTGCGCAAGAAGAAGTTGAACCCGTAACAGAGGAGGACTAAACTATGGCACTTAGTGAAAAGACAAAACAGGCTTTTCTTGGCCCGTTGAATGCTAACAACCCTGTGGTTGTGCAGATACTCGGTATCTGCTCCGCGCTGGCCGTTACGGTGCAGCTCAAACCGGCACTGGTGATGGGTATCGCCGTGACGATTATCGTCGCCCTGAGCAACGTGGTCATCTCCGCGCTGCGTACTACTATCCCCAGCCGTATCCGTATCATCGTCCAACTGGTCGTTGTGGCGGCGTTGGTGACCCTGGTGAGCGCTTTCCTCAAGGCGTTCGCCTATGACGTCAGCGTAGCCCTATCCGTCTATATCGGACTGATTATCACCAACTGTATCCTCATGGGCCGTCTCGAGGCCTATGCCATGACGAACGGACCATGGGACTCGTTCCTCGACGGACTGGGCAACGGATTCGGATATATGTGGGTGCTGGTCGTCGTGGCTTTCGTGCGTGAGCTGCTCGGCTCCGGCACACTGATGGGCCAACGCATCATACCCCGGAGCTGGTATGTGGCTAACGGAGGCTTCTATGAGAACTGCGGCATGATGATGATGCCGGCGATGGCGCTTATCCTCGTGGCTTGCGTCATCTGGGCACACCGTGGACTTAACAAGGAGGAGAAGAAATGATGGAACACGCTATTAACTTGTTCGTCCGTTCGATATTCGCGGACAATATGATTTTCGCTTACTTCCTGGGCATGTGCTCCTATCTGGCTGTGTCTAAGGATGTGAAGACCAGTGCCGGCCTGGGTGTGGCGGTGACGTTTGTGCTGCTTGTCACCCTGCCGGTCAACTACCTGCTGCAGCAGTATGTCTTGGGACCAGACGCCCTGGTGGAAGGAGTGGACCTCAGCTACCTGAGCTTCATCCTCTTCATCGCCGTCATCGCCGCCATCGTGCAAATCGTGGAGATGGTCGTGGAGAAATACAGCCCCTCGCTGTACGCCTCCCTCGGTATCTTCCTGCCGCTGATTGCCGTGAACTGCGCCATCATGGGTGCCTCCTTGTTCATGCAGCAGCGCGTCACACTCGATGCCGCTGACCCTAAGGCTATCGCTAATATCGGCGACGCCTTCGCCTATGCACTCGGCAGTGGACTCGGATGGCTGCTCGCTATCTGCGCACTCGCCGGTATTCGTGAGAAAATGGAGTATAACGACGTTCCGAAGCCCCTGCAAGGCCTGGGCATCACCTTCATCACCGTGGGACTGATGGCTATGGCGTTTATGTGCTTCAGTGGACTTAAAATCGGATAAGGAGGTATAGTATGGAAACAAAAGCAATCCTTTTAGCAATCGCAGTCTTCCTTGTGATTATTCTCCTGCTTGTCGCAGTCCTCTTGATTGCCAAGCGCTACCTCGTTTCCTCCGGTAACGTCAAAGTCACCATCAACGGCGACAAAGTCTATGACGTGGCAGCCGGCGGCTCGCTGCTGAACCAACTCGGCGAAGCGGGCGTTCACCTGCCCTCTGCCTGCGGCGGTAAGGGCTCGTGCGGCCAGTGCAAGTGCCAGGTGCTCAGCGGCGGCGGTGAGATCCTGCCTACCGAGACCGTCCATTTCTCGCGCAAGCAGCAGAAAGAGGGCTGGCGTCTCGGCTGTCAGGTCAAGGTCAAAGAGGACATCACCATGAAGGTGGACGAGTCCATACTCGGCGTCAAGGAATACGAGTGTACGGTCATCTCCAACCGCAACGTAGCTACCTTCATGAAGGAGTTCAAGGTACAACTGCCCGAAGGCGCGCACATGGATTTCGAACCGGGTTCATATGCCCAGATTCGTATTCCTAAGTTCGACGCTATCCGCTATGCCGACTACGATAAGTCCCTCATTGGCGACCTCTATCTGCCGACATGGGAGAAGTTCCACATGTTCGACCTCGTTTGTAAGAACCCCGA